>NZ_CP047241.1:3601840-3901994 GCF_009856625.1 Aquitalea denitrificans
TGAATGGAAATTCGCGGATCAGGAATACATCATCAGCACCTTGCTTGGGTCCTGTGTCTCCATCGTGATGTGGCATCCACAGCTGCTACAAGGGGGCATGTGTCATTACCTGCTGGCGCGGCGCAACGAAAGCAGCGACACCTTGTCCGGCCGCTACGGTGACGAGGCCATGCTGCTGTTGCTGCGAGCGGCGCTGGCTTGTGGCAGGCCGCTGCGGGAGTTTCAAGTCAAGCTGCTGGGCGGTGCCACGGTACTGTCGCACCGGGAGGGGGAGCGCAGCAGCAATGATGTGGCCGCCCGCAATGTCGAAATGGCGCGGCAACTGGCCCGACAGCTGGGACTGAATGTGCAGGCGGAGGATCTGGGTGGAAGCAGCCCCCGCATGGTGGTGTTTGACGTGCAATCCGGCGATGTCTGGGTGCGCCTGTCACAGGACGGTGACACGCAGGACAAGCTGTCGGCCAAAACAAGGAAAAAAGCATGAGCATCAAAGTCATGATCGTGGACGACTCCGCCGTGGTACGGCAGGTGCTGAGCGAAATCTTCAATGCCAGCAGCGGTATCGAGGTGATGGATGTGGCCACCGACCCCATTGTGGCCATGGAAAAAATGAAGCAGCAGTGGCCGGACGTGATCGTGCTGGATGTGGAAATGCCGCGCATGGACGGCATTACCTTCCTCAAACAGATCATGGCCAGCCGGCCCACGCCGGTGGTTATCTGCTCCTCGCTCACCCAGAAAGGGGCCGACATCAGCATGCAGGCCATGGCTGCCGGTGCTGTGGAAGTCATTGCCAAGCCGCATGCAGGCGTAAAACAGTTTCTGCAGGACAGCAACAACCTGCTGGTTCAGGCGGTAAAGGCCGCAGCGCTGGCCCGCATGAGCCGCATGCGCAGCCTGCCGCCCACTCCGCTGGAAACCCGCCCCAAGCTGTCGGCAGATGCCGTGCTGGCCGCACCGACAGGCCAGCAGATGTTCCAGACCACCGAACGCATCGTCACCATCGGCACCTCCACCGGTGGCACCCAAGCACTGGAAGCCATTCTGACCAAGCTGCCGCGCACCTGCCCGGGGCTGGCCATCGTGCAGCATATGCCAGAAAAATTCACCGCATCCTTTGCCGAACGCTTGGACCGGCTGTCGGAAATCGAAGTCAAGGAAGCCGCCAGTGGCGACCGCATCCTGCCGGGTCGGGCACTGATCGCCCCTGGCGGCAAGCACATGATGATCAAGCGCAGTGGTGCCTACTACCAAGTGGAAGTGGTGGACGGACCACTGGTCAGCCGCCACAAACCTTCGGTCGATGTGCTGTTCCGCTCCGCCGCCAAGTTTGCCGGGCGCAATGCACTGGGCATCATCATGACCGGCATGGGCGATGATGGTGCCAAGGGGCTGAAGGAAATGCACGATGCAGGAGCCAAGACCATCGCCCAGGATGAAGACAGCTGCGTGGTGTTCGGCATGCCCAAGGAAGCCATCAAGCTGGGGGCCGCTGACGAGGTAATGCCGCTGGACACCATTGCCAAGGCCATATGCCGCTGAAGGAGACCGACAGCATGCAGCTTGCCGACATGCAGGATGTGTTGATCGTGGAAGACAGCAACCTGCACCGACAACTGGCCAGCGAAATCTGCCAGCAACTGGGTTTTTCCAGTGTCAGGCACGCGGCCAACGGCGAGGAAGGCATGGCCATGGCACGTGAACGCCTGCCGGATCTGATGCTGCTCGACCTGGAAATGCCGCGCATGGACGGCGTGCAGGTGATGCAGCAACTGGCGGCGGAAAAGCTTGCCCCGTACATCGTGCTGACATCAGGCAAGGACTACATGCTCATTTCCACACTGGAGCTGATGGGGGCGGGTCTGGGTCTGCAGGTACTGGGCGGCCTGAAAAAACCGCTGAATAAAAACCAGCTGCTGGATTTGCTGCAGCGGCTATACCCCCAGGCAGGAAAAAACGGAGAAACCTGCCCGCTATACGACCCGGCCAACGTGCGTCAGGCGCTGGAGCTAGGCCAGATCATCCCTTACTACCAGCCCAAGACCGACCTTAAAACCGGCCACATCAAGGGGGCGGAAATGCTGGCGCGCTGGCAGCATCCGGAATGCGGGCTGATTGCCCCGGCCCGTTTCATTCCGGTGATTGAACAGAACGACTGGGCTACCGAACTGACACTCAGCATGCTGGAACAGGGTTTGAGCCAATGGCAGGAGTGGGCGCGCCACGGTCTGCGCCTGCCATTGTCCATCAATCTTTCGGCCCGCTCCCTACAGGGCAACAGCCTGATCACCGCCGTGGAAAGCCGGTTGCAACGCAGTCGGGTACCTGCCCGATACATTACTTTTGAGATTACCGAGACCGCCATTTCCGACAGCCTGACCGACGCCATCGGCATTGCCGCCCGCCTGCGGCTGGCCGGCATGGGGCTATCGATTGATGATTTTGGTACCGGCTTTGCCACTTTCCAGCAACTCACCCGATTTCCCTTCACCGAACTGAAAATCGACCAGTCACTAGTTACTTCGATTGCCGACAAGCCTCATCTGCAGGCCATCACCGACAGCATCATCGAACTTGGCACCCGCATGAAACTATGTACGGTAGCCGAAGGCATAGAAACACAACAGGACCTGGACATCATGCAACAACACGGTTGCCAACTGGGACAGGGTTATTTCATTGCCCGGCCGATGGACGCCAGCCAGTTTCTGCCCTGGGCCAAACAACACCAGCCCGGCTTCAACCCGACACCACGCGCCGTCAACTAAGATCTGTCAACGCTTTTGCCATGCAGCAAGCTGATTGAAGCCTAGGGCAGTCGCCACAACGGTGGCTCATCCATCAGGGCAATCTGCTCACGCAGCGAGAGAATCTGCTCCTCCCAGAAGCGCGGCTGCGCAAACCAGGGAAACGCCACCGGGAATGCCGGATCATCCCAGCGCCGCGCCAGCCAGGCTGCGTAATGCAGCAAGCGCAGTGTGCGCAGACCTTCCAGCAGATACAGCTCGCGCAGGTCGAAATCACAAAAGTCCTCGTAGCCGGCCAGCACGTCGGCTAACTGGGCCGACTGCTCATCACGCGTGCCAGACAGCAACATCCACAAATCCTGCATTGCCGGGCCCATGCGGCTATCGTCGAAATCGACAAAATGCGGACCATCATCAGTCCACAGCATATTGCCGTTGTGGCAATCGCCATGCAGCCGCAGCTGCCGTACCGCACCGGCACGTTCAAAGCAGCGCCGCACGCCATCCAGCGCCTGAGCGGCCACACCGCGATACACTTCGCGCAAATCAGCCGGCAGCACATTGCCGTCCAGCAGATAGGCAACCGACTCCTCTCCAAAGCTACGGATGTCCAGCGCGGGGCGGAACTGATACGGAAGGACCTGTCCCAGCGCGTGGATACGCCCCAGAAAACGGCCTATCCACTCCAGCGTGTTGCTGTCACCCAGCTCCGGTACCCGGCCACCACGACGGGCAAACAGGGCAAAGCGGAAACCCTGGTAGTGATGCAGGCTGGCATCGCCAAACAGCAAGGGCGGCACCACCGGGATTTCCCGCTCAGCCAGTTCCAGACTGAAAGCATGCTCTTCCAGAATCTGCGCATCGCTCCAGCGCGCCGGACGGTAAAACTTGGCTACCAGCGGTGGGCCGTCCTCCATGCCCAGTTGATAGACACGGTTTTCATAGCTGTTGAGTGCCAGCAGGCTGCCGGAGGCGCGTAGCCCCAGGCTTTCCACCGCATCCAGCAGGACGTCCGGCGTCAGGCCGGCAAATGGGGGCATGGATTGTTCAGTCATGGCGGCATTATACGTGCAGTTGAAACATCACTATCCATTGCTGTCTGCAGTCGGCTAGTATCCAGAATGAACCTACCCGCTTCGCAGGAGATTGCCATGCACACCAGCGACCCGCGCCCAGACAGCAAACTGCTGTCCCTGCCGGCTGATATTGCCGAAGCCACCTGGAACGGCTGGCAATGCATTGCCCACACCTTGCACCGCCAGCGTTGCGAATCCGCCAGCGACCGGCGCAGCCAGCTACTGCACCTGCTGGGCTGGCTGGCCGGCAATCTGCTGCTGGTGGGCCTGCTCTACCTGCTCTATCGTTATTCCCGCTTCTGAAAACACATGTCATGCCGCTGAAAAACCTGTATGCCCGCCTGCCCTCGGTAGACCGGCTGCTCAACCATCCGCTGCTGGAAAAAGTGCTGGATCGCCACGGCAATGCCGCACTGGCCGAAGCCGTGCGCCAGACCCTGGACGAAGCCCGCCAGCACATCCGCAGCAACAACAGCCTGCCGCGCTGGGCAGAAGACGAACACCAATTGGCCGAGCAAGCCAGCCAGCGCGTCTGCACCCGTCAGCAGGTGCAGATCCGCCCGGTATTCAACCTCAGCGGCACGGTGCTGCATACCAATCTGGGGCGTGCGCCGATGGCGGAAGAAGCGGTCGAAGCGGTCAGCCGCGCCATGCGCGAGGCCGTGACACTGGAATACGATCTGGATGGTGCCGGTCGTGGCCATCGCGATACCGCCATCAGCGAATTGCTGCAGGAGCTGACCGGGGCGGAAGCCGCCTGCGTGGTCAACAACAATGCCGCAGCGGTGCTGATTCTGCTGTCCACCGTGGCGGCAGGCCGCGAAGTGGTGGTGTCACGTGGTGAACTGGTGGAAATCGGCGGGGCTTTCCGCATGCCGGACGTCATGCGCCAGGCTGGCTGCCAACTGGTAGAGGTGGGTGCCACCAACCGCACCCACTTGCGCGACTACCGCCAGGCCATCGGCCCGGAAACCGGCATGCTGATGAAAGTGCACACCAGCAATTACCATATAGAAGGCTTTACCCACAGCGTCAGCGAGGCCGAACTGGCCGCACTGGCGCATGAACACGGCCTGCCGGCGGCCACCGATCTGGGCTCCGGTGCGCTGATCGATCTGTCGGCCTATGGCCTGCCGGCGGAACCGATGCCACAGCAGATGATTGCCCAGGGGGTGGATCTGGTCAGCTTTTCCGGCGACAAGTTGCTGGGCGGCCCGCAGGCCGGGCTGATCATCGGCAAGAAAAGCTGGATAGACAAAATCCAGCAACACCCACTCAAGCGCGCACTGCGCTGCGACAAGATGACACTGGCCGCACTGGAAGCCACCTTGCGGCTTTATCTGCAGCCAGACCGGCTGGCACGCCAGCTACCCACACTGCGCCGCCTGGTGCGCCCGCAGGCCGATATGCAACAGCAGGCCCAGCGCTTGCTGCCGCTGCTGCGTGATTTTGCCGGCAGTGATTTCGACACCACAGAGCAGGCCTGCCTGTCACAGATTGGCAGCGGCTCGCTGCCGGTAGACCGCCTGCCCGGCTGGGCCATTACCTTCAGCCCGCACGATGGCCGTGGCAGCACGCTGGAAGCGCTGGCTACCCGACTGCGCAACCTGCCCTCCCCGGTGATTGGCCGCCTGTACGATGGCAAGCTGTGGCTGGATTTGCGCTGTCTGGAAGACGAAGCCACTTTTCTGGCGAATCTTGGCCTGACAGTGCAGAGCGCAAACCCCGGCTAGCCGTGCCAGCGGCTCCAACCAAGAATCAGCACCAAGGCCGCCACGCCCCAGCACAGGGTGGCGGCAGCCAGCGCCCAGGGTAGGCGCAAACGGTCCAGCAGGCAATACAGGCTGAACAGGTAGATGAAATAAGGCAGCAGTGACCACATGCCAAACAGCACCGTGGTCTTGAGCGCCAGCGCGCCGCGTTCGCTGCCGACAATGTAGTGGGCAATCAGCGCAAACGTGGGAAACAGCGGCACCAGGCCGGCGATGTAGTAATTGCGCGAGCGCGACAGCAGGCTGATCAGCACCACCGCCAGTGCGCCGAGCAGGGACTTGAGCAACAGGGCCAAGGGGATTCCGCAACAGGATGGATAACAGGCGCTATTCTGACATGATCAGCCGCCAACACCGGCGAAATGCAGATCATTCTTATTATTGTTTTTATTTACCGCAAAATAAAATCCAATTAATAAAAACTTAAGCCAGCTATGGCATACTGCACTCCCCACCTGATCCGGACCACCTTGCCATGACCATACACACCAGCCATGCACCGCATGAAACCACGGACGACGCCGCCCGCAACAAGGCAGCCCACCGCAGCACCATGGTCAGCGTATGGGTGAATATCGTGCTGGCCACGGCCCAGATCCTGATTGGCGTGTTTGCCAAATCACAGGCCCTGGTGGCTGACGGCGTCCACTCGCTGTCCGATCTGCTGTCCGACTTTGTCGTGCTGCTGGCCGGCCATCACAGCCGCAAGGCACCGGATGATGACCACCAGTATGGCCACCAGCGTTACGAAAACGCCGCCTCGCTGGTGCTGGGCCTGCTGCTGCTGGCCGTTGGCATCGGCATGCTGTGGTCTGCCGCCGTCAAGTTTCACGACCCCTCATCCATCCCCACCGTACACAGCGTGGCGCTGTGGGTTGCCATCGCCGCGCTGGTGGCCAAGGAATTACTGTTCCGTTTCATGCTGGCGGTAGCACAACGAGTGCGCTCCAGCATGCTGGTGGCCAATGCCTGGCATGCGCGTTCAGATGCGGCGTCATCGCTGGTAGTGGCTATCGGCATCATCGGGAACCTGATGGGCTATCCGATTCTCGACCCGGTTGCCGCACTGATCGTGGGCTTCATCGTGGGCAAGATGGGCTGGAGCTTTGCCTGGAATTCGCTGCACGACCTGATGGACCGCGCCGCCGACACCGAAGAAACCGATGCCATTCGCACCACTCTGCTGGGCACCAGCGGCGTCCGAGCCCTGCATGACCTGCGCACCCGCAAGATGGGCGATCTGATCCTGGTGGATGTCCATCTGGAAGTGGATGGCCACATGAATGTCTTCGATGCCCACACCATTGCCGAGCAGGCACGCGAACGGGTGATGGCGGCCCATCCGGTACTCAATGTGATGACCCATATCGACCCGGTTGGCCTTGAACACCCGGCAGACCGCTCCATCGCATGATTTTTGCCACCGCCGGCCATGTCGATCATGGCAAGACCGCCCTGCTCACCGCGCTGACCGGCCAGAATGCCGACCGGCTGCCGGAAGAGAAAAAGCGCGGCATGACCATAGACCTGGGCTATGTCTATCTACCGCTGGCGGATGGGCGGGTAGCAGGATTCATCGATGTCCCCGGCCATGAAAAATTCCTCTCCAACATGCTGTGCGGCCTGTCCGGCATTCCGCACGCCTTGCTGATCGTTGCCGCTGACGACGGCATCATGCCGCAAACCCGGGAACATCTGGCCATCCTGCAGCTTAGCGGCATTGCGCAACTGACGGTGGTCATCAGCAAATGCGATCTGGCCGATTCAACCCGGCAGCAGGCGGTGGCCGACGACATCCGCCAACTGCTGGCCGCCAGCCCATGGCCAGCGGCACCGGTTTTCTTTGTCTCCAGCCACACTGGCGCGGGCATCGATGCGCTGCGTCAGCACCTGCTGCAACACCTGTCGGCGCTTCCCCAGTCATCCGGCCAACGATTTCGCCTGGCCATCGACCGCGCCTTCAGCCTCAGTGGAGCCGGACTGGTGGTGACCGGCACCGCACTAGGCGGTGAGGTGCAGGTAGGCGACCGGCTGTGGCTCAGTGGCAGAGATGTCCCGGTCAGGGTGCGTAGCCTGCATGTGCAAAATACGGCCGCACCAACCGGCCAGGCTGGGCAACGCATTGCGCTGAATCTGGCTGGCGACGTGGAAAAAAAAGACATCCAGCGCGGTGACTGGCTGTTTGGCACCGCGCCAGCAGCTCCCAGCAGCCGCATCACAGTCAGCGTGCAGGCCATCGCCCCCTTGCGCCACTGGCAGGCCATGCATATCCACCATGCAGCACGCCACATTACCGGACGGCTGGCGCTGCTCAACCGCAGCCAGCTGGCCGCCGGAGAAAGCGCGCTGGCCGAACTAGTGCTGGATCACCCCTTGTGGCTGGCCAATGACGACCGCCTGATCCTGCGCGACGCCAGTGCGCGCGACACCATCGCGGGTGCCCGGGTGCTGGAATTGCAAGTGCCAGGCCGGGGCAAGCGTCAGCCCGCCCGGCTGGCCTATCTGCAGCAATTGCAAAGCGCAGAGCTGACACTGACCGCGCGGCTGCAACTGCAAAGCCGGCAGCAAGCGGTGGTACTGGAGGACTTTGCCTGGGCGATGCAGCTGGATGAGCAAGCCCTGCGGCAGCTGCTGGCGGACAGCCCGGGCCAGCAGGTTGCCGGCCGCTTTTATCACCTGCAACACTGGGCCGACATGCAGGAAACCCTGCTACAACGACTGGCCATGCTGCACCAACAGCAGCCAGACCAACTCGGTGCCAGCCGTGGACGCCTGCGCCGGCTCGCCCTGCCCGGCGAAGCCGAAGCCACGGTCAACCTGCTGCTGGAACAGCTGCTGCAACAAGGCCAGCTGAAACAGACCCGTGGCTGGCTGCATCTGCCGCAACATGTGCTGGCTTTCACACTGCAGGAAGAGCAGCACTGGCAACAACTGGCCCCCTGCTTTACCGGTAACGAACCGCACTGGGTACGCGACCTTGCCGCCACGCTGGGCGAGGATGAAGGCGAAACCCGCCGCCTGCTGCACAAGGCCGCGCGACTGGGCCATGTGATGGCCGTGGTGCAGGACCGCTACTTTTCCAATGCCAGCATGCATGCCATGGCCGACCTCATCCGCCAGCTATGCCAGCAGCACGGCCATGCCGATGCCGCCGCCTTCCGCAACCAGCTGGGCTGCGGACGCAAGCTGGCCATCCAGATTCTGGAGTTTTACGACCGTACCGGCTTCACCCGCCGTCTGGGAGATCGCCATCTGCTACGTGAGAGTCTGCTGTTTGGCGGCATGGAATCCACGACAGGACCGCACACTTTCCCGCCGACCTGAAACCGGTATAATCAGCCGACATGGAAGAGAGGCTCCCCCGGTGGGGTGGCTGGTCTTCAAAACCAGATGGGGCCGCCAGCGGTCCCGGGTGGGTTCGACTCCCATTCTCTTCCGCCAGTATTCCTGCTCGCAAAATCAGTCATCAACCGGCATATCAGCAATAAAAAAACCCGCACACTGGCGGGTTTTGCTGTAATGGCCACCGGAAAATCCTGGCCCGGCGGTTTGCTTCCTCAAGCGGCCATGCCTTTCAGTGCGCGGCGATAGTACTCAAGATAAACCCCGTAAAGATGATGCAGCACGCTGGCACTACGTCGTCCCGACTTGGACAGGCATGCTTGCCGGGCGGCATTCAACTCACGCAACTCATACGGCATCAGCACGATCTCATCTCGCGACTGGAAAACCGAATAGGCCGATTTCAGATTCTCGATGACATGCTGGATCAATCTGGCTTCCGGTGAATGCACATTTACATACAGCACATGAAATGCCTTGAGCAGTGCAATCATCTGGATGATCCGGTCACCGTCCGCCTTGCCTGAACAAAGATCTGCACAGCAGGAAGTCAAATTCTGTTTGATATTTACCATGTTGCCACACTGACCTTCACTGACTATTACCGGATGCCATGCTGCAGTTGGCATCATGATCTCACCCGGATTCACCACCTCATCCAAAAAACCCGACCAGCGGGCAGAAGAATGCATGCCTGCCGATACTCCGGAGGGCTGCCCCAACATGTATAGCCTGCCAAGGATAACACTCTTACCCGGCTTGCCAAGTGAGCGCAGCAAAGCAAAACAGCAGTAATACACAAGCTATTACATATAAGTCATAACAAGTCATAAATACCAACCCAATTTCACTAAGCAAACTATCGGCCATTTTCCTGGCCGGAGTTTGCCTGTCTCCGCTCGTGATATTGCAAATTGGGGTTCTTTCAAAGCTTCATCACCCCACAGCCATCTTCTATAACAAATTATAAAAGCCCATACGGGTTCGGGGATAAGATAAATGTTCAATCAGCACCTGAAACAACAGATTGCCAGCCTGGAGAGGCAACTTTCTGCAAGCAAGTAGCTGGAAAACGCACTGGATCACTCCATGGCGCTCATCCGGTTCAGCCCGGATGGCTGCATTACCGATACCAATCAGAACTTCCTCGACACCATGGGTTATGCCACCCGTGATGAACTGCTGGGCAAACCGCACAGCCTGCTGTGCGAGCCAGCATACTCGGTCAGTACGGATTATCGGCAGCTGTGGGAAAGGCTGCGCCGTGGCGAGTTCTATCGCAGCCAGGTGTGCCGCCTTGCCCGAGATGGCCGCACCATCTGGCTGCAGGCAACCTATACCCCGGTCAAGGATGAAAACAACCATGTTGTCAGCATCATCAAGCTGGCAACCGATATCAGTCGCAATGTCGCGGAAGCCACCCGTAACCAGGCCATCCTGCAAGCCATCAACCGGGCAATGGCCGAAATAGAATTTACGCCGGATGGCCTGATCCTCAATGCCAATGACAATTTCCTGCAAGCCACCGGTTATACCCGTGACAGCCTGATTGGCAAACCACATCGCATACTGTGCACTGCCGAGTTTGCCGCCAGTGCGGAATACGTCGCGCTATGGGAGCGCTTGCGTAGCGGCCAGCATTACAGCGGGCGCATATTGCGCCAGAGCCGCGATGGCAAGCTGATCTGGCTGGAAGCCAATTACAACCCGGTACTGGACGAGCAAGGCCGGGTTGGCAGCGTCATCAAGTTTGCTACAGACATCACCGCTCAGATTTCCCTGCAACACATGGAAAGAGAGTCGGCACTGCTGGCTTACGCTACCGCGCGCGAAACCCAGTCACTGGCCAATGCCGGGGTGTTTGACATCGAACAGAGCATCGAGGAAATCATGACCAAGGCCGGTGATATTGAACGTGGTAGTCAGCAGGTGCAAAAACTGGGGGATCGTTCACAGCAAATCGGCTCCATCGTGCAAACCATCAAGGAAATTGCCGACCAAACCAATCTGCTGGCCTTGAATGCCGCTATTGAAGCAGCCCGCGCCGGCGAGATGGGACGCGGCTTTGCCGTGGTGGCAGACGAAGTGCGCAAGCTGGCAGAGCGTACATCCAGCTCTACAGTGGAAATCAACAGCATGGTGCAGGATATCCAGGTACATACCCGTACCGCGGTATCCAGCATGGACAGCCTGCTGGAACAGGCCAATGGCAACGTGCAGCTATCCCAGCGGGTGGGAGAAACCATTTCCCGCATCAACCACCAGGCCAAGGGCGTTGTCGAGGTGGTAAGCCGCTTTGCCGACATGAAAAGCCAGCAAGAGCAGAGCAGGCCCTAGCGCCCAAGGGTAAATCCGAATTGGCAGCAGCAGCATGGACATTATCTAATGTAACCTGAACCCTGCTCCTGCCTGTCGGAGGCCCTGCGCACCATGAAAATCGGCCTGTTCATTCCCTGTTTCATCAACGAACTGTTTCCCCATGTGGCCATGGCCACACTCGAACTGCTGGAAAGCCTGGATTGCGAGGTGGACTATCCGCTGCAGCAATCCTGTTGTGGTCAGCCGCTGGCTAATAACGGCGACAGCAAGGGCGCTTGTGATGCAGCCAAGCGCTTTACCGATGTCTTCCATCAGTATGACTATGTCGTTGCGCCCTCTGGCAGCTGCGTCTCCCATGTAACCCACCACTACGACTGGTATATCGCCGACAACCGTGACTATCAGCAACTCAAGCCCAAGGTCTACGAAATCATCGAATTCCTGCAGGATGTGCTGAAGCTGGAAAAGCTGCCCAAGCCGGTGTACTTCCCGCACAAGGTTTCCATTCACCAAAGCTGCCACGGCCTGCGCGAGCTGCATCACGCCAGCCCGTCCGAACTGATGATGCCCTATCACTCGCGCCTGGAGTCCATCCTCAAGCTGGTGGATGGCGTGGAGGTAGCACTACCGGAACGCCGTGACGAATGCTGCGGTTTTGGCGGCACCTTCTGTGTGGATGAGCCGGAACTGTCTACCGCCATGGGCGAAGACCGCATTGCACAGCACGAAGCCACCGGGGCGGAATTCATCGTCGGTGCCGACCCATCCTGCCTGATGCATATGGGTGGCATCATCCGTCACCAGGGCAAGACCATCCGCCCGCTGCACATCGTGGAAATCCTGACTGGCCGGGGAGCTGCTGCATGAAAGACGACAGCGTAAAACACCCGCAAGCCGCGGCTGAATTCCTGAAGGACCGCGCCCAGGCCAAATGGCACGACAGCGCCATCTGGTGGGTACGGCAAAAGCGTGATGCCCAGGCCAAGCAACTGCCGGAATGGGAAGAACTGCGCCGGCTGGCACGCGAAATCAAGGCCCATACCCTGTCACAGCTGGACGATTACCTGGCCCAGTTTGAAGCCAATGCACAAAAGAATGGCGTCACCGTGCACTGGGCAGCCGATGCCGACGAGCACAACCGCATCGTGCACGACATTCTGGCAGCACGGCAGGTAAAGAAGCTGGTCAAGTCCAAGTCCATGCTTACCGAAGAATGCGGGCTGAATCCCTACCTGGAACAGCGCGGCATCGAGGTGGTGGATACCGACCTGGGCGAGCGCATCGTGCAATTGCGCCACGAAGCGCCCAGCCATATCGTGATGCCGGCCATCCACCTCAAGAAAGAGCAGATTTCCGAACTGTTCCACAAAGAGTTGGGTACCGAAGCCGGCAATAACGACCCCACCTACCTCACCCACGCGGCACGGGCCAATCTGCGCGAGCACTTCCTGACCGCCGATGCCGGCCTGACCGGGGTCAACTTTGCCATTGCCGAAACCGGTGGCGTGGTGGTGTGCACCAACGAAGGCAATGCCGACCTTGGCACCAGCCTGCCGCCCATTCACATCGCCAGTATGGGGCTGGAAAAAATCATTCCCAAGCTGGAGCACCTGGGGGTATTCACCCGCTTGCTGGCCCGCTCGGCCATTGGTTCGCCGGTCACCACGTATACCTCGCATTTCCACCAGGCCCGCCCTGGTGGCGAGATGCACATCGTCATCGTCGACAATGGCCGCAGCGACATCCTGGGCAATGAAGACTTCTACCAGAGCCTGCGCTGCATCCGCTGCGGCGCTTGCATGAATACCTGCCCGGTGTATCGCCGCAGCAGCGGCTTCAGCTACAGCTATATTATTCCCGGCCCCATCGGCTCTACCCTGGGCCCCAGCCGCGACATGAAAAAACACGGCAGCATGGCCTTTGCCTGCAGTACCTGCGGCTCCTGCTCCAATGTCTGCCCGGTCAAGATCAATCTGCACGAGCAGCTGGTGCTGCATCGCAAGAAAGCCTTCGACCAGAACCTGCTGCCCACCGGCAAGAAAATGGGCCTGCTGGCCATGCGTTTTCTGACCCAGCACCCGGCCTTGTTCGATCTGGGCGGCAAGGTGATGCGCAAGGTGGTGCCCATCATCCCGGAAAGCCTCACCCGCCACAGCGCCTGGAGCCGCGCAGGCCGTGATCTGCCACCGATGCCGGCCCAGAGCTTCAAGGAACAGTACCAGCAGCGCAGCCAGAACAAAAAAGATAAACAGGACAAGAAGGACAAGGAGGAGCAGCAATGAGCACGCGTGACAGCATACTGGCCCGTATCCGCCAGAACCGCCCGCAAGCCACGGCTTTGCCGGACATCCATGCCGTGCCGTTCATCCGCTATGACAACCCGTTCGAGGCGTTTGCCACGCTGATCCGCAATCTGGGGGGTGATGCCGTCCAGTTAGCAGCGGGCCAGAGCGTGGCCGATGTCGTGGCCGCACGTTGGCCGGATGCCGGGCGCACGGTGGACCTGACCGTGGCAGGGCATGAAGAAGTGGATGATCCGCATGCCTGGCACGATGTCGATGTCGCCATCGTCCCCGGTCAGCTGGCGGTGGCAGAAAACGCCACGGTCTGGGTCAGCCACCCGGACAACCACTTCCGCTCCATCTATTTCCTGACCCAGAAGCTGGTACTGGTGGTGCCGCGTGATGCCATGGTGGATACCATGCGCGATGCCTATGCCCGTATCGACATGGCAGAACACGGCTTTGGTGCCTTCATTTCCGGCTCGTCACGCACCGCCGATATCGAACAAAGCCTGGTGATGGGTGCCCATGGTGCCATGGCCGCACTGGTGATTTTTGTCTGATTTGTACGCACGGAGCATTGCTTCCTTGGGGCCCCTGCGGGGGCCATTTTTCTGCCCGCCATTTCTACCCACCCTTTCCATCAGACATGAAAAAACCGCCGGTCTGGCGACGGGCGGTTTCGGGCTGGCAGCGGCAAATACTCAGCGGTTGGCTTCCACCTTGTAACGCGGCGGCAGCAGCAGTGCCGGTACTTCGCGCTGCGCCTTGCGGCTACGGCGGCTACCGGCGGTCGGATTGATGGTTTTCAGGCCCTCGCCCGACTTGCCCACCATCAGGGCAGATGCCGGCAAGGACATCGGATCACGCTGCGATTCGCGCGGGGCAGAACGCAGCGGACTCGTACGCCCTTCACGACCTCCTTCACGCGCCCCGTCGCGGCCATAGTCGCGACCACCCTCACCACGGGAAAACTCGCGACGCGGGGCCGATTCTTCACGCGGGGCGGCGGCACCCGGCTGGAAGCCTTCCACCACCTGCGGCGTCAGTGTCTGGCGAGTCAGCTTTTCAATGGCCTCATGCTGGCGGGTTTCCGCCGGGCTCATCAAGGAAATGGCGATACCGCTGGCACCGGCACGGCCAGTACGACCGATACGGTGTACATAGTCTTCTGGCGAATTGGGCAGTTCGTAATTCACCACGAAAGGCAGTTCGGTAATATCCAGGCCACGGGCTGCCACATCGGTGGCCACCAGCACGCGCAGACTGCCGTCCTTGAAGGAAGACAGGATTTCCAGGCGCGAAGCCTGAGCCTTGTCGCCATGGATGGCTTCCGCCACCAAACCATCGCGCTTCAGATCACGCGCCAATTGGTCGGCACTGAGTTTGGTCTTGCAGAACACGATGACCTGACTCATGTCACGGCTCTTGATCAGGTGGCTCAGCAGATGGCGCTTGCGACCGGCATCCACCGAATACACCAGCTGTTCCACTTGCTCGTTGGTAGCATTCTGCCGTGCCACTTCCACTGTTTGCGGGTCTTTCATGAAGTCCGCAGCCAGGCGCTTGATTTCCGCCGCAAAGGTAGCCGAGAACAGCAGTGTCTGCCGCTCCTTGGGCAGCATGCTCATGATCTTGCGGATATCCTGGATGAAACCCATGTCCAGCATGCGGTCCGCTTCGTCCAGTACCAGTACTTCTACCTTGTTCAGCTGAATGGTTTTCTGCTGAATGTGGTCAAGCAGGCGACCCGGCGTGGCAATCACCACCTCTACACCGCGGCGCAGCTCGGCAGTCTGCGGATCCATATTCATGCCGCCAAACACGGTGGTAGCACGCAGCGGCAAATACTTGGTATAGGTTTTTACATTGACGCCAATCTGGTCGGCCAGCTCGCGCGTAGGCGACAGCACCAGTGCACGCACCGGATGCATGGCCGGGGAAACACTGGTATTGGCAAACTTTTTCAGGCGCTCAAGAATGGGCAGCATGAATGCAGCAGTCTTGCCCGTGCCCGTTTGTGCGGCAGCCAGCAAGTCCCGACCGGACAATACCAGCGGAATGGCTTTGGCCTGGATCGGTGTCGGTTCGGTATAACCCTGTTCTTCAATGGCACGAAGAATCTCGGGCGATAGCCCGAGTTCGGAAAACAGCATGTGTGTGCTCCTGCAATTCGGTTGGGCGATGTCATCGCAGCATGCGACACATCCCCTTGTTCATGAACATGGCCTAGCCAAAATGGCAACGCCGCCCATCAGGGGCGGCGGTTAGCAGGCATCAGGCCATGTGGTTGGCGACACTGAGCAACAGGACGACAAACAGCCATAGCAAGGCTGAACGCCAGACCAGTCCGACGGCACTTTTCAGAAAGGCCGGATCTGCCTCGTCACCCAAGCCCAGTTCGGGCCGGAACTTGATGGTGTAATCCTGTCTGAGCGGATCGCCCAGCTTGACCCCCAGCGCACCGGCCGCCGAGGCCAGAAGAATGCCGTTGGCGTAGTTGCCCCAGGTTCTTGCCTGCGAGCGCCAACAGTAAACAGCATCTTCAAAATCGCCCATTACCGCGAAACTGGCGGCAGTAAGGCGTACCGGCAGCCAGTCCAGCCAGGCTGCGGCACTACCGGCAAAACGACCAAAACGGTCCTCCTCTGCCTGACGGCTGCCCCACTTCTGTCCCAGCATGCTGCACAGGCGATACAACAAGGCACCAGATGGACCCGGCAACAATACAAACCAGAACATGGTGCCAAAAACATGGCGGTAGCTGTCTACCACACCTTGCTCAATTGCCAGCCGGGAAATCTCGCCCACCGACAGCTCGGCTGCAGGCTGACCAGTCCAGCGGGACAGCGCGATACGTGCGTCCAGATCACGTCCTTCCGCCAGAGCCAGCGAAATCTCGGAAAAAGCGCTGGAGAAATGGCGAAAGCCCATGGTGAGGTAAAGCACCAGCACATTCCACAGGATGGCCAGCAGCGGGTTGGCTGCATAAAGCGCGTAGTACACCCCCAGGCTTAGCAGCACCGGTGGCAGGATGGCCAGCATCCACGCAAACACGCCGTGCCGGTTGGCACCGGCATTCAGGTTGCGTTCCAGGTGGTTGGCGTAGCGGGTAAACACATGCCATACGCGGTTACGGTTGCCCAGGGGGCGCAGCTGTTCAAGTGCCAGCGCAAATATCAGGGAAATCAGGGTCATCAGATTATGGATGGTGGTTTGCTCAGGCCCAGTCGCGAAGATACCACAAAGGGACAGGTACGCCCACCACATCGCATGTACTGCGCGACATGTCAGGGGAAATGCGAATCAGGCAGAGCCGAGAAAACGGCGTCCGCCAACCGGCTGTGGCTGCTGGCCGCCGCGATCGTAACTTAGGGTCGCGGCTGCGGCCTGGCGCAGCACGGCCAGTGACTCCTCGACCTGCCCCAGTTGCTGTTCAATGAAGCTGCCATTGAGCTGATTGATGCCCTGTGCGCGGTGGATCAGGTCTTCCAGCGCCAGCCAAGCCTGACGTTCTTCAGGCTTGTCCGCCAGCCAGATATAGACGGTATCGCTGTCGGAAAGACCAAGCGACTTCATCAGCCGGGCACGACTCTGGGAGTGCACGGCCAGCTCGTCCAGCACCTTGCTTTTGCTGTCAGCCAGATCTTCCAGCAGATGCACCTGACCGGCAATCATCACCTGCTGCTCCTGCTGCAGCAGTTCCACCAGCCGGGCCACTTGTGTGGCCTCGGCACGGCACAGTTCGGCAAAACCTTGTTCTTGCGTCATCGCAGCGTGACCATCGTGCCGGTGATTACTGGTTCAGCAGCTCTTGCGTGGACGCAATCAGGCTATCGGCAATCTTTTCCGGGTTAACCGAGAAGGTTCCGGATGCAATGGCATTCTTGATGGCATCTACTTTGGCGGCATCAAAGGCCGGGGCCGTGTCAGCCTGTGCTTCCAGCGCACTGATGCTGCTGGCCAGCGGATTGATTTTCACGCTATCGGTCGGGGTTGATCCGACACCAGCGGCCTGCGTGCCGGCATCGCGCCGGGCCAGCTTGCTCTGGCCGCTATAGGCAGCAACGGCACTACCCGAGTTGTCGATTTTCATGGCGGAACCTTCCAAACTAGCTAGGGGTTTCTCTATTATCGGCTGAAAAAGCAAACTCTTGAAATATTTATCAATAACTCAGACTGACCGTACCATCCGGCTGCACCACGCCACGAATCACCCGTCCGCCGCTCAGACGCACCGATACGGCATCCCCCACCGCAGCATTGCCATTAGCCACGCCTTCGGACAGCACGCTGAAACCATCACCACCCGCCTCAACCTTGACCGGCTGGCCAGCCCTTACCAGGTATGGCGCATGCACCATGAAGGTACGTAGCCAGCTGCCAGCCGGTGCCCCGCTGCGCATGCTCTGTCCAATCGCCAGATCAAGACTGGTAATCACATTGCGCGCCATGGCCGGGTTGGCCACATCCACCAACTTGACGTCCCCCGCTTGCAACACTTCGCCGGCACTGACCGAACGGGTCAGCACCACGCCCAGTTGCTTTTCATTGATACTGACTGGCAGGCGTATGCTCCAGCCGCTATCCGGGCAGGCCAGCACCAAGGCGGTATTGCCGCTGGTCTGCGCCGCATTGGACCAATCTACCCTGGGGTTCTGGCAGGCGGGCAGTACCAGCCGGCGATCCAGCTTGCCCAGTTTGTAGCTGGCCTGGCGATGGCTGACTTCCTGCTGCATGAACCGGTCGGCCAGTTTTTCCAGCACGCTCATGTCCTGGTTGCCCGCCGCCAGTACCAGACCGGGCAGCAGCCAGGCCAGAATCAGATAAGGGAATTTCATCCTGTCATTGTATCCGCTAGGTTTACTCATGCGTACCGGAATGCAGTCATCCGATCGGATGCAACACCGGCCTGCTGGCGAGCACAGCATTCAGAGCTGAATATCGCCCAACAGTTGCCAGCATCCATAAAAAAAACAGGCCCTGTCGAGCCTGTTTTGTCCTGAATATACGATGACCGGGGGTATCAACCGGCCAGTGTGGCTTCCACAAATGCTTTTACCTTGCCGGCATCAGCCTCAAACACCACCACTTTTTGCGGCAGGTCTTCCAGGCCGTCGAAACCGGCCGGACGCGGCGGATCACGGTCCAGCGCCTCGCGGATGGTATCGGCAAACTTGGCCGGCAATGCAGTTTCCAGACACACCACGGTTTCACCCGGCAGGCGCAGCTCGCGCGCCACCTTGATGCCATCGGCGGTGTGCGTATCCACCACCACGCCATCGGTTGCGTCCACCGCACGGATGGTGGCCAGACGGTCGGCATGGCTGCTTTTGCCAGAAACAAAACCGAACTTGTCCGCCGCCTCGGCCAGCTTGGCCGACAGATCAAAGCCCTTGCCGGCATCCACATCTGTCCACAATGCCTTGACGGCAGCGCCGTCACGGCCCACCAGATCGAACACGAAGCGCTCGAAATTGGAGGCCTTGGAGATGTCCATGGACGGGCTGGAGGTGACATAGGTGTTGGCCGTGCCACGCGGACGGTAAGCACCGGTGTGGAAGAACTCGTCCAGCACGTCGTTTTCATTGGTGGCCACGATCAGGCGTTGCACCGGCAGGCCCATCTGGCGCGCGATATGACCGGCGCAGACATTGCCGAAGTTACCTGACGGCACGCAGAAGCTGACTTGTTCGTCATTGCTGCTGGTGGCGTTGAAGTAGCCCTTGAAGTAGTACACCACCTGCGCCACCACGCGGGCCCAGTTGATGGAGTTGACGGTGCCGATCTGGTACTTGGCCTTGAAGGTGTGGTCGTTCTGCACTGCTTTCACGATGTCCTGACAGTCATCAAACATGCCCTTGATGGCGATGTTGTGAATGTTGGCATCTTGCAGGCTGAACATCTGCGCACGCTGGAAGGGGCTCATCAGGCCGTCCGGGCTGAGCATGAACACGCTGATGCCCTGCTTGCCACGCATCGCATATTCGGCAGCACTGCCGGTGTCCCCGGAAGTGGCACCAAGGATGTTTAGCGACTGGCCTTTTTTGCCCAGCACGTATTCGAACAGATTGCCCAGCAACTGCATGGCCATGTCCTTGAAGGCCAGCGTCGGGCCATTGGACAGTTCCAGAATCACCAGGCCATCGGACAGGCGCTTGACCGGGGTGATGGCTTCGCTGCCAAACACGGCTGCGGTGTAGGTGCGGGTGACGATGTCCTTGAGGTCGGCCTCCGGAATATCGGTGGCAAACAGACGGATGATTTCAAACGCCAGTTCCGCATACGAAAGACCGCGCCAGGCATCCAGCTGGCTGCGGCTGATCTGCGGGTAGCTTTCCGGCAGCGCCAGGCCACCATCGGGAGCCAGGCCCATGAGCAGGATGTCGCTGAAACTTTGCGGCTGCATGCCGCCACGTGTGCTGATGTACTTCATGATCAGTTGGTCAACCTGTCCAGACATTGAAAACTGGCCTTGACGATCTTTTTCTTGATCTCGGGTGAAAAGGCCTTGAAGGTATTGCTGCCGCTCTCGGTCTTGCTGCCGGACATGCTGTTGGCCACGGCTTCGCTCAGGTCATCCATGGTCAGTGCCTGCATGGCCTTGTCGGCGGCACAGCTACAGTAGCTGCTGCGGTTTTGCTGGGTAATGGCATGACCAAGCTGCTGTTCCAGCTGCTTGAGCTTGGCACTGTCATTGGCAAAGCTGGTCATGCAGCCCTTGCTGATCAGCTGGCTGAAATTCTGGACATAGGGTGCCATGCTGGGATCGTCCGCCAGACTGCCGCTGGTGGTATCAGCCCAGGCAGACAGTGGCAACAACAGCAACGACAGCAGCAAGCGTTTGGGGAGGGTAGCCATGATGTGTTCCATTGGGTAGCTGAGTCTCAGTCGGCGGCACTGGCATCCAGATGGCGGCTGCAGGCAGCAGAGGCTTCCGCCAACCGCTTCTTGCCGCGCGGGTCATCCTTGCGGATCTGCCCTGTCAGCACGCCCATCACCTCTTCCGAAGTAAAGGTATTGGCCAGATGTTCACTGGCACACTGACAGTATTTCTGAACCTGGGCATCAGAGCGCTCGCTGGCCCCATCCGAGGCCGGCGTGCGCTTGATACAGCCGCGCATCAGAAAACCCTGCAGCAGATTATGCTGACCGGGTGTCAGTGGCGTGGCATACAAAGTCGATGCCGTGAGAGCGCAGGCCATGCCCACGCCATTCATCCAGTACCTTGCCATTCGCAACCATTCCATTGCCGCCCCCTGGCCTGCAGCGGGCGACTACTTGCTTAGTCGTTGAGTTCTTCCATGCGCAGGCGCACCACCTTGCCCGATACGCTTTCCAGCGCTTCGATGGCGGCAATGGCTGCCTTGATGGCACGTTCCTGCACACGATGGGTGAGGATCACTACTTCGGCATTACCTTCGCTGGCGGAGCCCTTCTGGATCAGCGCCTCGATGGAAATGCCGTTTTCTGCCAGCAGGCCGGTGATATTGGCCAGCACGCCGGCGCGATCGGCAGCACCGATGCGCAGGTAGTAGGAGCTGTAAACCTCATCAATCGGCAGGATGGGCAGGTTTTTCAGCTGGTCCGGCTGGAAGGCCAGATGCGGCACGCGATGTTCCGGGTCTGCGGTCAGCAGGCGGGTCACGTCGACAATGTCGGCCACCACGGCAGAGGCGGTCGGCAGCGCGCCGGCACCGGCACCGTAGTGCAGGGTCTGGCCGATGGCATCGCCCTTGGCCAGTACGGCATTCATCACGCCATTGACGTTGGCGATCAGCTGGCTTTCCGGAATCAGGGTCGGGTGTACGCGCAACTCGACACCGGCATCGGTGCGGCGGGTAAAGCCCAGCAGCTTGACACGGTAGCCCAGTTCTTCGGCGTACTTGATGTCGCGGCCATCCAGCTTGCTGATGCCTTCCAGATAGCAGCTGTCAAACTGCATCGGGATACCAAAGGCCAGCGCGGCCATGATGGTGAGCTTGTGGCCGGCGTCATGGCCTTCGATGTCAAAGGTCGGGTCGGCTTCGGCATAGCCCAGGCGCTGTGCTTCGGCCAGCACGTCGGCAAAGCTGGCACCCTTGTCGCGCATTTCGGTCAGGATGAAGTTGGAGGTGCCGTTGATGATGCCGGCGATCCATTCGATGCGGTTGGCCGACAGGCCTTCACGCAGCGCCTTGATGATGGGAATGCCACCGGCAACCGCAGCTTCGAAGGCCACCATCACGCCCTTTTCCTGGGCGCGGGCAAAGATTTCATTGCCATGCACGGCCAGCAGCTTCTTGTTGGCCGTCACCACGTGCTTGCCGTTTTCGATGGCCTTGAGCACCAGCTCCTTGGCGATGGTGTCACCACCGATCAGCTCGACCACGATGTCGACTTCCGGATTGTTGACCACCAGCATGGCGTCATCCACCACCGGTACGCCTTCGCCCAGCACTTCGCGGGCGCGGGCTACATCACGGTTGGCGGCCATGCATACGCGAATGGGGCGGCCGGCGCGGCGGCTGATTTCCTCGGCGTTACGCTTGAGTACGGTGGCGGTACCGCCACCGACTGTCCCCACTCCCATCAGGCCAATATTGATCGGCTTCATAACATTCTCCATGTCTGTCTCTAGTGTTTTGTCCCGGGCCGACGGCCTCTTGGCAAAACGGCTGCTGCCGGCTTGCCAGGAGGTCTTCAGTCTGAAGATTCAGCCGACGGATTTGTGTCCGTCGGCCAAATGCAGCATCAGGCCGTGCCGTGACGCTGACGGTAACGCTCAAGGAAGCGGGCGATGCGGCCTATCGCTTCGATCAGGTCATCCGAGTTAGGAAGGAATACCACGCGGAAGTGATCCGGCGCAATCCAGTTAAACCCGCTGCCCTGCACCAGCAACACTTTTTCTTCCTGCAGCAATTCCAGAATGAATTGCTGGTCATCGCTGATGGGATAAATCTTCGGATCCAGCCGCGGGAACAGGTACAAGGCCCCCTGCGGCTTGACGCAAGTCACGCCCGGAATGTCGGTGAGCAGCTTGTGCGCCAGGTCGCGCTGGCGTGCCAGTCTGCCACTGGGCGCCACCAGATCATCAATGCTCTGGTAGCCGCCCAAGGCTGTCTGGATGGCAAACTGCGCCGGCACGTTGGCACACAGACGCATCGAGGCCAGCATGTTCAGGCCTTCGATATAGTCGCGCGCGTGTTTTTTCTCGCCGCACAGAATCATCCAGCCGGCACGGTAGCCACAGGCGCGATAGTTCTTGGACAAGCCGTTGAAGGTGACGACCAGCAGGTCCGGTGCCAGCGAGGCGATGGAGGTGTGCTTGACCTCGTCGTACAGCACCTTGTCGTAGATTTCATCGGCGTAGATGATCAGCTGGTGCTGACGCGCCAGATCGACAATCTGCTGCAACAGCGCCGGCGGATACACGGCACCGGTGGGGTTGTTGGGATTGATCACCACGATGGCGCGGGTATTGGGGGTGATCTTGGCGCGGATGTCGTCGATGCTGGGGAACCAGCCCTGCTCTTCATCACAGACATAGTGCAGCGCCTTGCCGCCGGCCAGGCTGACCGCGGCTGTCCACAGCGGATAGTCCGGCGCGGGCACCAGTACTTCGTCGCCATTATCCAGCAGCGCCTGCATGGCCATCACGATCAGCTCGGACACGCCGTTGCCGATGATGATGTCGTCCATGCTGACATTGGGCAGGTGTTTTTCCTGCGCGTAGTGCATGATGGACTTGCGCGCGGCAAACAGCCCCTTGGAGTCGGAATAGCCGGACGCCGACGGCAGGTTGACAATGACGTCTTCGATGATTTCATCCGGCGCAAAAAAACCGAACGGAGCCGGGTTGCCGATATTCAGCTTGATGATGCGATGGCCTTCGTCTTCCATCTTCTTGGCATGCTCAAGCACCGGGCCACGGATGTCGTAGCAGACATTGGCGAGCTTCTGCGATTTGTGTACTGGCTGCATGGTGGCCTGTTTTTCCGTCACGGACCGCGCCCCGGCGACGGCGGTATGCTGGCGGCGGCGCGGCTTGTTGTCTTTCATTGGAGTCCCTTGTCTGTCCCGGCCACGGGCAAAGCGTACCTTGCCGGCGGGTCAGGGTATAATCCTATCCCAATCCGTGTTGCACTGCATGACGACGTGCGCGCCATACCGGCATGGCTGCAACAGCGCTGCGTGCTGATTTTTATTCCTTGCAGGAAATCGACTTCATGAAAATGCATCAGGCCCTGGGACTGGGCAAAAACCTGTTTACCGGCTATGGCGAAGGCCATGTATTGATCAATGCCGAACGCCATGATGGCAACCTGATCGTCACCCCGGACAGCGTGCAGCCCTGGGGCGTGGCCGATTTTGCCAGCCTGGCCGAACAGCATTTCAGCATGCTGCTGGAGATGCAGCCGGAGGTGGTGCTGTTTGGCTCTGGCGCCAGCCTGCGCTTTTTCCACCCGAAGCTGATGGCCGCCCTGACCAATGCCGGTATCGGCGTGGACGTGATGGACACCCAGGCCGCCTGTCGCACCTTCAATATCCTGATGGCGGAAGACCGCCGGGTGATTGCCGCCATCCTCGCCATCTGAACCCGTCACACCACTTGCCATCCGATCCGCTGATGCCATAGCAAAAGCCCCGCCATGCGGGGCTTTGTCTTGTGCCGGGCTGCGGATCCGCCTCAGGCCGTGGTGGCTTTTTCGCCACCAAACTCCTCGAATGCCTGCAAGGCTTCGGCAGCCGTCATCAGCGACGGACCGCCACCCATGTATACCGCCACCTGCAGCATTTCCATGAACTCCGCCCGCGTACAAGCCAGTTCCACCAAGGCCTTGCTGTGAAAAGCCAGACAGCCTTGACAGCGGTTGGCGATGCCGATGGCCAGCGCAATCAGCTCCTTGGTTTTATTGGATAGTGCGCCATCGGCATGGGCGGCGCGGCTCATCTGGCCAAAGCCTTTCATGGTATCGGGAATTTCGCGGCGGAATTCGGCCAGCTTGCTGCCCAGCTCCTGGGCCAAACCGGTGTAGTCGTGACTCATTACTCTCTCCTTCCAGATTAAATTCATTTTTATATTATATATTTTTATATATTGAATCAAGACTGAATTGCGCCCTGCCACAGAAAAAATCCCGCGTGGTAATCTGCAGCATCCCATCGCCTGCAAGGACCCGCCGTGTCCCACTCCAGCAATGAACTGGCCGACTACGACCACGTGCGCCAATGGGCGATGCAGTCGCTGTTCCAGCACATGGACGACAGCTACCAGGGCACGGTGATTGTGGATGAACAGGCACGCATCATCTGGATCAATGCCCGCTATGCCGAACGCTTTGGCTTTACCGACCCGGCCAGCGCACTGGGGCAGCCAGTGGAAAACGTCATTCCCAACAGCCAGATGCGCGAAGTGCTGAGAACCGGCGTGCCGATGCTGCTGGACATCATGCCCACCGGCAAAGACCAACTGGTGGTGACGCGGCTGCCACTGAAGGATGCCAGCGGCAAGATTGTGGGGGCGGTCGGTTTTGCCCTGTTCGACCAGATTCAATCACTGGCCCCGCTGGTGGCCAAGTTTGCCCGGCTGGGCGAGGAGCTGGCGGCCACGCGCGAATCGCTGGCGCAGGCGCGGCGTGCCAAATACAGTTTTGACGACTTTGTCGGCCACAGCAGCCAGATCAGCGAAGTCCGCCGCCAGGCCATGCTGGCCGCCCCGCTGGAAGGCGCGGTATTGCTGCTGGGGGAAACCGGCACCGGCAAAGAAGTGCTGGCGCATGCCATCCATGCCGCCTCACCCCGCGCCGGCAAGCCCTTGGTCAGCCTGAACATGGCGGCCATCCCGGACACCCTGCTGGAAGCCGAACTGTTTGGTGCCAGCCCCAACGCCTATACCGGAGCGGATAGGAAAGGCCGTATCGGCAAGCTGCAACTGGCCGATGGCGGCACCCTGTTTCTGGATGAAATAGGCGATATGCCGGCCAGCCTGCAAGCCAAGCTGCTGCGGGTATTGCAGGACAAGGAGTTCGAACAGCTGGGTGCCAACCGGGTGTTGCGCGCCGATATCCGCATCATTGCCGCCACCTCGACCCGGCTGGAAGAAAAAGTGGCGGCCGGCAGCTTTCGTGCCGACCTGTATTACCGGCTGAATGTGCTGACCATCCACCTGCCTGCGCTACGCGAACACTTGCAAGACCTGCCCGAGTTGACCGAAGCACTGCTGGGTCAACTGGCGCGCCATGGTCATCTGGCACGTAGCCAGATCAGCCATGCCGCCTTGCAGCGGCTGGCCGCCTATCACTGGCCAGGGAATGTACGTGAACTGCGCAATATCCTGGAGCGCGCCAGCATGCTGGCCCAGGGCAGCTTGCTGGACGAGGCCGACATCCAGGCACTGCTGGGCCCCATCCACAACACCCCCCAAGCCGGTGCGGCCAGCTACCAGCAGCAAATGACCGACTTCGAGGCGCAATTGCTGCGCCAGGCTCTGCAACAGGCCAATGGCCATGTACCCACGGCGGCGCGCCAACTGGGCATGGGCCGCGCCACCCTGTACAAAAAACTGGCGGCGCTGGGCATCAACCCCAGCCAATTCTGAATCGCAGCGCGACCATTCTTTTATGTCGTCTCCACAAGGAGACGACGTCTACAAAGCGAGACTTTCACGCTTTCCCTGCTGCCACAAGGCTTTCCAGCCGACGATGCCGCCTTGCTCGTCTCCAAATCGAGACAATCCGTGACCCCAACGCTGACAAATCACACTAAATCATTGATTTATAACAGATAGAAATTCTGGCACGCTTCCTGCAATATCCAGGCAGCGACATGGGGCATACCCATGATCGTCCGGTCTAGCACAGGCCATACAACAATATGAGGAGATACACCATGAGCTTTATCGTGGTTTTGCTGGCCCTGTTTTTCCTGATGCTGGCCGCCTATCGCGGCTACAGCGTCATCCTGATGGCACCACTGGCCGCTCTGGGCGCGGTGCTGCTGACCGACCCCTCCGCCGTGGCACCCGCCTTCAGCGGGCTGTTCATGGACAAGATGGTGGGCTTCATCAAGCTGTACTTCCCGGTGTTCTTGCTGGGGTCGGTGTTTGGCAAGCTGGTGGAAATGTCGGGCTTTTCCAAATCCATCGTTGCCGCCGTCATCCGCTTTATCGGCGAGAAACGTGCCATCGCCGTCATCGTGGCGGTGTGTGCGCTGCTGACCTATGGCGGGGTATCACTGTTCGTGGTGGTATTCGCCGTCTACCCCTTTGCCGCCGAACTGTTCCGCCAGAGCAATATTCCCAAACGGCTGATTCCCGGCACCGTGGCGCTGGGTGCGTTTTCCTTCACCATGGACGCCCTGCCCGGCACGCCGCAAATCCAGAACATCATCCCCACCACCTTTTTCAAGACCACCGCCTGGGCTGCTCCGGCACTGGGTATTTGCGGTGCGGTATTCATCACCCTGGTGGGGCTGGCTTATCTGGAATGGCGGCGCCGCAGCCTGATGGCGCGCGGTGAAGGCTATGGCACCGATTTGCGCAACGAGCCGGAACACGTCGACACCAGCAGCCTGCCCTCGCCCTGGCTGGCCATCGCGCCGCTGCTGCTGATCGGCATCAGCAACTTTGCCTTTACCCGCTGGATTCCCGCCTGGTACGGCAGCAGTCACGAACTGCTGCTGGCCGGCATGGCCAAGCCGGTCACCACCCAGATCTCCACCGTCACCGCCATCTGGTCGGTGGAAGCCGCCCTGCTGCTGGGCATTGCCTTTGTCGCGCTGACCGCCTGGCCCGCCATCAAGGAGCGCTTTGCCGAAGGCAGCAAGGGGGCGATTGCCGGTGCCATGCTGGCCGCGATGAACACCGCGTCGGAATACGGCTTTGGCGCTGTCATTGCCGCCCTGCCCGGCTTCATGGTGATTGGCCATGCACTGCAGAGCATTCCCAATCCGCTGGTGAATGCCGCAGTCACGGTCAGCACGCTGGCCGGCGTCACCGGTTCGGCATCCGGCGGCATGAGCATTGCACTGGCTGCCATGGGCGAGCAGTTCATCAGCGCCTGCCAGGCGGCAGGCATTCCGCTGGAAGTACTGCACCGGGTGGTGGCCATGGCCAGTGGCGGCATGGACACCCTGCCGCATAACGGCGCGGTGATCACCCTGCTGGCAGTCACCGGCCTCACCCACCGCGAGGCTTACCGCGACATCTTCGCGGTCACCCTGATCAAGACGCTGGCGGTGTTCTTTGTGATTACCGTTTTCTACCTCACCGGGCTGGTCTGATTCCACCCGGCAATCCCATCCACCGGCCCTGCGCTGCGCAGGGCCAGACAGGACCATCAACATGACAACACTGGCAGGCAAAACTGCGCTGGTTACCGGCTCCACCAGCGGCATCGGTCTGGGCATTGCCCAGGCACTGGCCGAAGCGGGGGCCGATATCGTGCTCAACGGCTTTGGCGATGTTGAGGCAGCACTGACCCTGATCCGCAGCCATGGCGTGCAGGCCTGGCACCACCCGGCCGACCTGTCCGACCCGGCCCAGATAGACACCCTGTGCGCCTTTGCCGCACACGAAAGCGGCGGCGTGGACATTCTGGTGAACAACGCCGGCATCCAGCATGTATCCCCCATCGAAGCTTTCCCGCCGGCACAGTGGGACAAGGTGCTGGCCATCAACCTGAGCGCGGTCTTCCACACCAGCCGCCTGCTGTTGCCGCTGATGCGCCAGCGCGGCTGGGGCCGCATCATCAATATCGCCTCCACCCACGGGCTGGTGGCCTCCAGCGGCAAGTCTGCCTATGTGGCAGCCAAGCATGGGGTGCTGGGCCTCACCAAGACCGTGGCACTGGAAACCGCCCACAGCCCCATCACCTGCAATGCCATTTGTCCGGGCTGGGTGCTCACCCCGCTTGTGGCACAGCAGATTGCCGACCGCGCCAGCGCACAGGGCATCAACCCGCAGCAGGCCCAGCACGATTTGCTGGCCGAAAAACAACCCTCCGGCCAGTTTGTCACCCCGGCGCAACTGGGTGCGCTGGCCGCGTTTTTGTGCAGCCCGGCTGCCGATGAAGTACGCGGTGCCGCCTGGGCCATGGATGGCGGCTGGACTGCCCAATAAGCAAAGCAAGCAAGGACAATGTAATGAACAAGCTTTACCCGGATGCCGCCAGCGCACTGGCGGACATTGTGGCCGATGGCCAGACCATTGCTGTGGGCGGCTTCGGCCTGTGCGGCATTCCCGAGGCACTGATTGCCGCGCTGCGTGACAGCGGCGTGCGCAATCTCACCGCCATTTCCAATAATGCCGGGGTGGATGGCTTTGGCTTGGGCCAACTGCTGCAAACCCGGCAGATCCGCAAAATGGTGTCGTCCTACGTCGGCGAAAACAAGGAATTCGAACGCCAGTACCTGAGTGGCGAGCTGGAGCTGGAATTCACCCCGCAAGGCACGCTGGCAGAAAAACTGCGCGCTGGCGGCAGCGGCATCCCCGCCTTCTTCACCCGCACCGGCTACGGCACGCTGGTGGCCGAAGGCAAGGAAGTGCGCGAATTCAACGGCCACCCGCACATTCTGGAGCAAGCGCTGTTTGCCGACATTGCCCTGGTCAAGGCCTGGAAGGCCGACCGCGCCGGTAATCTGGTCTACCGCCGCACCGCGCGCAATTTCAACCCGAATGTGGCGATGGCCGGACGCATTACCGTGGCCGAGGTGGAAGAGATTGTCGAAAACGGCGTGTTGGACCCGGATGCCATCCACACCCCCGGCATCTTTGTGCAGCGACTGGTGCTCAACCCGCATCCCGAAAAACGCATCGAGCAGCGCACCGTGCGCAGCCCAGCCCTGACGGAGGCTTGAACATGGCTTGGACACGCGAGCAAATGGCTGCACGGGCAGCACAGGAATTGCAGGATGGCTTTTATGTGAATCTGGGTATCGGCCTGCCCACGCTGGTGGCCAACCATGTGCCAGCCGGCATGGAAGTGTGGCTGCAATCGGAAAACGGCTTGCTGGGCATCGGCCCGTTTCCGACCGAAGACGAGGTAGACCCGGACCTAATCAACGCCGGCAAGCAAACCATCACCACCCTGCCCGGCTCGGCCATTTTCAGCTCGGCCGACTCCTTTGGCATGATTCGCGGCGGCAAAATCAATCTGGCCATCCTCGGCGCCATGCAGGTCAGTCAGCATGGCGACCTGGCCAACTGGATGATTCCGGGCAAGATGGTAAAAGGCATGGGCGGCGCGATGGACCTGGTGGCCGGTGTCGGCAAGGTGGTGGTGCTGATGGAACACACTGCCAAGAAAAAGGACGGCACGGAAGAGGCCAAGCTGCTGGAGCGCTGCACCCTGCCCTTGACTGGCGTGGGCGTGGTCAGCCTGATCATTACCGATCTGGGCGTAATACGAGTGGAGTCTGACGGCCTGCATCTGCAGGAGCTGGCACCGGGCGTGAAAGTGGAGGACATCTGCGCCCGTACCGCAGCACCGCTGCATTCAGGCTTGCGACGCCAGGCCGGTGAAGCAGCTATCGCCGGCTAAAACCAGCGCCGTCCCATGAAAAAAGCACGCGCTGCCAGCAGTCGCGTGCTTTTTTACTGTCAGCCAGCAAGGGCTAGAGCAAGGATTTGACCAGCAAAGCAGTCAGCAGGATGGCAATCAGGCTGAGCAGGAAATTCTGCCGCTTCTGCTCGCGCATCAGATGCATATAGCCTTCCACCAGCAAATCGCTCTTGGCCGCCGACAGCGCCTCGTTGAGCTTGCGCGGCAGCGTGGGCAGGGTGGTGGCCCATTGCGGCGCTTCCTGCTTGAGCGTGCGCAACATGCCGCGCCAACCCATCTGTTCGTTCATCCACTTGGTGAGGAAGGGCTTGGCGGTATCCCACAAGTCCAGCTCCGGGTCCAGTTGACGGCCCAGACCCTCGATATTGAGCAGGGTTTTCTGCAGCAACACCAGCTGCGGCTGGATTTCCACATTGAAGCGGCGGCTGGTTTCAAACAGGCGCAGCAGCACCAGGCCAAAGGAAATCTCCGACAAGGGTTTTTCGAAGATGGGTTCACACACCGTGCGCACCGCTGCTTCCAGCTCTTCGGCCCGAGTTTCTTTCGGCACCCAGCCGGATTCGATATGCGCGGTGGCCACACGGTGGTAATCGCGGTTGAAGAAGGCCAGGAAGTTGACCGCCAGATAATGCTTGTCCTCGTCGGTCAGGCTGCCGACGATGCCGAAATCCAGCGCGATATAGCGGCCATCTTCCGCCACGAAGATATTGCCCGGGTGCATGTCGGCATGGAAAAAACCATGACGGAACACCTGGGTGAAGAAGATTTCCACCCCGAAGCGCGACAGCTTGCGCAGGTCCACGCCCTGCTCGCGCAGGCGGTCAATCTGCCCCACCGGCGTACCGTGCATCCACTCCAGCGTCAGTACCTGCCGGTTGGTGTAGTCGTAAAACACTTCTGGCACGATCAGCATGTCCGAACCGGTAAAGTTGCGGCGCAGCTGCGAGGCATTGGCAGCCTCGTGCATCATGTCCAGTTCGTCGTGCAGGTATTTGTCGAACTCGGCCACCACCTCGCGCGGTTTCAAGCGCTTGCCGTCGATGAAGAAGCGCTCCACCCAGCGGGCCAGCGTGGACATCAAGGCCAGATCCTGTTCGATCACCGGCTGAATGCCGGGGCGCAATACCTTCACCGCCACTTCGCGGCCACGGCTGCCATCCGGCTGTTTCAGCCAGGCCTTGTGCACCTGCGCCACCGAGGCACTGGCCACCGGGGTGATATCAAAATCCACATACAGGTTTTCCACCGGCTGGCCAAAGCTCTGCTCGATCACCTGCCGCGCCAGCGCACCATCAAACGGCGGCACCCGGTCTTGCAGCAGCGCCATTTCATCGGCGTAATCCGGTGGCAGCAGGTCGCGCCGGGTAGACAGCACCTGGCCGAACTTGACGAAGATAGGCCCCAGGCTTTCCAGCGCCAGCCGCACCCGCGCCGGCAGCGGTGCACTGACATCACGCCGTACCGGACACAGCTTCAGCAGGCTATGCACGAAACCCAGCCGCGAATGACCTTCGAAAAAGTCGTCCAGACCATAACGGTACAGGGTGGAAACAATCTTGAAAAAACGCGAAATCCGCATAATGACGGGCTTGACCCTTATTCCTTTGGTTCCGACAACGCGGCTTCCAGCCGCTGCAATCGTTTTTCGCTGCGCGCCACATCATCACGCAAGCTGTCTACCGCGCCGACAAAGCGGCCAACGGCTTGCCGACTGGCCAACAGCGGTGCTTCTTCCCGCAAGTGCTCTATCCAGTTTTCCATCAGCCGCCAGGCAATTTCACCCTTGAAGCCCAGCGAGGCACGGGCCATGCGCTGCAAACGATTGGCCGCCACATCCCCCACCACGCGCGACAAGTCTTCGCCAGCATCCCAGCGCATACGCGCCAGTAAGCGGCCTACCGCGCTCCCCAGTTCGGCGTCGCCTTCCAGGCTGACATCGCGCAAGGCCGGATCGCGCCCGCTGACAGCGGCCAGCGCCGCCGCATGACTCAGGCGGATGGTGGCTTCCGGCTCGCCCTCACAGGCAGCCAGCCAGCCTTCTTCGGTCACCACCCCGCGCACCGTCATCGGAGCCAGCACCACGCCTAGTCGCCGACCGGCATGAGCGGCCAGTTCGGCCCGCACTGCCGGCTGCTGCTTGAGCAGATGATTGAATACGGCAATCTGGATACGCATCAGCAATGCTCCACAAACAAGCTGCCCGGTTTCAGTGTTTCAAGCGGGCAAACAAAAGATTGATACCCAGCAGGATGAACAGGCCGCCACACAGTTGATCCAGCCGCTGCGCCACACCCTTGTGACGCAGCCAGTCCCCCAGCCGTGCCGACAGCAAGGCCAGCAGCGTGCACCAGGCCAGGCCGGTGGCGACAAAGGTCAGCCCCAGAATGACAAAAGACAGGGCGGTGGCACCCGGCTTGACGAACTGCGGCAGGAAGGCGAGGAAAAACAGCGCCACCTTGGGATTGAACAGATTGGTGAAAAAAGCTTCACGCAGGATTTTGCTTGGCCGCGCAGCTTCCAGCCGGGCCGCATCGCCAGCCACGCTACTGCCAGGACGACGCAGCATCTTCACGCCCAGCCACAGCAAATAGCCTGCGCCCAGCAGCTTTACCACCAGAAAAGCCATGGCCGAGGTAGCTAGCAGCGCCGATAGACCAAAAGCCGCCAGCAGGGTGTGGCCCAGGCTGCCCAAGCCTATGCCCAGCGCCGACAACAGGCCAACCTTGCTGCCCTGCGCCGTGCTGCGGCCCAGAATGTAGAAGGTGTCCGGGCCGGGCGTCAGGTTAAGCAACAAGCCTGCCGCCATGAAGGCCCACAGATTGGTGATGCCGTCCATGGCGCGTGTCCTTACAGTTTGTAGCCCTTGTGCAGCGCCACCACACCACCCGTCATATTGTGATAGTCCACCTTGCCGAAACCGGCTTCCAGCATCATGGCCTTCAGGGTTTCCTGATCCGGATGCATGCGGATGGATTCGGCCAGGTACTGGTAGCTGTCGGCATCGCCGGCCACCATCTTGCCCATCACCGGCAGCGCCTTGAAGGAATAGAAGTCATAGAAGGGCGACAGCGGTTTCCATACCTTGGAAAACTCCAGCACCATCAGCTTGCCACCCGGCTTGAGCACGCGGCACATTTCCTTCAGCGCGGCGTCCTTGTGCGTCATGTTGCGCAGGCCAAAAGCCACCGACACTGCATCAAAGTAATTGTCCGGGAACGGCAGCTTTTCCGCATCGGCCAGCGATACCGGCAGGATCAGGCCATCGTCCAGCAGGCGGTCACGGCCCACGGTCAGCATGGAGCTGTTGATGTCGGTCAGCCATACTTCGCCCTTCTTGCCCACGCGCTTGCTCCAGCCGCGCGCCAGGTCGCCGGTGCCACCGGCAATGTCCAGCACCTTGTCGCCGGGCTTGACGCCGGAGGTGGTGAGGGTGAAGTGCTTCCACACGCGATGCAGGCCACCGGACATCAGGTCGTTCATCACGTCGTACTTCTTGGCGACGGAGTGGAAAACCTCGGCTACTTTGCCGGCCTTTTCACTCTCGGCCACCGTCTTGAAGCCAAAATGCGTATCTTGATCCATATTCACTCCCTGCTCGCGCCAGCGGCGGCGAGGCGATTCAGATAATCCTGCCAGTATGCCGCTTGTTGCGCACCCAGCTCGTAAAGGTAAGACCAGCTATAGAGGCCGCTGTCGTGGCCGTCATCAAAGGTGATCTTCAGCGCGTAATGACCAACCGGCTCCAGCGCGGTGATACCGACATGGCGCTTGCCGGTTTGCAATACTTCCTGCCCCGCACCGTGGCCGCGCACTTCGGCCGAGGGCGAGTACACGCGCAAATATTCGGCCGGCAACTGGAAACGGGCACCGTCCTCATAACTGATTTCCAGCGTGCGGGACACTGCATGCAAGGTGATTTCCTGCACTTGCGGGCTATCGGGAGTCAATCCTGCCATGTCTGCCTCATCTGTAGTTTTTCGGGGCTCAGTCCTGCGCATCCTTGCGCTCCAGCAGCATGGCATCGCCATAGCTGAAGAAGCGGTATTCCTGCTGCACCGCATGGGCGTAGGCCGCGCGCATTTCCGCATAACCGGCAAAAGCCGACACCAGCATCAGCAAGGTGGACTTTGGCAGGTGGAAATTGGTGAGCAGGCGGTCCACCACGCGGAAGCGGTAACCCGGCGTGATGAAGATATCCGTCTCGCCACGGCCAGCCACCAGCTCGCCGCTGCGCGCAGCAGACTCCAGCGCGCGCATGCTGGTGGTACCTACCGCCAGTACCTTGCTGCCGCGGGCATGCGCAGCCTGGATCAGGTCATAAGTACGCTGCGGCACATCGTAGATCTCGCTGTGCATCTTGTGATCGGCAATATTGTCCACCCGTACCGGCTGGAAAGTGCCCGCGCCCACGTGCAGGGTGACATAGGCCAGTTCCACGCCCTTGGCCTGCAGGGCAGCCAGCATTTCTTCAGTAAAGTGCAGGCCGGCAGTGGGTGCCGCTACCGCGCCTTTTTCGCGCGCATAAACGGTCTGGTAGCGCTCGTCGTCGTCACCCTCGGCGCTTCTCTCTATATAAGGCGGCAGCGGCAGCTTGCCGGAGGCATCCAGAATGTCGAACAGATTGTCCTCGGCCAGAAAGCGCAGCTTGAACAGCTCGCCCTCACGGCCCAGCATCTCGGCCTCCCAGCGCTCGGCAAAAATCAGCCGGGTGCCGGGCTTGGGCGATTTGGAAGAACGGACATGGGCCAGAGCAGTGTGCTCGTCCAGCACCCGCTCGATCAGGGCTTCAATCTTGCCGCCGCTGGCTTTTTCGCCAAACAGTCTGGCCTTGATTACGCGGGTATCGTTGAACACCATCACGTCGCCGGGAGCCAGCAGGCTGGCAAAATCGGCAAACTGGCCATCGGTGAGGCTGGTGCCGGCAACATGCAGCAAACGGCTGGCACCGCGCACCGCAGGCGGGTGCTGGGCAATCAGATGATCGGGCAGGTGGTAATCAAAATCAGACAGCAGCATGGTGTGAAGCTCGAATCAAAACCGGCAAATTATACCTGCGACCGCTGGCACCGGCACGGACTTGTTCGGAATTGCGCAGAATTTGAGCTTGATCAAGGGCCAGTAGCAAGAAACTGTAAAAAATTTGCCACCGTTTGAAATGCGGTTCACTGTAGTGCATTCGCTCGAAACGGCGGGCTTTCCAGGTAAATCAACCAGTCTGAACAAACATCAAACACTCGTTTGAAATACTGGAAAAGCTAGACATCGTGTCGCCATTTGCGGCAAACTCGCGCCCATGTTGAACTCAGGAGCAAAGCTTTGACCGGAAAAATCCTTGTGCTGCACGGCCCCAACCTCAATCTGCTTGGAACACGGGAACCACAGCATTATGGCCGGGATACGCTAGCCTCCATCAACCAGCGGCTGACCGAGCAGGCAAATGCCGCCGGTTTCGAGCTAGAGGCGCTGCAAAGCAACGCCGAACACCTCTTGATTGACCGCGTTCATGCCTGCATGACAGACGGAACGTCGTTCATCATCATCAATCCAGCGGCCTTCACCCATACCAGCGTTGCCCTGCGCGACGCCATTTCCGGGGTGAAGGTGCCATTCATAGAAGTTCACCTGTCCAACGTCCACGCCCGCGAACCCTTCCGCCAGCATTCGTATTTTTCGGATCTGGCAGTCGGCGTGATTTGCGGCCTGGGTGCCCAGGGCTATGAACTGGCACTTGCGCACGCCATCCGGCGTCTGTCCGCGCAAGCCTGAACATAATAAAGTACATCCCATCCGAAGGATTACCATGGATCTGCGTAAACTGAAGAAACTGATCGATCTCGTCGAAGAATCCGGCATTGCCGAACTCGAAGTGACCGAAGGGGAAGAAAAAGTCCGCATCACCCGCGTATCGGCCAATACCCAGCAGATTGCCTACGCCCAGCCGATGATGCAGATGCCGATGCAAGCGCCAATGGCCGCACCGGCAGCCGCCGCACCGGTAGCCGAAGCTGCCCCGGCAGCCGCCAACAACGCCAATGCCCTGAAATCGCCGATGGTAGGTACCTTCTACCGCTCCGCCAGCCCGGGCTCCAAGGCCTTTGTGGAAGTGGGCCAGAGCGTGAATGCCGGTGACACCCTGTGCATCATCGAAGCCATGAAGCTGATGAACGAGATCGAAGCCGACCGTTCCGGCGTGGTGAAGGCCGTACTGGCCGAAGACGGCCAGCCGGTTGAATACGGCGAGCCGCTGTTCATCATCGAGTAATTCTCTCTGCCACGTTAATAGACGCCAGAGATGACAGGGGCACGACAATGCGTCGGTGCCCCTGTCGTTTGACGCGCCACCCAACGGACGTCCATACCATGTTTGAAAAAATCCTGATTGCAAACCGCGGCGAAATCGCCCTGCGCATCCAGCGCGCCTGCCGCGAAATGGGCATCAAGACCGTGGTCGTGCATTCCGAAGCCGACCGCGAAGCCAAATACGTCAAGCTGGCCGACGAGTCGGTCTGCATTGGCCCGGCCCCGTCGACCAAGAGCTATCTGAACGTACCGGCGCTGATTGCCGCCGCCGAAGTAACCGACGCCCAGGCCATCCACCCGGGTTACGGCTTTTTGTCGGAAAACGCCGACTTTGCCGAACGCGTGGAACAGTCCGGCTTCGTCTTCATCGGCCCGCGCCCGGAAACCATCCGCCTGATGGGCGACAAGGTATCCGCCAAGGACGCCATGATTGCTGCCGGCGTGCCCTGCGTACCCGGTTCCGAAGGTGCGCTGCCGGATGATCCGGCCGAAATCGTCAAGATTGCCAAGAAAATCGGCTTCCCGGTGATCATCAAGGCCGCAGGCGGTGGTGGTGGTCGCGGCATGCGCGTGGTGCATACCGAAGGCGCGCTGATCAACTCGGTACAGATGACCCGTACCGAAGCCGGTGCAGCATTTGGCAACCCGACTGTCTACATGGAGAAATACCTGCAGCAGCCGCGCCATATCGAAATCCAGATTCTGGCCGACGAATACGGCAATGCCATTTATCTGGGCGAGCGCGACTGCTCCATGCAGCGCCGTCACCAGAAAATCATTGAAGAAGCACCGGCTCCGGGCATTACCGACGAGCAGCGCGAGCGTATTGGCACCGCCTGCGCCGAAGCGTGCAGCCGCATTGGCTACCGTGGGGCCGGTACTTTCGAATTCCTGTTTGAAAACGGCGAGTTCTACTTCATCGAGATGAACACCCGCGTGCAGGTGGAACACCCGGTGACGGAAATGATCACCGGCGTGGACATCGTGCAGGAACAGATCCGCATTGCCGCCGGCGAAAAGCTGCGCTACAAGCAAAGCGACATCGTACTGCGCGGCCATGCGATGGAATGCCGTATCAACGCCGAAGATCCTTTCACCTTCGTACCGTCGCCCGGCAAGATCGAAAGCTATCACCCGGCAGGTGGCCCAGGCATCCGTATCGATTCGCACATCTATCAGGGCTACACCGTGCCGTCGCATTACGACTCCATGGTCGGCAAGCTGATTTCCTATGGTGACAACCGCGATCAGGCCATGGCCCGCATGCGCGTTGCCCTGTCGGAAATTTCCATTTCCGGTATCAAGACCAATATCCCGCTGCATCAGGAATTGTTCATGGATGCCGCCTTCCAGCGTGGCAGCACCAGCATTCACTACCTGGAAGAACGCCTGTCGCAGATGAAAAAGGGAGACGCATAATGGCCTGGCTGCAAGCCACCATCGATACCGATTCGGCGGTGGCCGAACGCCTGGCCGATGCGCTGATGGACGCAGGTGCACTGTCTACCGCCATTGAGGATGCGCTGGCCGGCACTGAGCTGGAACAGCCCATCTTCGGCGAGCCGGGCATGCCGGTGGACCAGTTGTGGAACCACAGCCGCATCATCACCCTGTTTGCCGAAGATGCCGATGTGGCCCTGCTGATTGCCGCCGCCTGCAATGCCTGCAAGCTGGGCATGCCGGCCTACAAGACCGAACGTGTGGAAGAGCAGGACTGGGTGCGGCTTACCCAGTCCCAGTTCGACCCCATCCGCATTTCGGACCGCTTGTGGATCACCCCCACCTGGCACGACGCCCCGGCCCCGGATGCAGTCAATCTGCAACTGGACCCGGGCCTGGCCTTCGGTACCGGCAGCCATCCCACCACGCGGCTGTGCCTGCAGTGGCTGGATGCACATGTTGCCGGTGGCGAAAGCGTGCTGGACTACGGCTGCGGCTCCGGCATCCTGGCCATTGCCGCGCTCAAGCTGGGTGCAGGCAGTGCCGTGGGTGTGGATATCGATGCCCAGGCCGTACGCTCCAGCCGCGACAATGCCGACCAGAACAATGTAACCGCCACCTTCTGCCTGCCGGATGCCAATCCGGCTGCCCAGTACGACGTGGTGCTGGCCAACATCCTGGCCAATCCGCTGCGCATGCTGGGTCAGCTGCTGGCCAGTCACGTGAAAACCGGTGGTAAGATCGTGCTGTCCGGCATACTTGCCGAACAGGCCGATGAACTGTCTGCGATCTATGCGCAGTGGTTTACCATGGACACCCCGGTGTTCGATGAAGGCTGGACCCGACTGACAGGAACCAGACGCCCAAGCGTATGAGCTATACGACACAGTGCCCCAGTTGCCAGACCCGTTTCAAGGTTAACGACAAGCAGCTATCTGCCGCCAACGGACTTGTCCGCTGCGGGCGCTGTGCGCATGTATTCAACGCCACCGAGCATTTTGTCAGCCCGGAAGCCATTACTCCACCTTCTCCAAGCCCGGCTCCGGCTGCCATTGCGCAGCCAATAGCCCCTCCGGCCGCGGCCAACCCGCCGCCAGCGCCGCCGGCAGCAGACCCGATGGACGACTTCGAGCTGGAGCTGCCGGATTTCGATCCCCAGACGGCAGCCAGCGAGAGCCCTGCCGACAGCTTCAGCCTGGATATCGCGGCACCCGATATCACACCGGAAACCACTGCAGCAGATGCCAGCAGCGAAGCGGAAGAATTCCAGCGCGCCCTGGCTGAAGCATTGAAGACGCGTAACAGCACGCCGCCGGCAACAGCTGCCTATGGCAATGCACCGGATGCAAACGAAGAAGCCCCGGATCTGCCCGATGTTTTCGGCAAGCAGCGCCGCTCGGCTGAAACCGCTGATCCTGATGAAGCCATCGCGCCTCCAGCCCCTCCGGAAACCATCTTTACCCGTCCGCAGCCTCATCCGCCAGCAGAACAGACGACACCGGAGTTTCCAGAAGACACTACCGATCAGGAAGCAAAACCACGCAAACCCCTGCTGACGGTAATCATGGCCTTGCTGGCCGTCATCGGTGGCATTTTGCTGGCCGGTCAGCTGGTCTATTTCAACCGCACGCGCATTGCTGCCGAAGTACCGGAATCCCGTCCGGCACTCGAAGCTTTCTGCGGCATTGTCGGTTGCAAGGTCCCCTGGCCCAGCGATATCGGCCAGGTCCGCACCGAATGGTCCGAACTGGCCTTCGTCCCCGAACATGCCAACCTGATCCAGCTATCAGCCACGCTGAAAAACCATGCCGCTTTCGCGCAGAGCTACCCGATGCTGGAAGTTTCGCTGAAGGATGCCGATGACCAGGTACTGATTCGCAAAGTGTTTTCACCCAAGGAATACCTGAAGGCCGATGACCTCAAATTGCAGCGCTTCAATGCCAACAGCGAGGTGAAGATCACCATGCGGCTGGATATCGGCAAAGTGCGTGCCATGGGCTACAGCCTGTACTGGTTCTATCCCTGAAGTCGCCTCGACGTGAAAAAAGCGGCTTCAGCCGCTTTTTTTGCATCCCTGATCAAGAAATCCCGGATTCTGCCTTGTATTTGCCCACATGCTGTCCACCATGAAAGAACAAGGAGGCAGCATGAACGATTTCACATTGCTCTATGGTGATGACACCATCCCGGTAGAAGGTGCATTCCCTCAGACCGGACAATACCTGCCCAGCTTCATGCTGGTGGACGACCACAAACGCGACGTGGCGCTGGAGGCTTTTGGCGGCAACCCGAAAGTCATCATTACCTTGCTATCGGTTGACGAGAAGGAGCACGGCGGACTGGCGCTACTGCAGGATACCCGTCGCTTTCTGGAAGCCTGGCCGGAACTGTCGGTAATTGTCATCAGCGTAGACTCCCCATCCTCGCTGCTGCGTTGTCGGCACGAACACGGCCTGCCAGGGGTCACCCTGCTCTCCACTCTGCGCGGCAGGGATTTCCACAAGCAGTATGGCGTACTGGCCATGGGCTATCCGCTAAGCGGCTATACCGTGCCGTCCATCCTGATTGCCGATGGCGACAACCTCATCCATTACGCCGAACGCTTGCACAACAGCAGTGGCCGCTTCAACCAGCAGGCAATTGCGGCCTTACTGGCAGCCGAAAGTGCACCGGATACCAGCCCAAGCCCGCCAAACGACTGAGGCCCTTGCGGCCATTGCCATCACCAACACGACAGCGGGGCTGCAATGACCAATTGCAGTCCCCTAAGTTTCCTAAAATTAAACACTATAGGTAAACAAATGATTAAATAAACTGATATTTATTGAAAAATAAATGGTCAATATACTGAACCCAAGCTGTAAGACACAGCAGTTAACGCACTCAGCAAGGAGCACAGTATGAAAACCCTGGCCATCGCCCTGATTACCCTGATTACCAGCAGCGCAGCATTTGCCCATGATGTAGACAACAACCCGCCGGCACCGGCTACCATCAGCGCCTGGCAGGCCGAACAGCAAGCCATCAAGAACGACTTTGCCAAGCTGCCGGCAGCCGAGCAGCAACGCATCCAGAAGATCAATGCCTACTGGGATGCCCAAAGCCTGCGTGAAAACCAGCGCACCCACTGAGCCGTCACCGGCCTCACCGCCAGCCAACTCTGGCGGCATGAAAAAAGCCTCCATCACGGAGGCTTTTTCAGTCATGGCGGCACACCATCATTCAAGCACGCCACCACCTTCGGATTTGGGCGCTCGGCTAAGCAGGCCCTCCACCACGCGGTGGGGTTCATTCCCTTGGTACAGCAAGCCGCATACTGCTGCGGTAATCGGCATTTCCACTTCCAGCCGCTCTGCCATGGTCAGCACTTCACGGGCGGTACTCACCCCTTCGGCCACATGGCCCAGTTCCGCCAGAATGACATCCAGCGATTTGCCTTCCGCCAGCTTCAGCCCCACCTGACGGTTGCGCGACAGCGCCCCGGTGCAGGTCAGAATCAGGTCTCCCATGCCGGCCAGGCCCATCATGGTGTGCTGGCTGGCACCCAGTGCGCTGGCCAGGCGGGTGATCTCGGCCAGACCACGGGTAATCAGCGCGGCACGGGCATTCATGCCAAAACCCAGACCATCGGCCACCCCGGTGGCAATGGCCATGACATTTTTCACCGCCCCGCCTACTTCCACGCCCACCAGATCATCGTTGGCATACAGTCGCAGCAGGGGGCTGTGCAGTTCGCGGGCGATGCGGCGGGCAAACTCGCCATCATCGGCCGCAATGGTGACAGCAGCCGGCAGGCCTTCGGCCACCTCGCGGGCAAAGCTGGGGCCGGAAAGCACGCCGCAGGGATGATCGACCGGCAGCTCTTCCGCCACCACCTGGTGCGGCAGCAGACTGGAGCCGGCTTCAAAGCCCTTGCAGGCCCACAGGATGGGCGGCAGTTCCGATGACAGCGCCGTCAGTGCCCGCAGCGTAGGGCGCAACCCCGCGATGGGCGTGACGATAAGAATCAGTTCGGCACCCTGAATGGCACGCGGCAATTCCGCGGTCAGGGTGATGGAGTCGGGAAAGGGGCAATCCGGCAGATAGCGACGGTTGACGCGTTCGGCTGCCAGTTCGGCCATCTGCGCGGCATCCCTGCCCCACAGGCTGACAGCATGATGGCGCGCAAATGCCAGCGCCAGCGCACTACCCCAGGCACCGCTCCCCAATATGGCCAGTTTCATGGTTTACAAACCCCACAGGTCGCTGATGCGGGCATAGCCGCTGCTGCCATCGCGGTGCTTGATGCGCACCCAGCCATCTTTCGGCGCTTCCTGCCATTGCAGCACGCCATCGCGGGCAACCGAGAACAAGGGCTTGCCATCGGCTGCGGGGCTGTCGCGCACCACGGCCTGATCGGCGGTCACCAGCAGCCAGCGCTGGCCGGAAAGTGCCGCCAATGGAATCCAGGCGATACCGCCGGTAGCGTCGCGTACGCGCGACCATTCCTTCTGGCTGGACAGCACTTCGACCGGGTAATAGCGACTGACCACGAACAGTTTTTTGGCGCTCAGCGCGGGCGCCTCGTACAGCGCCACGCCGGTTTCCTTGACCGAATGGAACTCCAGTGCCTGTGCCGGCAGGGACATCAACCCGGCCAGCATGGCTGTGACAGTGACGAGGCGGCGCAGCATCAGGCGTTGCCGGCTTCGGCTTGCTGGGCACGCTGCTGCATGTACAGCGCCTCGAAGTTGATCGGCGACAGCAGTACCGGCGGGAAGCCAGCGCGGTTCACCAGATTGGAAACGGTTTCGCGGGCATACGGGAACAGGATGTTCGGGCAGGCAACGCCCAGAATGGGTTCGATATCGTCAGCCGGTACGTTTTCGATGCGGAAAATGCCGGCTTCGGTCACTTCGCACAGGAACATGGTTTTTTCCGGCAGCTTGGCGGTAACGGTAACGGTGAGGGCAACTTCGAAAAAGCCGTCGTCAATCTGCTTGCCTTCGCTGGCCAGCTGCATGTCGATTTCCGGCTGGGCGGCTTCCAGATAAACCTGGGGAGCGTTCGGCACTTCCAGGGACAGATCTTTTACATAGATTTTTTCGATGGAAAATACCGGTTGCAGCTCTTGTTGTTCGCTCATGTCTTGTCTCGCACGGGGCCGTTACACAACGGCCGGTTGGTCAGGAAATCAAGCACGCATCATCGCATGAAAGCACGACGTGCTGCCAGAGGGTGGCAAGCGGATTCGGCGGCTTGCCGGACGGGGCTTGATGCCGGTCAATCTGCCAGCAGTACTTCCAGCTTGCCGGCCTGGTTCAGCGCAACCAGATCGTCGCAACCACCCACATGGGTTTCGCCGATATAGATTTGCGGCACGGTGCGGCGGCCGGTACTGCTCATCATCCGGTCGCGGGCTTCCGGGTCCAGATCGATGCGGACTTCCTCGATATCGCTCACGCCTTTGCTGGCCAGCAATTGCTTGGCACGGATGCAGTAAGGGCAGACTGCCGTGGTGTACATGGTGACGTGTTTCATGAAAAACCTGTTGATGCGTGGTGGGTTCAGGGTTGCATTATAGCGTCTGGCGCTGGCAGCGCGCTGCTGTCTGGCACGCTGCGGTCAAAGCGGTGGATGAGGTCGGTAACAATGCCGTCCAGGGCCGGTCCCATCGCCAGTGCGCGCGGGCTGTTGACGATGGCCACAATGGCCAGCCTGCGGCCGTCGGCAGCCTGCCAGTAGCCGGCCAGTGCCTTTACATCCTTCAGCGTACCGGTTTTCATGCGCAAACGCGGGCCGGTAGTGGCAAAGCGGCGCTTGAGCGTACCGTCTTCGCTGGCCAGCGGCAGGGTGGCCAGCAACTCGTTGCCATAGGGACCGCGGGCGGCGTTGAGCAAGACCTGTCCGAGCAAGCGGGCCGACACCCGTTCGCGTCGTGACAGTCCGCAGCCGTTCTCCAGCACCAGCGCTTCGTCGGAGATATGCTGCTCGGCCAGCAGGCGGCGCACGGCATGCTGGGCATCAGCCGGCGTATCGCCACTGCTGCCATCTTCCCGCCCCAGGGTGAGGTAGACGGTGCGCGCCATGGTGTTATTGCTGTACTTGTTGATATCGTTCAGTGCCACGGTAAGCGGCTCGGACTGGAACTGCGCCAGGGTGCGCGCCCCCGCCGGTGCGCGGCCCAGCGCCATGCCCTGCGGGCCGCTGCCACCCAGTTCGCTCCACAGGGCGGCAAAGCTTTGCGCGGCAAAGTCGTTCTGGTCCAGCACGTTTACATAAGCCTGGCTGCCATCGCAGGCCGCGGGCAGCTTGCCACTGACTTCAATCTGGCTGCCCTGCTGACGGATATGTACCCATTGGCGCACATCCGGGCAAGCAGCAGTCGTGCTACCGCCATTGCCCAGCCGGGCTTGCAGATTGACACCAGCCAAGGGGGGATCCAACACCACGCGCGGCCCGTTGTCATCATTGAAAAAGCGCAACCAGGCCACTTTCAGGCCGGTAAGGTGGGTATCTGGCTCCACGGTAAAGGATTTGCCTTCATCACCGCCAAAATTATCTGCCGTGCCTATGCTGCTAAAACCGCTCTTATCCAACAGTAGCCGGCCGGCAATCTGCCGTATGCCTCGCAGACGCAAGTCGTGCAGCAGGGTTTGCAGATTGGCCATGCCAAAACGCGGGTCTCCGGCTCCTATCCACACCAGGTCGCCTTTGAGTACACCGTTCTCCACCGGTGCAGCCGATACCAGCCGGGTAGTCCAGCGATAGCCCGGCCCCAGCCGGTTGAGTGCGGCCCAACTGGTGACCAGCTTCATGGTGGAGGCCGGATTGACCGCGGCATCAGCACGCTGGCTGGCCAGTTCGCTGCCACCTTCCACCGGTGCGGCCCAGATGGCTACTTCGTCCGGCCGCAAACCATGCAGATCCAGCGCCATGGCAGAAAGGGAAACCGCACTCAGACAACAGGCAATCCATGCTGCAGACTTCATTACATCTCCTGCGGGTCGACATCCAGCGACCAGCGTAGTCCACGCCCATGCTGGCGGGCTTCCGCGTCCAGCAAGGGGGGCAATTGATCAAGAAAACGGTGCAGAGCCTGACGGTTTGGCGATTCCAGCACCAGCTGTGCGCGCTCACGGTTGGCCAGCCGCACCATCAAGGCCGGGGCTGGTCCTGAAATCAGCACCTCGACAGCGAGTGCCTGCACCTGTGTGCGCACGCGGCTAAGGAAGGCGCTGGCCTGGGCCAGTTCGCTGGCATCGGCCCGCAGTAGTGCCTGGTATACGGCAGGCGGAAAAGCGGCCATGCGGCGCTCCGCAAGCAGGCTGGCAGCAAAGCCGTCAAAATCATGTGCGACCAGTGCCTGATACAAGGGATGGTCCGGCCATTGCGTCTGTACCAGCACCTCTCCAGGGGCATCGGCCCGGCCTGCGCGCCCGGCCACCTGGGTGAGCTGGGCGAACAGCCGCTCGGAAGCACGATAGTCGGCCGAATACAAACCGCCATCCGCATTCAGCACCGTCACCAGCGACAGGGTGCCAAAATCATGCCCCTTGGCCAGCATCTGGGTGCCAACCAGCATGTCAACCTCCCCGGCATGCACCTTGCGATAGATTTCATCCCATGCTTGTTTGCGCTGGGTAGTATCGCGGTCGATACGCAGGATGCGTGCGCTGGGAAACAGGCGTCCCAGTGCAGATTCCAGCCGCTGCGTCCCCTCACCCAGCGGCTTGATGTCTGGTGCGCCGCAGTCGGGGCAGGCATGTGGCACGGGCTCTTCCCAACCGCAATGGTGACAGCGCAGCTTGCGTTCCATCAGGTGCAGCACCAGCCGCGTGGAGCAGCGCGGACAGCCACTGGTCCAGCCACAATCGGTACAGGCCAGCACCGGGGCGAAACCACGACGGTTGATGAACACCAGGCTCATTTCCCGGCGCTCCAGTCGTGCCGACAGGGCCTTGATCACCGGCTCGGACAAACCTTCGGCCAGCTTGGCGCGGCGGGTATCCACCAGCCGCACCGTGGGCAGGCGTGCCGCGCCGTGGGCGCGCTGGTTCAGCTTGAGCTGGCGGTAGCGCCCGGCCTCAACATTGGCCACGGTTTCCAGACTGGGTGTGGCACTACCCAGGATGATGGGAATCCCCGCCTGCCGCGCACGCCAGATCGCCAGATCACGGGCGTGGTAACGCAAGCCATCTTGCTGCTTGAACGAGCCGTCATGCTCCTCGTCCACCACGATCAGTCCCAGCCGTGGCATCGGGGTGAACACCGATAAACGGGTGCCGATGACGATATCCGCCCGGCCCTGCCAGGCATCCAGCCAGTTGCGCAGGCGCTCGCCATCGGCCAGCTGGCTGTGCTGTACCGCAATGCGCGTGGCGGGAAAGCGCTGGATGAATCGTTCCACCAGTTGTGGTGTCAGGTTGATTTCCGGCACCAGCACCAGCACCTGCTGACGGGCGGACAGACTCTGTGCAATGCGCTGCAGATAGACTTCAGTCTTGCCGCTGCCGGTAATGCCATGCAACAGCCAACACTGGAAACCGGATGGCTGGGCAGTAAGCGCAGCCAGTGCAGCCTGTTGCTCATCATTCAGCAACGGAGCCTGGCCAAGCTGCAAGGGCTGGGTTTCCGGGCTGACTCGTCTGATACGCTCTTCGGCCAGCCAGTCAGCCAGAATCCTGCCCGCCTGCGGTGTCACTTGCCGTGCCTGCGCCTGTGTCAGCGGCCCGTCACCCAAGGCCTGCCACAGGGCCAGCCGGGCCCGCTGCCGGGCAGGAGGTGGCTCTGCCTGACCCAGCACAGTCAGGGCGAAGGGGCGTTCATCGGCAGGCACGATATCGCGCGCATCCCGCAAGCCGGTAGGTAGCGCAGTAAACAGGGTCTGTCCCAGTGGAAAGTGATAGTAAGCCGCGGCAAATTCCACCATGGACAGAAAGTCTGCCGGCAAGGGTGGCAGGCTATCAAAAACCTGTGCCACTTGTTTCAGCTGTACTTCCGGCAAACCCTCCGGGGGTATGCCAGTGACAACCACGCCACACAGCTGTCGCTTGCCAAAGGGAACCGCCACCCGCGAACCGGGTATGACATCAAAATGAGACAGGTAGGTAAATGCGCCAAACAGGGGCAGATCGACCACCACCTGAACTCTCTGAGAACCCACGGTAAATATTCCCTTTACACCAAACCCAATTCCGACAAGGCTTTGCGCCACCTATGCACAGAAGCTGTGGATATCTTTGTGAACAACTCGACATCCCAGCATGGAAAGGCCATTAAATCAGCATTTCCATTAGATTGCACAAAAATTAATCAGAATTATTTTCTGTTTAATTTCAACAAGTTACCGTCAATGCACTAATTTTGCCCACTGGGCTTGACAAGCAGAAGATGAGGAGGTTCCCAGTGTGAATAACTCTGAGAACACCAGTCACTACTGCTGTCAACACCCACTTTGACAGTAGGGTGCATTTCTTCGGTCACTCCTGCAGAAGCACGCCCATGGCAGCACAATACCCCACCCCATAGCCCAAGGCATCCTGGGAAAAAACTGCCTACAACAGTAAATAAATTTGAAATAAGACAGGAAAGCGCTGTTTGAATTTTATAAATGACAAACAGACCGGGTGATGTCCACCCGGTCTGCCAGATTGACTTACTGATGATACTGACGGGACAGACGGTGTACAGCTTCGACCAGCGCGGCTGCGTGGGCCGGGTCGGCATGCTGGGAAATACCATGTCCCAGATTGAATACATGCCCGGATCCCTTGCCATAGGCAGCCAGGATACGGCCAGCCTCGGTTTCAATGGCGGCTGGCGAACCAAACAATGCGTTCGGGTCGAAATTGCCTTGCAGGGACACTTGCTCACCCACACGGGCGCGAGCCAGGCCAATATCCGTGGTCCAGTCCAGCCCCACACAATCGGCACCGATGGCGGCGATGTCTTCCAGCCACTGACCGCCGTTTTTGGTGAACACAATCACCGGCACGCGGCGGCCATCTGCCTCGCGCTTGAGGCCGGCCACGATGCGTTGCATATAGGCCAGCGAGAATTCCTGGTAGGCAGCATGGCTGAGAGCACCACCCCAAGTGTCGAAGATCTGTACCGCCTGGGCACCGGCGTCGATCTGGGCATTCAGGTAGTCGGTCACGGTCTGAGCATTGACGGACAGAATGTGGTGCAGCAATTCAGGGCGGCTGTACAGCATGGCCTTGACGTGGCGGAAGTCATCGGAACCACCCCCCTCGATCATGTAGCAAGCCAGGGTAAAGGGGCTGCCGGAAAAGCCGATCAACGGTACGCGGCCATCCAGTGCCTTGCGGATGCTGGATACGGCATCGAATACGTATTGCAGTTTGTCCAGCACAGGCACGCTCAGCGCGCGGATGGACTGTTCGTCATGCAGCGGACGTTCGAACTTGGGGCCTTCCCCCTCGGCAAAGTACAGGCCCAGGCCCATGGCATCCGGCACGGTGAGAATGTCGGAAAACAGGATGGCAGCATCCAGCGGAAAGCGCTCCAGCGGCTGCAGAGTGACTTCGGTGGCAAAGTCAGGGCTGGTACACAGGCCCATGAAGCTGCCGGCACGGGCGCGGGTGGCGCGGTATTCCGGCAGATAGCGGCCGGCCTGGCGCATCATCCAGATGGGCGTGTATTCAACCGGCTCCTTCAGGAGCGCACGCAGGAAGGTGTCATTCTTGAGCTGGGTCATGTCGGTATCGGCTTGCTAGCCTGGGATAATGAAAGTCAGCCGGCATTATACCCATCCCTGCCTTGCGCAGGGGTATTACCGGCAGACTGGTCGTTGGCAAGACACGCCACTGTCCGGCACACATCTGGCGGACGAACCCTCCATCCCAGCACAGACCGGCCGCGGAAAAATGCTGCGGCAAGGCCTGCCAGCCCAGTTGGGGCCAGCGCTGATGCACGCCGCGCAGATGGCTGTTGAGCACGCACAAGCCAAGCCAGCGGGGCAAGACCAGATTGGCCGCCTGCCGCGCACAGCCCAGCGGCTGGCCGGCAAAGCAGACATGGTCGGTCAGTGAAATCAGCATGGCCCGCAGCCCCAAGGCCAGCCACAACATCCAGTGATGCTGGCCGTACACCAGCAAGGACAAGCCAGGCAGCAAGCAGGCCAGCAGGGCATCCATCCGCGCAAGCTGCAGTTGACCGCTTGCCTGCATGCGGCGGCACAAGCGTGGCCACAGCGGAACCCGCCTTGCCAGCCAGCCCCAGCGGGCGGCAGACGGGTAACACAGCAACAGCAGGCTGCCGCCCCAGGCCAGCAGATATGCCCCGCCACACAGGCGCAGACACAGCAGCAGCTGGCGGCGGCGGGCATGTTCCAGCCCCGGCTCGTAGACCTCTACCCGGCATAGTTCAGTACGGCTGTAGCGGTGATGCAGCTGATGCGCCTGGCACCAGACGGCGAAAGGCAGGCCCAGGCTGATGGCCAGCAGCCGACCGGCCAGCCGGTTATAGCGCCGCGATGGCAACAGGCGGCCATGCGCAGCTTCGTGCAGCAGCTGCCAGCGCAAGGGGATAAGCAGAAGTGCCGCCAGCAACAGCAAGCCATAAGCCGGGTGCAGCCAGGCCATGGCCAGTGGCACCGCCACCAGCTCCACCAGCCACAGCCGCATGGCCAGCAGCAATAGCAACAGATTCGTGCGCAAGGGAATACGGGGAAAGGGCATCAGCACTCCGGCGACCTGGTTGGCCCCCAGTCTGCGGGCTTTGCATGAAAGGCATATGACGTCGCCAGGCAAACCCGCACCATCAAAGCCAGCCGCTCAGCCCCAATAGTGCGCCACCGGCCAGCAGCCACAGCGGATTGATGCGCGTGCGCCATGCCAGCAGGGTGGATGCAGCACACAGCAGCCAGCCACTCGGGTGCTGGTTGGCCGCCTCGCTCATCAGCATGGCACTGCCGGCCACCAGACCGATGGTAAGCGGTGCAAGCCCGCGCTCGATGGCACGCCGCCAGGGCGAGGCATGAAAGCGCTGCCACAGCCGGGCCACGTAATAGCACAGCAGTGAGGACGGACCACACATGCCAACGGTAGCCACCAATGCACCGGCCAGCCCGGCCACCTTCCAGCCGATCAGGCTGACCACCAGCACATTGGGGCCAGGCGCGGCCTGGGCGATGGCAAACAGGGCGGCAAACTCCTGGCCCGTCATCCAGTGATGGCTTTCCACCACGTAGTAATGCATTTCCGGAATCAGGGTAACCGCCCCGCCCACCGCCATCAGCGAGAACAGGGAAAAACTGGCCAGCAAGGACAGCAAGATCAACATCTCTCTCCTCCTTGCCGCTGGCGGCGGTGAGCCAGCCATATCGAAACCGGGCCAAGCAGCAGCAACACCGGCAGCAATGGCCAGCGCAAGATGCCGACCGCGATGAAGGTCAGCATGGCCATCAGCAAGGCCAAGGGGTGCCGTTCAATCTTCTCCCCCATGCGCAGCACCATGGCCAGCAGCAAGCCTGCCGCAGCAGACGCCAATCCATGCAGCGTGCCTTGCACATCGGGCAGATTACGGTAGTGGTCATATAGCACCGCCATGCCCAGTACGATGACCAGCGGTGCCAGCATCAGACCGGCCACTGCCAGCCCGGCACCAGCGACGCCATGAAAACGTGCGCCGATGGCAATGGACATGTTGACGATATTGGGACCAGGCAAAATCTGCCCCAGGCCGAGCAGTTCGGTAAATTCTTCTTCGGACAGCCAGCGGCGCTGCTGTACCAGCATGCGATGGGCCAGGGGCAGCACGCCACCAAAGCCACTCAGGCCGATGCTGAAAAAGCCGACAAACAGCTGCCGCCGGCTGGGTATGATGAGAGTAGGATTCATGTTGCAAGGCTAGCTTGCTCCGGTGCGCACAACAAACGAGTTTTTATGGCATTGCTTGTGAGCTAGACTCACCAGCATGAACCGTAGACTCCCACCGCTCAATGCACTGAAAGCCTTTGAATCCGCAGCCCGGCAAGGCAGCTTCAGCGCCGCAGCCGAAACCCTGTATGTGACGCACGGTGCCATCAGCCGTCAGATACAACAGTTGGAAGACTGGCTGGGGGTGGCATTGTTTGAACGTCATGGCCGCCGGGTGCGCTTGTCGGCTGCCGGACAATCCTATCTGCCCGCCATCCAGGCCGCGCTGGACGGCATTGCCGGGGCCACGGAAAAGCTGCTGGCACGCCAGCAGGGGCACCGGCTCAACATCAATGTCACCCCCACCCTGGCCATGCACTGGCTGCTGCCCAGGCTCACCCGCTTCCAGCTGCGCTATCCGGGCGTGGAGCTGCGGCTGGCAACATCCGATGCCAGCATCAACAACCAGAATGCTGATTTCGACATCGCCATCCGGCGCGGCAAGGATCACTGGCATGGTTTTGTTTCCCATGCCTTCCTCACCGAGCGGGAAATCCCGGTGTGCAGCCCGGCCTTGCTGGCACGCCAGCCCATCCACCAGGCCGCCGACCTCGCCAGCCACACCCTGCTGCATGCAGAAACCCGGCCGGTGGCCTGGTCACGCTGGCTGGCGGCAGCCGGTGTGCCTGGCCTGCAATCGGCGGCCGACCAGCATTTTGATCATTACTACCTGGCACTGCAGGCGGCGGTGGACGGGCTGGGTGTCACCCTGGGCGCACTGCCGGTGATAGAAAGCGAACTAGCCAGCGGCAAGCTGGTGGCACCGCTGGACGGACCGGAAATTTCAGTCCGTGGCTACTCTTGGGCCGTACCGCAGTCACTGGTAGGCGATGAACTGGTTACTGCCTTCTGCCAGTGGCTGGAGGAGGAAGGTGCGCAGCACTAGACAGGCCGCAGGCATGAATGGAAGGAGAGTCCGATGACACTTAGGGGTGATACCACAGCGCGGCATCCTGCAAGGGAGTGGCTGCTGGCAACAGCGGGTTGTCCAGCCGGATTTCACGGCGCTGCGCCAGAGCAAGCTGGGTAAGCATCTGGCCGTTGTAACGCTGAAACAGCTGGTTGAAACGGCCATCTTTCAATGCAAGGCGCAGGCCTTTTTCCAGCACTTGCGCCAACCGGGGTTGTTGCGGACTGACAAAGAAATACATCGCCGCCGGGTAGTGCAGCACCAGATGGCTATCGATCACCAGCCCCTTGGCTTGGGGCTGGCTGGCTTCGTTCTGCACTTCAATCACGCTGCGCGGAAAGTAGTCAAAGCGATTGCGCTGCAACATCGGAAACAGATTGCCATAGTCCTGGCTGGTCAATACTTTCAGGCCCGCATGACGCAAGATGGCAGTATCCGGCCAATCCGCCACTTGTCCTGCCAGCAGGCCAGCAAGCTGGCGGACATTGGCAATGCCTGCCAGCCGCTCTGGAGCACCAGCATTGACCAGCGCCACCCGCCAGCCCAGCAAGCCCTTGTCCAGCGGAATACGAATAGGCAGCACCTGCTGCTCCCTCTCCGTGCTGGTCATGCCCCAGAACAGGTCGATACCGCCATCGGGCTTGGCCAGTTGCACCAGTGCACGGGACTGGTTCATGGCACTGGCAGCCTGCAACTGGCAGCGCAGCCTGACCTCGTCACATGCCAGTTGCAGCAAGGCCAGCATATAACGCAGGTGGGGGTCTTCCTGACCCGATACCAGGGCATAGCGTACCAGTTGCACCGAGACATCCGCCCGACCGGGCTGGACCAGCAACAAGGACAGCAAGAATGCGGCAAGCAACTTACGCATCGGAGTCTCCCGGCCTCCCAACCCTGGATCGAAACCAGACAGGGACAGGCTAAATGGTTCTGGCTGAATGAAGGTTTCCAGTATAGGAATCTTCGTCTCAGCCAAACTGGCCAAACAGCCAGTTCCTCCGCTGATCTCTGCCGGTCAGCCGCTGGCTTTTATCACCCCCAGACGCTGGCGTACCCACTGACGCAGGCTATCCAGATAGCTGTAAACCACCGGCAGCACAATCAGGGTAAGCAAGGTGGAGCTGACCATCCCGCCGATGATGGCATGCGCCATTGGTGCACGGGTTTCCGCGCCTTCGCTACCGCCAATGGCCATCGGCAACATGCCGAAGATCATGGCCAGGCTGGTCATCATGATGGGACGCAGGCGCACCCGCCCGGCCGCCACGATGGCCTCGCTGCGTGCCATGCCTTCGCGGCGTGACTGATTGATGAAATCAACCAGCAAAATACCGTTTTTGGCTGCCAGCCCCATCAGCATGATGATGCCGATGACCGAGAACATATTGAGGGTGGAGCCACACAGCCACAGCGCGACAAACACGCCGACAAAGGCCAGTGGCAGCGCCACCATGATGGCCAGCGGCATGGTGAAACTGCGGAACTGCGCCGCCAGGATCATGTAGATGAAGATCACCCCCATGGCCAGCGCCTGCAGCGCATAGCCCAGCGATTCTTCCATGTCGCGGCGCTCGCCCTCCTCGGCCAGTACCACTCCCGCAGGCAGCTTGAGTGCTGCGGTGATCTTGCTGATGTCGGCAAACACCGAGCCGGCATCGCGGCCGGCAATATTGCCGGTTACCGTTACCTGGCGCAGCAGGTCTACCCGGTCTATCTGGCGCGGGCTGAGCCCCGGGCTCAGCCGCGTCACCGTGGACAGCGGCACCATGCTGGCCGCCCCATTGGCATCGGCCCGGCCCGCCACGGTGATGATGTCCAGCAGCTCATTGCGCCGCTCGCTTCGCGGCACCTGCAGCAGGACATCATAGTTTTCGCCATCCGGCGCTTCCCAGCTGCCCACCACATCGCCAGCCAGCAGCTGCGACAGGGTACTGCCCACCCGGTTGAGATCCACCCCCAGGCTGGCGGCGGCATCACGCCGTACTTCCAGCTTGATGGCCGGGTCGGCATCGGACAGGCTGCTTTGCAAATCCCCCACGCCCTTGACCTTGGCCAATTGGCTGATCAGGAGATTGGCCGCGGCATCCAGTTCGCCAAGATTGCTGCCGCGCAAACCGATATTGATGGGTTTGCCACCCGGCCCTTCCTTGCCCATTTCCTCCACCGACACGATTTCCACCCCGGCCACATGGCTAGCCAGGCTACGTGCCCGCTGCATCACGCTGAACAGGCTGTGGTTGCGGCTGGTTTTGCTGCCCAGATCCACCAGCAACTGGCCGTCGGTCTTGCTGGCGCTGAAGCTGCTGCTGCCTGCCGTCAGCTGGATGGAGCGCACGGCGGGTAACTGGCGCAACAGGGCTTCCAGCTCGCGCCCCTTGCCGGCGGTGTAATCCAGCGAGGAGCCAGGAGCGGTCTTGTACGACAGGGCAAACTTGCCCTTGTCCTGGCGCGGCATGAATTCACCACCAATGCGCGGCACCAGCAGAAAACTGCCCAACAGCAGCAACAACGCCGCCAGTAGTACGGTCTTGCGGTGGGACAAGGCCCAGCGGATGCCCCGCACATAGTGTTCGGCCATGCGGTCCAGCGAGCTTTCGAACCAGTCCAGGCATTTGCCCAGCGGGCCACGGTGAGGGTCGCCATGCTGGTGCGGGTCGGGCCAGATCGACGACAGCATCGGGTCGAGCGTAAAGCTGACCAACATCGAGATCAGCACGGCCACGGTGACGGTAAGGCCAAACTGGTGGAAGAACTTGCCGATAATGCCGCTCATGAAGCCTACCGGCAGAAACACCGCCACCACGGTCAGCGTGGTGGCCAGCACGGCCAGGCCGATTTCATTGGTGCCATCCTGCGCTGCCTGGTAGTGGCTTTTGCCCAGCTGGCGGTGGCGAACGATGTTCTCCCGCACCACGATGGCATCGTCGATCAGCAGACCGATGGATAGGGACAGCGCCATCAGCGTCATCAGGTTGAGGGTGAATCCCAGGGCCTGCAGCGCAAACAGGGTACCGATCAGCGCCACCGGCAGGGTCAGGCCGGTAATTACCGTGCTGCGCCAGCTGCCCAGAAACAGGAACACGATCAGCACGGTGAGGCCGGCACCTTCCAGCAGGGTGGCTTCCACATTGGCCAGCGATTTCTTCACATCCTCCGACTTGTCGTAGCTGACATGGACATGGGTGCCGGCCGGCATGCGGCCTTGCATGGCGTGGATGACCTGTTTCACGCCATCGGCCACTTCCACCACATTGGCACCACGCGCCGCACGGATATCAATGCCCACGCCCGGCTTGCCGTCGATCAGCGTCAGGCTGGATGCTTCGGCTTCGGCATCGCTCACCGTGGCTACATCCGACAGGCGGATGGTGCTGCCATTGCGATAGCCGGTCACCAGATTGGCAAAGTCTTCCGGCGACTTGAGCTTGCCGCTTACCCGCACGTTCATTTCATTGCTGGCGCTGCTGACCGCACCGGCCGGGTAATCGCGGTTGCCGGCCCGGATGGCATCGGCAACTTCCTGCAGGGAAAGGCCGCTGGACTCCAGCCGATAGGGGTCGACATCAATACGGATCTGACGCTTGAGCCCGCCCACCAGCTTGACCTCACCTACCCCGGTAACAATCTGCAGCCGCTTTTTCAGGGTATTTTCCAGCCAGGTGGTGAGCGTGCGCTGGGATACCTGGCTGGAACTGAAGCTGATGGACAACAGCGGCTGGTCGTTGGGATTGAACTGCGATACCGAAGGAGTATCGATTTCACGGCGGAAGCGCCCCTGCACCCCGCCTACCCGATCGCGCACATCCTGCACCGCCACCGCCGGGTCCACCGTCAGGGCAAATTCCACCACGATGGTGGAACTGCCCTCAAACGAGTACGAACGGATATGCTTGATGCCGTTGATGGTGTTGATGGCCTCTTCCAGCGGACGGGTGACTTCGCTCTCCACCACCTCGGGCGAGGCACCGCTGTAATGGGTGCTAACCACTGCCACCGGGAAGCGGATATCCGGCAACTCTTCCACCGGCAGACGCGACCAGGCAAACAAGCCCAGCACCAGCAATGCCAGCATCAGGACAGTAGCAAAATAGGGATTGCGCACGCTGACACGGGTCAACCACATGCTGTGTCCCTCATTTCAGTTCGGTTGGCAGGGTAACGGCATCACCGCTGGCCACGCCCAGCAAGGGTGCAGCCAGCACCACCTGGCCGGGATTCAGCCCCGTCACGGCCAGCTTGCGTTCGCTCTGCGACCACAGCAGCACCTTGACCGGCTGATGTTTGAGCCGCCCCTGTGTCACCAGCATCACCCAGGGCTGCCCCTGCAGATCCTGTACCGCGGTTTGCGGCAGCACCACCTGCCCGGTCAGTTCGCGCAGAACCACGCCACCCTTGGCAAACTGCCCGGCCTTGAGGCGGCCATCGGCATTATTCACGCGGATATAAATGAGGAAACTGCGGGTCCCGCTCTGCGCCACCGGATTGACCCGTACCACCTCGCCCGTAGACTCGTCCGGCAGCCCCTCCACGCTGAAACGTGCCTGCTGGCCGGGTTTGATGCGGCCAATCCACTGCGACGGCACACTGGCACTCAACTCCAGCACACCGAGGTCGGCAATGGAAAACAGCCGGGTATTCTTGGCGGCGATTTCACCGGGGTTGATCTTGCGCTCGTACACTACACCAGCAATCGGTGCACGTACCACACTATCCGCTTGCAAACGGCGGGCGCGGGCCAGCTGGCTGCTTTGTGCCTGCAGCTCACCCTGGCGGACGGTGTATTCGCTTTCGGCCTCGTCATAGGCCAATTGGGAAATGAAGCCCTTCTGCAGCAGCTCGTGCTGCTTGTCCAGCTTGATGCGCGCCAGCTTCAGCCTAGACTGATTACCGGCCAGCTGGGCCTGCTGTTCGCTGACCGACTGGTCCAGCGACTCCGAATCCAGCCGTGCCAGCACCTGGCCCTGACGTACGACCTCGCCCTCGCGCACCAGCACATCGCGCACACGGGCTTCCACCTCGGCGGCAATACTGCTGCTTTTGAGCGCAGCCAGCGTGCCGGTAAACGGCAGGGTATCACGCAGATCTCTACGCACAACCACTTCGATATCGGCGCGTGACAGTGCACGGGACGGCGTTTGTGTGGCCACGGCAGATGCCGCTTCCTTGCTGCCAGCAGAGTCCTCATGCCCACCACAGGCAGCCAATCCCCCTAACACGATTCCCCAGCCCAGCCAGCTTACCTTCATGTTTTTCTTGTTTCCTTCGTGATTATTACGGTGCAGCCGCCATGGATGGCGTCACACCTCTGGGCAGCAGCATCCACAGGCTGCCGCTTTGCTTCATCTTGCCGGCATACATCCCCGCCTCGCTGCCATAGCCCCAGAACAGGTCAGCCCGTACCGCACCACGAATGGCGCTGCCGGTATCCTGGGCATGTACCAGCCGGGTAAGCGGCTGCTGGGACAGCGGCCAGGTGGTAGCCAGATATACTGGTGTTCCCAGAGGGATGTAGCGCGGGTCCACCGCAATGCTGTAGCCACCGGTCAGCGGCACGCCCAGCGCACCCGCCGGGCCGCTGTCTCCTCCCGGCAATGCCTTGAAGAAAACATAGCTGGGGTTGACGGCAAACAGCTCCTGCTGTCGTCCCGGATTGGCCTTGATCCAGGCCTGGATACCCTGCATGGACGCTGCCGACAACGGCATCTCGCCCTTGTCGACCAGCCATTTGCCGATGGACTGATAGTTGTAGCCGTTCTGCTCGGCGTAACCGACATGCAGAAAACTGCCATCTTCCAGTTGAATACGCCCGGAACCCTGCACCTGCAGGAAGAACAGTTCGACCGGGTCCTCCACCCAGGCCAATATCGGCGCACTGGACACGCCCTTGCCCTGAGCAATTTCGGCACGCGTGTAATACGGCAGCAGACGGTTGCCGGATAAACGTCCCTTCAGTTTTCCGCTGCGGTTATCTACCGGAAAGTCAGTCGGACGGATTTCCACTTCGCCAGCGCCCGCCACCGTCTTGCCTGCCAGCAACTGCAAGCGGTTGCTAGCTATCCGGCGCGCCACCAGCACACTGCTGCCGCGCACAGCTGCGGGATAATCCAGAACCAGTAGATCAGCTGGTACACCATAAACCGGCCAGGGCGTGCGCTCACTGCGAGTGCGGCTACCATTGAGCAATGGTTCGTAATAACCGGTAATCAGTCCGCTGCTACTGCTGCCATCATGCACTGGCCAGGCATTGAAGCGGCTTTCGAAGAACTGGCGTACCTGCACTGCGTCGTCTGCCGGCATGTGGGCAGCATCAGCACACACAGACTGCCAGGCTACCTTGCGCACCAGGGCCTTGCAGCTTTGCTGCAGCGCCAGCAGGGTATCGCCCATTTTCTGCTGCTGCCAGGCAGGCAGGGCAGACGGGCTAAGCTGGCCACTACTACCAGACAGGGGCGGGGTATACGTAGTAGAACAGGCCGCAAGCCACAACAGCGACAGGGATAACAACAAACGTTTCAACATGGCAGCAACATCAATAAATAGGTGGGGAAACAGGCCGGGAATGCCAGCCGCTCATGTTACCGCGCGGGACTTCCGGCTGCACGGCGCTCAGCGCGATGGGACCACGCTATCCACAGCAGGTTCTGGCAGCGGCCACTTTTCATCGAGCCGCAACAAAACTGCAAACAAAGCTGGCTAACATGGCCAGCACAACACAGTCTACTGGCGCACCATCGCAATGGTCGGCCAGGCCATCACGCTGCTTGAAACAAGGAGATATTTCATGAAACGCCTTTTTGCCCGTTCTGCCCTGTTTGCAACCCTGGCCCTCTCTATCGGTGGCAGCGCCATGCTGGCACATGCCGAAGATGCTCCGGTCAGCGATGAACAACTGGCCAGCAACGTCAAGAATGCACTGGATGCTGACCCGGAGCTGAAAACCCTTGACCTGCACGTGGTCAGCAAGAAGCAGGAAGTCACCATTGACGGCAAGATGACCGACGACCAGCAAATGTACAAAGCCGGCGTGATTGCCGAAAAAGTACCGGGCGTAAAGTTTGTCATCAACAATATGAATATGTGATTCTGCAGTCCGTCAGCGGACTGCTTGCTGTCTATACGCCCCCAGCGCATGGGGGCGTTTTCATTTGTCAGCCGACTCTGAAAATTCGTCATGACGTCAGGATTCACAGCAGATCACCACCTGCACCATCCCGCAATCACCACGCCAGTTCCCACCACCTGCAGCAGCTAGCTAGTTACCCCCGGTAATCGGTACAGCACATCATCATCACCCATCATGCCAACACCTGAGCAAGCTGCTCATTTTGCCCGTAATTAAAAGAAAATAAACCAAAATAAGCGCAAGATATCGTAAAAATACTGCATTAAACCACCGCACCCTGATGCATTGACCCCACTCGCCGTCGTTCGCACACTCTGCTCCGCGCTGACCGCCAGACTGTGCGGTCCAGCTTTTTACCGTCAATCATCAGGAGTATTCATGAAAATCCGCACAGTAGCAGTCTGTCTGCTTTGCGCGTTTCCCGTCATGGCCGCGGCAGAAGTCAGCCTCTATGGCAGTCTGCGTGTGGGGGTGGACAGCATGAAAAGCACAGATACCGGTTTTCACCGCAGCACGGGCATAGATGATTTCAGCAGCCGGGTCGGCTTCAAGGGAGAAGAAACCCTGGATGGGCAATTGCAGGCCATCTGGCAAGTGGAAACCGGCCTGGCCATGGACGGCGTGGCAACCGGTGGCAGCGGTAGTGGCACGCTGGCCAACCGCATGAGCTTTGTCGGCCTGCAAGACCGCTGGGGCAAGCTGCGGGCAGGCTTTATCGACGACGTGCTCACCAATACCCAGGCCACCGACATCTTTGGCAGCCCGCGTCGTGAAGCCTCCAGTGGCATTGCCTACCCACTGTATGAAGCACGCGACATCTTTGGCAGCAACAACTACGGCGATAGCCGCTCCAGAAACAGCTTGCGCTACGACAGTCCGCGCCTTCTGGGCCTGGCAGCAGCCCTGCAGTACGGTGCAGGAGAAGCGCAGGCTGGCGGACGCAAGACGGGTGACACCTGGGGGATGAGGCTGAGTTATGAAAATGCCGGCTACTTCATCAACTACGCCTTGATGACCCGGCTGAATGCGATAGACAGCCACAACAGCAGCATCCACCGGCTGGAAGCAGGCATGCAGGCAGAAAAACTCGAGCTGGCCGCAACGCTGCAGCAAATCAGGCTGTACGGCAATGCCTACAAGAACAAGGACAACAGCAGCGATTTCGAAATTCCCGGCATCCTGCAGCAAAGCGGCATTGCCGCCAGCGGCAATAACAAGCTCACCAGCCAGGTGCTGGCTGTCAGCGCCGCCTACCGCATTGGCAACTTCAAGCCCATGGCCCTGTATTCCCATCGCGGCAAGGTGCGCATGGATGGCCAGTCGCTCAATTGGTCGGCCAACCAATGGGCAGCCGGGGTGGAGTACAGCATGAGCAAACGCACGCGTCTGAACGCCGGTTATGGTCAGGTAAGGCAGAATGCGGGTGGCCAGAGCGCGCTGGCCTGGGCCGAGTCCACCGCCAGTACGGGCTGGCTGATGATGCGTACCGACTTCTAACCCGCCTCAGCTACTGCCCTGAAAATGCCAAAGCCCGCCAGACGGCGGGCTTGCTGCATGAAACATGCCTTGATTTACATCGCTTCCAGCGCCAGCAATTCTGCCATGGTCTGACGGCGACGGATCAGCCGCGGTCCGGTAGTGTCCAGCAATACTTCCGGCAGCAAGGGGCGGCTGTTGTAGTTGGAAGACATGGTAGCACCATAGGCTCCGGCATCATGGAACACCAGCCAGTCACCTACTTCGGCCTGCGGCAACTGGCGGCTTTCCACCACACCGCCTTCCTGCTGGGTGAATACATCGCCAGATTCACACAGCGGGCCGGCCACCACGGTAGCCACCGCGCCGCTCTTTTCACGGCCATCGCGCTGCAGTACCGAAATTTCATGGTAACTGCCATATAGCGAAGGACGCATCAGATCGTTGAAACCGGCATCCACCAGCACAAAATGGCGGCTACCCATATCCTTGACCGCCCGTACCTCAGCCACCAGCGCACCGGACTCAGCCACCAGGAAGCGGCCCGGTTCGATTTCCAGCCGCACCGTGTGGCCCAGCAGTTGCTCTACTTCCTTGCGCGCACTATCCCACAGCTGGAAGTAGTGATCGGTATCGATACGGCTGTCGCTGTCGCGATACGGAATGGACAAACCACCCCCCGCGGAAATCGCCTCGATATCCTGCCCCAGACTACGCACCAGCTCCACCATGGCACCGCAAACCTGCTGCAGATGGCCATAGTCCACGCCGGAGCCGATATGCATGTGGATGCCCACCAGCTTGAGGCCAGATGTGGCAATCACTTCCAGCGCAGCCGGCAGGTCAGCATGCCAGATACCATGCTTGCTGTTTTCGCCACCGGTATTGGTCTTGTGGCTGTGGCCATGACCAAAACCCGGATTGATGCGCAGCCACACGCGGTGGCCAGGCGAACGCTCGCCCAACTGACGCAGCATGTCGATACTGCCGGCATTGACAACAATGCGTTCGGCCACCACCTGCTCCAGCGTGGCACGGTCCAGCACATCAGCGGTAAACACCACTTCGGACGGTTCAGCCGAGCTCAAGTCGTAACCTGCCTGCCGCGCACGTTCTATTTCGCCTAGTGACACTGCATCAACCATCACACCCTGCTCACGCATCAGCCGCAGGATATGGGTATTGGAATTGGCCTTCTGCGCATAGCGAATCACATCGAACTGTTTGAGCTGAGCAATACGAGCCCGAATCACAGCGGCGTCATATACCCACAGCGGTGCGGAAAATTGTTCGGCCAACGCGGCCAGTTGCGGTGCAGAAAAGGTTTTCATGGCAATCCATTGATGGTTTTGCATGAGTGTGCCGTGGCTACTGGCAAAAATAAAATATCAATTTATCGACAGGTCTTTCATTTATGATATGGACTTTTCAGCTCAGCCGTATCAGCCATGTCTTTCAGCCTGCGCCATGTGGAAATTTTCCACGCCATCATGACCAGCGGCAGCGTGACCGAAGCCGCCAGCCTGCTCAATACCTCCCAGCCCACCATCAGCCGTGAACTGGCACGGCTGGAACAGCTAAGCGGGCTGGTCCTGTTTGAACGCATCAGGGGTCGGCTTCGCCCCACCCTGCAAGCGCTGCAGCTGTTCGAGGAAGTCCAGCGCTCCTATCTGGGGCTGGAGCGCATTGTCAGCACCGCCCAGGCCCTGCGCCATTTTGACGAAGGTCAGCTGTCCATTGCCTGCCTGCCGATGTTTTCCCAGGCGGTCCTGCCCATTGTCTGCCAGCGCTTTTTGCAACGCTATCCCAAGGTCGGGCTGAATATCACGCCGCAGGAATCTCCCCTGCTGGAAGAATGGCTGGCGGCTCAACGGCATGATCTGGGTTTGAGTGAAAGCCATATCCAGCCACCTGGCACCAGCCAGCAGCCGGTGTTCTGTGCCGACGAGGTGGCCGTACTGCCGGAAAATCATCCGCTGGCCAACAAGAACGTGCTGGAATTGGCCGACTTCGCCGGGCAGGCCTTTGTCAGCCTGTCGGCCAGCGACATCTACCGCCAGCAGCTCGATGCCCTGTTTGCCTCACAGGGCATCGAACGCCAGCTCAGGCTGGAAACCCACAGTGCCGCCTCGGTATGCAGCATGGTGCAACAAGGCATCGGGCTGGCAGTGGTAAACCCACTGACTGCTCTGGCCTTCGCCGGTCATGGTGTCATCATCAGACCGCTGTCAGTATCGCTCCCCTTCCGGGTCAACTTGCTACGCCCCTTGCACCGCCCTGCATCCACGCTGGTGGATAGTTTTGCCCAACTGCTGTGCGAGGTGCTGGGCGAAATGCAGGCTGGCAACATGAAATAAGGTTCTCCGGCCCGCAAAAAATGATAATGGCATTAACATTTTCGACTATACCGATATCACAGCATCGTTTAGCAGACTGAAACGTGCTGCCGGCAATGCTCGGGGAGGGGCTTGCAAGTTGTCATTCCTAAAGCAGCAGTTATCCGGGGATAGAAATGCGTAACAACCAGCCTGTCAGTTCTCACGAATTATTCTTGCACCCGCAGCGCCCCATCGTGACCAAGACCGATCTGAAGGGACACATCACCTACGCCAACCGTGCCTTCATTGAAATGAGCGGCTTTTCCGAAAAAGAGTTGCTCGGCCAGCCACATAATGTGGTACGCCATCCGGACATGCCGGTGGAAGCCTTTGATGATCTGTGGCAAACCATCAAGGCCGGCCATCCCTGGCGCGGGTTGGTGAAAAACCGCAGCAAACAGGGTGACTACTACTGGGTAGATGCCTATGTCACCCCCATCCGCGAGAACGGCAATACCGTTGGCTACATGTCGGTACGCAGCGCACCGGACAAGCAGCAATGCCAGCAGGCCGAGCAGCTGTACGCCGATATCCGCGCCAAACGCAGCAACTTCCCTGCCACACGCCAGCACAAGGCAATGAGCATGCAAAAGCTGCTCACCCTATCCATGCTGCCACCCATCATTGCCCTGCTGGCGGAGTACATCCTGCCGGAAAGCATTGTTCACGACATTCTCAATGCAGGCAGCATCATCTGGCTGATTGGTGCGGCAGTACTGATTCACAAATGCCTGGCGACGCCACTTGAACATGCAAAGCAAGGTCTGGCCAAATTGGCAGAAGGCAATTTCAAGGAAGCCATTCCCCAATCGGGCTGTCAGGATATACGCCACATGCTGGAAATGCTGGAAACCACGCGCATCAATACCCGCGCCGTGCTGGCCGATGTGGTGACCGGTGCCCATGATATCAGTCTGGCAGCCACGGCCACACATACGGAAGCGAGCAATCTGCAAAAACGCGGCGAACATGCGCTGGAAGGGATAACCCGGGTGGCTGCCGCGCTGGAGCAGCTGTCGGTATCAGTGAATGAAATCTCCATCACCACCCGCAGGGGTGCCGCCCATGCCACCGAGGCCACCAGCCTGGCCGACGAAGGCGAAGCCAAGATGCTGCAGACCCGCCATGCCACCCAGCAAGTCATGGGAGAGTTCGAGCACACCCGGGATGCGATTCAGATTCTGGAAAAATCTGCAGAGGAGATAGGATCGGTCACCTCGGTGATCAAGGACATCGCCAATCAGACCAATCTGCTGGCACTCAATGCGGCAATCGAAGCAGCTAGGGCGGGCGAGCAGGGACGCGGATTTGCCGTGGTGGCCGATGAAGTACGCAAGCTGGCAGAGCGTACGGCGGGCAATACCCAGGAAATCGAGCAGTCCATCAATGTGCTGCACGAACGGACTCGCCAGGTATTGCAGAATGTGCAGACTGCGCTGGACAAGGTGCAAGGGGTAGACAGCGCCATCAGCAACGCCAGCAGCAGTCTGGAAGCCATCCGCCAGGCCAATCAGGGCGTATCGGTATCGGCGGCAAACGTGGCGGAAATGCTGCAGCAGCAATCATCTGCCTCCACCGAAGTAGCGCAGAACATGGAAACCATGAGCGCGCTGACCGAGCAGAACAGCCAGAGCATTGCCAACGCACGTGATGTAGCGGAACAGTTGCACACCACCGCCCATGATCTGAAGCGACTGGTCAGCCATTTCGAACGCCATCTCTGAGCCAGGCAAGCGCCACCGCGAAAGCAGGCGCTTTTGCTACAATAGCGCGGGACGCTGCCGACAAAGGCAGCAGACCGACTCCCACCAGGCGGCCAACGGCCGCCTTTTTGTACTTGCTGCCCCCTGCCCGACAGCCAGTCAACCCGGATTGCCAGGAGTAGATTCCGCTTGAAACTGCGTACCGTACTGCGCATTGCGCTGCTGCTGATACTGATGGACATTGCCGCCGTCAGCGCTTTTCGCGCCAGCGTGGACGGTTCGCTGGAAGAACTGCGTACAGCCAACACCCAAAGGCTGGAGCTGTACGCCAATAGCCTGAACAGCGAAATCGGCCACTACGCCCGCCTGCCCAGCCTGCTGGGGCTGTCCCCCTATGTGGAAGGACTGCTGCACGTACCGGAAGACCGCCAACGCCAGCAGGCAGCCAATGACTATCTGGAACGCCTGAGCCAGCGTACCGGAGCCAGCGCCATCTACATCATGGACAGCAGCGGCATTGTGCGTGCCACCAGTAACTGGCGGCAGCCAGACAGTTATCTGGGCGAAAACGATGCCTTCCGTGCCTATTTCACCGACGCCATGAGCGGCCAGCCCGGCCGTTTCTTCGGCGTGGGCACTACCCGTAGCGAAGCCGGCTATTACCTGTCCGAACCGCTAAGCAGCCACGGCCACATCATTGGTGTGGCCGTGGTGAAGGTAAACATGGAATACCTGGAGAAGCTGTGGCGGGAGAACAAGACTACCGTCATGGTCAGTGACCAGAACGGCGTGGTGATTCTGGCTACCGAGCCGGGCTGGAAATTCAGCACACTCAAGCCCTTCAGCAGGGCACTGCAAGATGCGTTTGACCGCAATCTGCAATACAACCGCAAACGCCTGCTGCCACTGGGACTGGAAGAACGGCGCAGCCTGGGCGACGGCAGCCATATCTACCGACTGAACCAGAGCGGCCGCCGTACCCTCAGCCGGCTGGCCTACCCGCGCGACATGCTGGGTCAGTCGCTGCAGCTGCCACTCTCCAGCTGGAAGCTGACCGTATTGTCCAGTCTGGATCCTGTCTACCAGTTGGCCTACAACCGTGCGGCCCTGGCCGCCGTACTGACCCTGCTGAGTCTCACCGGCATTCTGTGGCTGAACGAACGCCGCCGCCGCCTGCGCGACAAATTATCGGCACGCGAGGCTCTGCAGCAAGCTTACCGGGAACTGGAACGCAAGGTAGAAGAGCGTACTGCCGACCTGTCGCGCGCCAACCAGCAGCTGCAAGAAGAAATCAGCGAACGCATCCGTACCGAACAGCATTTGCGCCAGACCCAGGACAATCTGGTGCAGGCGGGCAAGCTGGCCGTGTTGGGCCAGTTGGCCACCGGCATCGCCCACGAACTGAACCAGCCGCTGGCGGCACTGCGCACCCTGTCGGGCAATGCCATCAAGTTTCTGGAGCGCCAACAAAACGAAACCGCCCGTACCAATCTGCAAACCATCTGCCAGTTAGTGGACAAGATGGGTGAGATCACCAGTGCGCTGAAGGGCTATTCGCGCAAATCAACCAGTAGCCTGGGCACCGTGGATATCAGCCTGGCCATCGATAGTGCCCTGCTATTGCTGCGCAATCGCCTGGAAGACAGCCGGGTCAGGATTCTACGACCACACGCCCCCGAGCCATGGCAGGCCCGCTGCGATCCCAATCGTTTCGAGCAGGTGCTGGTGAATCTGCTGGCCAATGCATTGGATGAGCTGCAAGACAAGCCGGACGGCTGTATAGAAATCAGCGGCCACCGTACGACCGAACAACTGGTACTGCAAATCCGCGATAATGGCCCCGGCCTGCAGGACGCCGTGCGTGCGCAGCTGTTTGAGCCCTTTGTCACCACCAAGCCGGCCGGCATCGGCCTGGGACTGGGGCTGACCCTTAGCGCCGGCATCATTGCCGAGGCCGGCGGCAGCCTGAGTGCCGACAATCACCCGCAGGGCGGTGCCGTGTTCACCATCACCCTGCCGCTTGCTACAAAGGAATACCGCCATGTTTGATGGCATGAAAGTGTTGATCATCGAGGATGATCCGGATGTCCGGCTGGGCTGCGAGCAGGCACTGATGCTGGAAGGACTGGATGCCCGCGGCGTCTCCAGTGCCGAGCAGGCACTGGGCCTGCTGCATCAGGGCTTTCCCGGCGTGGTGGTGAGCGACATCCATCTGCAGGGCCAGGATGGCATGGCCTTGCTACGGGCACTGAAAGCCCAGGACGCCAGCCTGCCTGTCATCCTGATCACCGGTCATGGTGATGTCAGCCTGGCGGTACAGGCGATGAAGGATGGTGCCTACGACTTCATCGAAAAGCCCTTCTCCCCCGAACGGCTGCATGAAGTGGTCTGCCGCGCCATGGAGCAACGTCGCCTGAGCCTGGAAGTGGAAACCCTGCGCCGTCAGCTACAGGACAAGCAAAGCCTGGAATCGCGGCTGATTGGCCGCTCGCCGGCCATGGAAAAAGTGCGCCGCATGATTGCCGACCTGGCCGACACCTCCGCCAATGTGCTGATTCTGGGTGAAACCGGCACCGGCAAGGAGCTGGTGGCGCGTTGCCTGCATGAAATCAGCCGGCGTCAGAAACACAATTTCGTTGCGGTCAACTGTGGCGGTCTGGCAGAAAACCTGTTCGAGAGCGAAATCTTCGGCCACGAGGCACACGCCTTTACCGGTGCGGCCAAGCGCCGTATCGGGCGCATCGAATACGCCAATAACGGTACGTTGTTTCTGGATGAAATCGAAAGCATGCCGTTGCCGCTGCAAATCAAGATGCTGCGCGTATTGCAGGAGCGCACCCTGGAGCGGCTGGGGTCCAACACCCCCATTGCGGTGGATTGCCGGGTGATCTCCGCCACCAAGGCCGACCTCAAAGCCATGGGCAATAACGGCAGCTTCCGTAGCGACCTTTACTACCGGCTAAACGTGGTGACGCTACAATTGCCGCCGCTGCGCGAACGCCGCGAAGACATTCCGCTACTGTTCGAATACTTCCTGCTGCAATCGGCCAGCCGCTTTGACCGCCCCACCCCGCAGCTGGAAGCCCACGAACAGGCCGAGCTGCTGGCTTACGACTGGCCCGGCAATGTGCGGGAGCTGCGCAATGTGGCCGAGCGCTATGTACTGGGTATCCGCACCCCGTTGTCCGAATCCGGCGAGCTGAGCCAGAGCCTGCCGCTGGCAGAGACGGTAGAGGCATTCGAGCGTGCGCTGATTGCCGAGGAATTCCGCCGCCACGGTTACAGCCTGAGCCGCACCAGCGAAGCCCTGAAAGTGGCCAAGACCACCTTGTTCGACAAACTGAAGAAATACGGTCTGAATCAGCCAGGCTGATTGTGTCTGTCCGGCCCCGGCCATCCGGTGGCCCGACAAGGACACATAAAAAAAGCGGCCACCGGGGCCGCTTGCCAAAGGCTGCTTGATCAGTCGCCACACCATGCTGTCGCTGCGGGGGGATCTCACCCGATTGGGTGTCGCAATCGACAGACAGGCCGGTGCAGCGCCTGTCAGCCAGCTCAATAGGTGTAGAACATGCGTTGCAGTTCTTTGGTGTCGTGGGTCTTGGTCAGACCCAGCATCAGCAGGATGCGGGCTTTTTGCGCATTCAGCGTGTCGCTAACCACCAGATCTTCCTGATCGTCATTAGCCTCACCGTTGCGGGCCACGATGCCATTACCTACACGCGAGCTGCGTACCACAAGCACGCCTTTTTTGCGGGCATCGCGGATGGCCGGCATCATCTGGGCAGCGATACTGCCATCGCCTACACCAGCTTGCACGATACCCTGAGCACCGGCTGCGATGTCGGCGTCCATGGCCACGCGGTCCATGTTGGCATAACCGTAAACGATGTCGACGCGCGGCAGGCTGTTCAGCTTGGATACATCAAATTCGGTATCCGCAGTGTTCTTGCGGGTGGACATGCGGTAGAAGTGCGGCTTGTTGTCCTGCATGTAACCCAGGTAGCCCAGCTCCGGCGTCTTGAAGGTGTCGGTAGTGGAAGTGTTGGTCTTGGTCACTTCACGTGCCGCGTTGATCTGGTCGTTCAGCGCCACCAGCACACCCTTGCCGACTGCATCCTTGCTACCAGCCAGAATCACGGCGTTGTACAGGTTGATCGGGCCGTCAGCACTGATGGCGGTAGACGGGCGCATGGAGCCCACCACCACGACCGGCTTCTTGCTCTTCACCACCAGATCCAGGAAGTAAGCGGTTTCTTCGATGGTGTCGGTACCGTGGGTAATCACCACGCCATCCACATCCTTCTGCGCCAGCAGCTCGTTCACGCGCTTGGCCAGTTTCAGCCACACTTCGTTGGTCATGCTTTCGCTGGCGATCTGGGCAACCTGCTCACCACGCACATCCGCTACCTTGGACAGCTCGGGCACGGCGGCAATCATCTTGTCCACGCCCAGCTTGGCTGCAGTGTAACCAATGGTGGTGGTACTGCTGGCACCGGTACCGGCAATGGTGCCGCCAGTAGCCAGAATCACCACATGCGGTTTGGCAGCCTCGGCCGCCTGGGCGGATTGACCACACAGTGCAGCCATCACGGCAGCGCTGGACAGCAGCATTTTGAAGGTTTGTTTCATGTCTCTTCTCTTTGTAGAAAGACTAGTGGGGATGTCGTTGCCGGGAAGCAACTGGCTGCAGCGATCAGCCCCGCGTCCTGCCTGTCCGCCTGTATCGGCGGCTTGGGCAGGCCGGGATCTGTCACTGGATTTTTATAGGGTAAAACGGTGGCAGGGCCTTAGGGAGCTCAGGCCTGTTCTTCTGCCAGTGCCGGGTTAACCTGTGCGGCATCTGCATCGATATCGCCTTCGGATGCAGCCACCACGGTAGTTGCAATCGCATTACCCAGTACATTGGTCGCAGTGCGGCCCATATCCAGGAAGTGGTCGATACCCAGAATCAGCAGAATGCCTGCTTCCGGAAGATTGAACATCGGCAGTACGGCAGCCACGACCACCAGCGATGCACGCGGTACACCGGCAATGCCCTTGCTGGTGATCAGCAGGATCAGCAGCATGGTGATTTGCTGGCCCAGCGTCAGATGGATGTTGGCAACCTGGGAAATGAACAGGGCGGCAAACGAGGTGTACATGATGGAACCGTCCAGGTTAAAGGAGTAACCCAGCGGCAATACAAAACCGGAAATCCGTTCCTTGATACCAAAGCGTTCCAGTTGCTCCAACAGGGTCGGGTAAGCGGCCTCGCTACTGGCAGTGGCAAAACCCAGCATCAGCGGCATGCGGATAGTCTTGAGCAGAGCAAAAATCTTCTTGCCGACAAAACCGTAAGCGGCAGCAATCATCAGCATCCACAGGCAGAACAGCGCCAGATAGAAGCTACCCATGAACTTGGCGTACATGGCCAGAACGCCCAGGCCATCCGCAGTAATGGTGGAAGCAACGGCACCAAACACGCCTACCGGTGCAAACATCATCACGATATTGGTTACGCGCAGCATGATGTTGGCCAGTTGTTCCAGACCCTTCATCAGCAGTTCCGGCTTCGGACCCTTATAAGATGCGATGGCAAAACCAAAGAACACCGAGAACACCACCACTTGCAGCACTTCATTCTTCGCCATGGCGTCAAAGAAGCTGGTGGGGAACATGTGGGTGATGAAGTCCTTCAGGTTCAGTGCACTGGCTTTCACTGCCGGACCGGAAGCATCGGCCATCGGCAAGGTATAGCCCACACCCGGTTGCAGGGCATTGGCAAAGATCAGGCCCAGGAACAGGGACACCAGGGAAGCACCCATAAACCAGCACATGGCTTTCAGCCCTACGCGGCCTACAGAACGGGAATCGCTACTGCCAATACCATGCACCAGGGTAGACATCACCAAGGGGGCAATGATCATCTTGATCAGACGCATGAACACGTCGGTCAGAATGGAAAAATAACCCGCAACGTCCTTCAGTTGCTTCGGATCGGTAATCGAGGTGTGACAGCCATAGCCGACTGCGATACCCAGAACGAGGGCAATCAAGACCCACAGGGTAATCTTGTTGGTTTTCACGAGCGTTTCTCCAGAGTAACCCGGCTTTGCGACCGGTGTTGAGTACGCTCTACACAGCAGAAATCGTGCCAAGAAAAATTCACAAAACATCAATACAAGTAATTGATTTTAATAGTTAAAAATTAAATTACATCGGCATTGATTCGGAAATCCGAACCAGGTAACAAGCAGGCGTTTGGAAACCCGACCACAACACCGGAATAGACAAGACAAAAGAAGGTAATCACTGACAGGCCCAGCAGCGGCGTAAGTTGCGCCATGACGCAATGATTTGCGCATAAACATTACTGCCCGCAAGGCCCTGGTCACCAGCGGGCGCCGCAATGAAAAACGGCCTGCCGCATGACGCGACAGGCCGTTGAATCTGGTGGGCCCTGCGGGGCTCGAACCCGCGACCAAAGGATTATGAGTCCTCTGCTCTAACCAACTGAGCTAAAGGCCCGAAGGGGGGCATTATAACAGAATGAAATAAAAATCCCCAAGCCCTGATGCAAGCGGCTTGGGGATGCCATACTTAAAGACAGGCTGAATTACTGACCGCCAGGCTCGTTGTCCAGGAAGCTGCGCAGACGCTCCGAACGGGTCGGATGACGCAGCTTGCGCAGGGCTTTGGCTTCAATCTGACGGATACGCTCACGGGTCACGTCAAACTGTTTGCCCACTTCTTCCAGGGTGTGGTCGGTATTCATATCGATACCAAAACGCATGCGCAATACCTTGGCCTCACGCGGGGTCAGGGTATCCAGCACTTCCTTGGTGGCGTCCTTCAGGCTGGAGTACATCGCAGCATCAGACGGTGCCAGGTTGTTCTGGTCTTCGATGAAGTCGCCCAGATGGGAATCGTCGTCATCGCCGATCGGGGTTTCCATGGAGATAGGCTCCTTGGAAATCTTCATGATCTTGCGAATCTTCTCTTCCGGCATTTCCATCTTTTCCGCCAGTTCGGCCGGATCCGGCTCACGACCGGTTTCCTGCAGAATCTGACGCGAAATGCGGTTCATCTTGTTGATGGTTTCAATCATGTGCACCGGAATACGGATGGTGCGGGCCTGGTCCGCGATCGAGCGGGTAATGGCCTGACGAATCCACCAGGTAGCATAGGTCGAGAACTTGTAACCACGACGGTATTCGAACTTGTCCACCGCCTTCATCAAGCCGATATTGCCTTCCTGGATCAGGTCGAGGAACTGCAGGCCACGGTTGGTATACTTCTTGGCGATGGAAATCACCAGACGCAGGTTGGCCTCGATCATTTCCTTCTTGGCACGCCGAGCCTTGGATTCACCCGCCGACATCTGGCGGTTGATTTCCTTGAGCTCCTTGATCGGCAACATGGCGCGATCCTGCAGCTCGGACAGCTTGGTTTGCTTCTCGATGATGGCGTACTTGAAGCGGGTCAGTGCCTCGCTCCAGGCCTTGCCGGAATCGATTTCGGTCTCCACCCAGGCGGTGTTGATTTCGTTGCCGGGGAATACCTTGATGAAGTGGGTGCGGTCCATGCGCACGCGGGTGACGCAGATGTCCTGGATATCACGCTCGAAGGTGCGGATTTCATTGACACGGCGACGCAGCGATTCACACAGCGATTCGATCTGGCGAGTGGAGAAGCGCACCATCATGAATTCGGTGGTGATCGCGTCTTGCAGCTCCAGATAGCCCTTGGACTTGGAGCCTTCTTTTTCCAGCACCTTGACCATCTTGTCGAACATCATGCGCACGCCGGCAAAGTGTTCCAGCGTCTGCTGTTTCAGCTCTTCCAGATTGGCCAGATTGGCGGCTTCGGCACTGGCTTCGTCATCTTCGGCTTCTGCTTCCTCGTCTTCGAGCAGTGCATCTTCCTCGACTTCCGGCTCAGCAAACGGCAGCGCCGCTTCAGCCGTATCGGCATTCGGATCGATGAAACCGTCTACTACCTCGTCAACGCGGATTTCTTCCTTGCTGATGCGCTCAACCAACTCCAGCACTTCGGCCACGGTTCCCGGACAAGCCGAGATCGCCAGAATCATGTGCTTGAGGCCGTCTTCGATACGCTTGGCGATTTCGATTTCGCCTTCGCGGGTCAAGAGCTCAACCGAACCCATTTCACGCATGTACATGCGCACCGGATCGGTGGTACGGCCAAATTCGGAATCCACCGACGACAATGCCGCCTCGGCTTCTTCCACCGCGTCTTCGTCAGCAACAGCGGGAGTGGCATCGGACATCAGCAGGGTTTCTGCATCCGGCGCTTCGTCGTAAACCTGGATGCCCAGACCGGAAATCATCGTGACGATGTTTTCAATCTGCTCGGCATCGGACACATCTTCCGGAAGGTGGTCGTTGATCTCGGCGTAGGTGAGATAACCACGTTCCTTGCCCAGGGCAATCAGCTGGCGCAGGCGTTTACGCTGCTCTTCCAGGCTCATTACCTGTTCTTCGTTGTCCTGTACGTCTTTTTGATTTTCGGGAGAGGCCGCCATTTTGCTTCCTGCTTAAAATAAGCCGAAAAAAACAGTTGATGATAACACAACTACGTCACCCCTGCCCCGGCTCACATTGGCGAGCCGAGCAGGTCTCGGAGCAGTTCCCTGAATAATGCTTTCTCTTCCGGACTTAGACCTTCATTACGGTCTTTCAGTTTTAGCCTTTCCACCTGGGCTTCACGCAACATTTTCAGCAATCTGGCGTTGCCATGCTGAAACTGGGTGCGGTCATCCTCACCGGGGTCGGCAAACTCATCCGGATCCTGCATGGCCTGGTGCAGCACACTGTCGATCAGCCCTTCGTAGGGGGTGCCGCGCAAGCCCTCTATCAATTGCGCCGTATTGGGCGGCTGCTCGTGTCCCTGCACACTTTCGGCCAACATCGCAAAGCAGGCCAGTTCGTCGGACAGCGGCAGGCTGTCCGGCAAGCTCACATCGCTGGCCCACGCCGGGTTCATCAGCAGCCACTTGATCTGCTTGTGAACAATGGGCGTGTTGATCTGGCGATATGATTCCTCTGGCAGGCGGTATTCCCGCTTGCCCTTGCGCTCCGGCGCCTTCTTGCCTGTAGTCAGCATGTCGAAATCGTCGACGTCCATGCCGGCAAGTTCTGCCAGCCGCTTTCTGATCATGAAGCCAAGCGCCGGTGCTGCAATCTGTGCCAGAAGCGGGCTGGCCTGTTTGATCAGGTCGGCCCGCCCTTCTGGCGTATTCATGTCCACGCGGCCAGTCAGCTCGCGGGTAAAGTAAACCGATAGCGGCAGACTGTGCTCTGCCAACTGCTGTTCGAATGCTTCGGTACCGAACTCCCGCACATAGCTGTCCGGGTCGTGTTCCTGTGGCAAAAACAGAAAATTCAGCGCCTTGCCATCCTGCAATTGCGGCAGGCTGTTCTCCAGCGCACGCCAAGCGGCCTTCTGACCCGCCTTGTCGCCGTCAAAGCAGAAATACACCTGATCGGCATGGCGCATCAGCTTGCGCACATGTTCGCCGGTGGTGGCCGTCCCCAGCGTGGCCACGGCATAGTTGATGCCGTATTGTGCCAATGCCACCACATCCATATAACCTTCAACCACCAGCACGCGGTTCTTCTCGCGGATAGCCTGGCGGGCTTCGTACAGGCCGTACAGTTCACGGCCTTTTTCGAACAGCACCGTTTCCGGCGAGTTCAGATACTTCGGCTCTCCCTTGCCCAGCACGCGGCCACCAAAACCGATGATGGCACCGCGCTGATTGCGGATGGGAAACATCACCCGCTCACGGAAACGGTCGTAACGCTTGCCGCTTTCCTCATTGAAAATGACCAGACCGGCATCTACCAGCTTGTCATCCTGATACTGCGGAAAAATGGCCTGCAAGTTCTGCCATTCACCCGGGGCGTAACCCAGACCAAAGCGTGCAGCCACTTCCCCACTCACCCCACGCCCTTTCAGATAACTGATGGCAACAGGGGCCGACTTCAACTGCTGCTTGAAATAGCCGGCACTCAGCTGCATCACTTCTTCCAGCGATAACTGTCGCTCACGTGCGGCACGCGTGGCTTCCGGATTGACGCTGCGCACCTCTGGCACCGGCATGCCAATGCTGTCGGCCAGCATTTTCACCGCATCGACAAAGCCCAGCCCCTGGTATTCCATGACGAAACCAATGGCGGAGCCGTGTGCACCACAACCAAAACAGTGATAGAACTGCTTGCTGGGGCTGACCGTGAAGGAGGGGGATTTTTCCTTATGGAAAGGGCAGCAGGCCAAATAGTTCTGACCGGCTTTTTTCAGCGGGACATAGCGATCCACCACGTCGACCAGGTCGACACGGGACAACAACTGATCAACAAAGTCCTGTGGAATCAACGCCGAACACCTGCCTTAACACGGGGAAACAAATACCGGGCCAAACTGTACCCGGCCAGAGATCAGGCGGCGAGCCTGGCCTTGATACGCGCAGAAACCAGCGCCATGTCGGCACGGCCGGCCAGTTGCGGACGCAGAAGGCCCATGACCTTGCCCATGTCCTGCATGGAGACAGCTCCACTATCGACAACAGCCTTGGCTACCAGATCGTCGATTTCGGCCTCGGACAGTTGCTGCGGCATATAGGCCATCAGCACAGTCATTTCAGCCTTTTCCCTGTCGGCCAGATCCTGGCGCTGAGCAGCTTCGTATTGCGAGACGGAGTCACGACGCTGCTTGAGCATCTTGTCGATCACTGCCACGATCGCGGCATCGTCAAGTTCGATGCGTTCGTCCACTTCCTTCTGCTTGATGGCGGCCATCAACAGGCGAATGGCAGCCAGACGCTCGGTGTCCTTTGCCTTCATGGCGGACTTCATGTCATCGCTGATGCGAACTTTGAGGCTCATGTCGTGCTCACAAGGGCCATGTCAAGACATGGCGTAAGAATTCTGGAGTACAAATGGCAAAACCGCAGGCCATGCCTGCGGTCCCGCTTTATGACCGATGCAACTCTTAGAAGAGTTTCGGCGGCAGCATCTGGCTGCGAATGCGCTTGTAGTGGCGCTTAACAGCAGCAGCATGCTTACGCTTGCGTTCGGTGGTCGGCTTTTCGTAGAACTCACGAGCGCGCAGTTCGGTCAGCAGACCGGTTTTTTCTACAGCGCGCTTGAAGCGACGCATGGCGACTTCGAACGGCTCGTTTTCTTTAACGCGAATATTCGGCATTGACTCAAGTATCCTTAGATTCCTAGGCGGCGGACGTAAGGCCACCTATAAAAAACAGCATTTTAACAACAATACGCGGTTTGGAAAAGTCTGAAGCATTCCCAGCAAGCTTTTTGTGGCGCTTTTGTGCATCACGGCTTGCGAGAAGAAATCACCCCCTCACTAGGAGAACTTGGTACAGCGCTATAAAAACGTTTCGGCATCCGTTCCGCACAGTAAGCGGCACGGCCTGCTTCGACAGCCAGTTTCATGGCATGTGCCATCATGACCGGATTGCCGGCAGCGGCAATCGCGGTATTCATCAGCACGCCATCGCAACCCAGTTCCATGGCAATGGCGGCGTCGGAGGCGGTACCCACCCCGGCATCCACCAGCACCGGTACACTGGATTGCTCGATGATCAGCTTCAGGTTCCACGGATTAAGGATGCCCATGCCGGAGCCGATCAGACTGGCCAGCGGCATGATGGCGCAGCAGCCTATCTGTTCCAGCTCTCGTGCAATAATCGGATCATCCGAGGTATACACCATGACATCAAAGCCTTCGGCCACCAGCACTTCGGCTGCCTTCAGGGTTTCCTTGACGTTGGGGAAGAGATTGCCGGAGTCACCCAGCACTTCCAGCTTCACCAGGCGATGGTCATCCAGCAGCTCGCGCGCCAGGCGCAAGGTACGGATGGCATCCTCGGCGGAATAACAGCCCGCCGTATTGGGGAGCAGAGTGTAGCGGTTCTGCGGCAAAAAATCGAGCAGATTGGGTTCGCCGGCATTCTGGCCCAGATTGACACGACGAATGGCAACCGTGACGATATCGCAGCCCGAGGCATCCAGCGCCTGTGCGGTCTGTTCGAAATCACGGTATTTGCCGGTACCTACCAGCAAACGGGAATTATAAGCCTTGCCTGCGATGACCAGTTGATCCTGCACCTTCCACTCCTTTGCCATTCCGTCAGCCACCGCCGACAGCCACTACGATTTCCAGTTCATCCCCATCATTCAGCACCGCATTGCCGTGCTGACTGCGAGGCACGATTTGTCCGTTAAGCTCGACAGCAACGCGCTTGCCCGCCAGCTCAAGCACCGGAACCAGATCCGCCACCGAAGCAAGCAAGGCAAATTCCTTCCACTCGCCATTGATGCGCAAACGCATGATTATCTCCTCTCCGCCCGCTGCACCACCACCAGGCTCTGCACCTCGTTCAAGACGCGGGACAGGTGATCCACGCTTTCCACCTGCAAGCGGAAATGAATATGGATGAAGCCGTCGCCCACGTGGGTGTCCTGGGTATCCACGCTTTCGATATTGGCCGAGGCCTGCGAGATAGCAGCGGCGATATCGGCCAGCGCACCACGTTCATTACGCGCCAGCACACTGACACTGACACCAAACATGCGATCGCGCTGGGTTTCCCAGTTAACGTTCAGCAGCTTGTCGTGATCGACCCTCTGCACATTCGGACAGCTGACGCGGTGAATCACCAGCCCCTGCCCCTTGGTAATCACCCCAAGGATTTCATCACCCGGCAAAGGATTGCAACAGCTGGACAGCTGCACGGTGCCGCCTTCATTACCACGGATGGTGACCGGCCCTACCCGCACATCTTCGCCCAGACGCTCGCCAGCCAGCTCGACCAGACGGCGCGCCACCGCGATGGGCAGCAACTTGCCAGCACCAATCTCGGCCAGCACCTCGCCAAAGCCCTGCAGTTTATCCCCATGTACCGCCATATACTCGGCTTTTAGCGCATCATCCAGCAGCAAGGGTGATACCGCCAGCGCACCAATAGCTTGCTTGAGGAGCTTCTCGCCAAGAGTGGAAGCCTCTTCGCGCTGCAGGCTCTTAAGATAGTTACGGATACCGGAACGCGCGCGGCCACTTTGCACGAAAGTGAGCCAGGACGGATTGGGCTTGGCCTGGGTAGACGTGATGACTTCAACCGTATCACCATTGCGCAGCACGGTACGCAGCGGCATCAATACATGATTGACACGGGCAGCAATGCAGCGATGCCCGACATCCGTATGCACCGCATAGGCAAAGTCCACCGGCGTGGAGCCTTGCGGCAACACCATGATCTTGCCCTTGGGAGTAAAGACATACACCTCGTCGGGGAACAGGTCGATCTTGATGTGTTCGAGGAACTCGACAGCATCATCGCTCTCCTCTTGCATGTCCAGCAGGCTTTGCAGCCACTGATGGGTACGCTGCTGCGCCGTGTTGATACCGGCATTGCCACTCTTGTACATCCAGTGCGAAGCCACACCGGCTTCGGCCACCCCGTTCATTTCACGGGTGCGAATCTGCATTTCCACCGGCGTGCCATAAGGGCCAAACAAAGTGGTATGCAGACTCTGGTAACCATTGCCCTTGGGAATGGCGATGTAATCCTTGAACTTGCCCGGAATGGGCTTGTACAGACTATGCAGCGCACCCAGCGCCAGGTAACAGCTGGGGATGTCATTCACCACCACGCGAAAACCGTAGATATCCAGCACCTCGGAAAACGACAAGTGTTTTTCCTGCATTTTCTTGTAGATGCTGTACAGGTTTTTCTCGCGCCCCTTGATGGTAGCTTCGATATTGCTTTCCACCAGCCGCTGGCTGACGGTTTTCAAAATTTTGTTGACCACTTCGCGGCGATTGCCGCGTGCGGCGCGCACCGCCTTGGACAATACGCTGTAGCGATGCGGATGCAGATGCTTGAAGGCAAGGTCCTGCAGTTCGCGATAAACCTTGTTCTGGCCGATGCGGTTGGCAATCGGCGCGTAGATTTCCAGCGTTTCCAGCGCAATGCGCTGACGCTTGTCCTCGCGCATGGAGTCCAGCGTGCGCATATTGTGCAGGCGGTCGGCCAGCTTGACGATAATGACGCGAATGTCGCGCGCCATGGCCAGCACCATCTTGCGGAAGTTTTCCGCCTGGGCGGTTTCCTTGGTCTGGTATTCCAGCCTTTCCAGCTTGGACAGGCCATCCACCAAGTCAGCTACCACCTTGCCGAATTTCTCGGCCAGTGTGGGCTTGGTGACGCCGGTATCTTCCAGTACATCGTGCAGCAGTGCAGCCGCCAGCCCCTGCACATCCAGCCGCCAGTCAGTCAGCATGATAGCAACCGCCAGCGGGTGTGTGATATAGGGCTCGCCGCTCTTGCGGGTCTGTCCTTCGTGCGCCTCGCGGCTGACTTCAAAGGCCTGGCGCAGCAACTGCACGTCTTCCGGTTTGAGATAACGGCCTGCCGCTTCAAAAAAGGCTGCCGCTTCGCGTTCGATCAATGCGTTGTAATCGATGGCGTTCTCAATACCGGTTTCCATGCTTCGCTCCGCCAGCACCCGGATCAACCCTTGTTGCGGGTAAGCACTTCGCGGCCGACATGGCCGGCTGCGATTTCACGCAGCGCAACCACGGTCGGCTTGTGACGGCCGGCATCCACAAAGGATGTTGCGCCGGAAGCCACCTGGCGGGCGCGATAAGCTGCGGCCAGTGTCAGGTCAAAACGGTTCTGGATACGGTCCAGGCAATCATCTACGGTAATACGGGCCATGTGATTTCTTTCGTAAATTAGTACGATGCGGTTAACTATATCGAGTTTTGCCGAAGCAACCAATGCGTGCTAGCCGTGCTGTACGCCCATGCGGGCGAGAGCCGGAGCCAGACGCTGGGTTTGTACCGCAGCACGCAATCTGCGAGCCCGGAAGATGCTGATCAGATCGACGCGAGCACGTTCAAAATCGTCGTTCACCACGATGTAATCGTATTCGGCGACCTTGTCGATTTCCGAACGGGCAGAAGCCAGACGGCGCAGAATCACTTCTTCGCTGTCAGTGCCGCGGCCACGCAGGCGGCGCTCCAGTTCTTCGATGGACGGCGGCAGGATGAAAATGCCCACGGCACCAGGAAATACCTTGCGTACCTGTTCCGCGCCCTGCCAGTCGATTTCCAGCAGGATGTCGTGCCCGGCTTCCAGCCGGCTTTGCAGCCAGCGCACACTGGTGCCGTAGAAGTTGCCGTACACTTCGGCATACTCCAGAAAATCACCGGCAGCAATCATGGACTGGAAGGCAGCATGATCAATAAAATGATAGTGCTTGCCGTCTTCCTCACCAGTGCGTGCAGCACGCGTGGTGTAGGAAACAGACAGCTCAACCGTGGGCTCGGCCTGCAGCAAAGCAGCTACCAGCGAGGTTTTTCCAGCCCCGGACGGGGCAACCACGATATAGATGTTCCCGACTGCCTTGCTCATCAATCGTACATCCTGCCAAAGAAAGAGTAATTTTTCAGAATACCACAGACTGCTTTTCCGGTTAAGTGCAAAAGTATCTTCATGTCAAGATTTAGGTATTTGTCTTCACACCGAAGTAAAATCCTGCGTCTTATCCAATACATAACAAGGCTCGGAGCATCTCTGTCATGCAACTACTGGAAAGCTTTTTCAAGCTGAGGGAACACGGCACTTCGGTCAGAACCGAAGTCATTGCCGGCTTCACCACCTTCCTGACCATGGCTTACATCATCTTGGTAAACCCGTTGATTCTGTCTGCCACCGGCATGGACCTGAATGCGGTTTTCGTGGCTACCTGCCTGGCCGCAGCGCTTGGCACTGCCATCATGGGCCTGGTTGCCAACTACCCGATGGCACTGGCACCGGGCATGGGTCTGAATGCCTACTTCACCTTCAGCGTTGTCAAGGGTATGGGGATCCCCTGGCAGGCTGCACTGGGTGCGGTATTCATTTCCGGTATCGTATTCCTGGCCGTCAGCCTGTTCAAGGTGCGTGAAGCTATTGTCAATGCCATCCCGCGTTCGCTGAAATTTGCCATTTCTGCTGGCGTTGGCATGTTCCTGGCCATCATCGCGCTGAAGGACGCTGGCGTGATCGCCGCCCATCCGGCAACTTACTTGACTCTGGGCAATATTCACAACCCGACCACGCTGCTGGCCATTCTGGGCTTCTTCCTGATTGTGGCTCTGGAATACCGCAAGGTACCAGGCTCCATCATCATCGGCATTCTGGTGGTGACCGCGCTGTCCATCGCGCTGGGCCTGTCCAAGTTTGAAGGCATCTTCGCTCCGGTACCGAGCATGGAACCCACCTTCATGAAGATGGACCTGCACGGTGCCATGAGCGCCGGCCTGGTGGGTGTGATCTTCGTGTTCTTCTTTGTCGACCTGTTTGACACCACCGGCACGCTGGTGGGTGTGTCGCACCGCGCCGGCCTGCTGGACAAGGACGGCAAGCTGCCGCGCCTGAAGCGCGCCCTGCTGGCTGACTCGGTAGCCATCACCGCCGGTGCCATCATGGGTACCTCCTCCACCACTGCCTATATCGAATCCGCCGCCGGCACCGCCGTGGGTGGTCGCACCGGCCTGACCGCCACCGTGGTGGCCATCCTGTTCCTGGCCTGCCTGTGGATTTCTCCGCTGGCCAAGACCGTACCGGCCTACGCTACCGCACCGGCCCTGTGCTATGTTGCCGTGCTGATGGCACGCGGCCTGGCGGAAATCGACTGGAGCGACCTGACCGAGTCCGCCCCTGCGGTGATGACTGCACTGGCCATGCCGTTTACCTTCTCGATTGCCGACGGTATTGCTTTCGGCTTCATCAGCTATGCTGTGATCAAGATTCTGGCTGGCCGCTTTGCCGACCTGAAACCGGCAGTCGTGGTGATTGCCGCGCTGTGGATCTTCAAGCTGGCATTCTTTGCCTGATCCTGACCCGGTCACTCAAGGCCTGCTGCGTGGTGCGGCGGGCCTTTTTGCTTTGTGCGACAGCAAACACGGTCGCTTCATTTGAAAGTACAATAGCGCCATGGAAAATCTCAGCAATCTCGACTACTCCAGCTATCTGAAAGGCTGGATTCGCACCGTGCCCAACTGGCCCAGCCAGGGCGTGATGTTCCGCGACATCACCCCGCTGCTGCAAAACCCGAAAACCTTCCGCATGCTGATCGACATCTATGTGCATCGCTACATGCTGGAAAAGGTAGACCTGATTGCCGGGCTGGACGCACGTGGCTTCATCATCGGCTCGGTCCTGGCTTACGAGCTGAATGTCGGCTTCGTGCCCATCCGCAAGAAGGGCAAGCTGCCCTTCACCACCGTGGCGGAAGAGTACGAGCTGGAATACGGCAATGCCACGGTGGAGATCCACACCGATGCCTGCAAGGCGGGTGACCGCGTCATCCTGATCGACGATCTGGTGGCCACCGGCGGCACCATGATGGCCGGTTACAACCTGCTGAAAAAGCTGGGCGCAGACGTGCTGGAAGCGGCAGCCATCATCGAACTGCCAGAGCTGGGTGGCGGCAAGCTGGTACGCGACAGCGGTCTGGATGTCTTCACCGTCTGCTCCTATGAAGGCCACTGAGCACAACGCACCATCAGCAGGCAGACAAAACGGACCCCAGCGGGTCCGTTTTAACTTCAGGCCAACTTACCAATTAGTCATCATGCCCTCGGGCCTTGTCCAGTAGCTCCAACTGGTAACGACCGTAAGTCAACAGACCGCGCCAGGTCCAGCGCGCCAGCAAGTAGCACAAAAACAAGCCACCACCACCCAGCGCCATCAATAGCAAGCCGGTCAGCAGCATGCCATGGCGGCTCAAGCCCCAGTCCAGGCCGCCAATATCTACCTGCCCTTCCTCATCCTGGATATGCAATTGCCCCAGCGCTTCGCTGCTATCGCGCGCCAGACTGACGACACCATCGCTGGACTGGATGTGAATGCTAGCCCGACCAGACGATGCCTCACGCACCACATCCACACTTTCACCGTTGCTGCCACGAATGTGGATGTTACCCGCCGGGCCGCCCTGGGCAAAATCCGACCAGATGGCCCGTACATCACGCGATTCGTGAATGGCCGGCCAGCCGAACAGCTCATTGCACGCCAGTGTGCCAAACAGCACCAGACCGCCAATCAGGATGCCGGTGGAAGCCAGTGCCGCCATGGTCAGCATCCACAGATAAAACAGGAAGGGAACAGCCAACAGGAAGTTGAGCAGGCCCATACCGGCAATGGCCCCCACCACGGCAAACAGGTTGCCGACCGTCTTGCGGTCTTCCCAGCGGGCAATATGATGGCGTGCCATCAGTTCCCGTGCCAGTTGCTGCGGGTCCCCCAGGCCTGCGGCAATGTCTGCCTCACTACGGCCAGCGGCCAGTCCATCGCAGAAATATTCCTGATAATCGGCGATGATTTCCTGTTTTTCCTGCTGTGGCAGTCGCGCCAGTGCGTCCTGCAACTGACGGATGAATTCTTGCTGGTTCATGCTGTTTCTCCCGTGGCCCGGCCTGCGGCCAGTTGCAACACACTGTTTACATCGCCGACAAACTCCTGCCATTCCTGCTGCATCAATGCCAGCTGGCGTCGGCCTTCTGCCGTCAAGGTGTAGTACTTGCGCGATGGCCCGCTGGCCGACTCCACCAGATAAGTCGATACCCAGGCTTCGGCCTGCAGACGGCGCATCAGGGGATACATGGTTCCCTCACTCACCTCCATGCTGCGCGACAGGATGCTCACCAATTCGTAGGCATAGCTGTCTCCCGCCGCCAGTGCAGCCAGCACACACATGTCCAGCGTGCCCTTCTTCAATTGTGTTTTCATGTTTCACCCCTACCTTGCATTGCACGATAGTTTGGCGTGCCCAATGCAAGGTCAGACCGGATTCTAGTCCCAGCTATTGTGTATTGCAAGGTACATGGTAAAACCACGTAGCTAGCCAGACAGCCCCTCCTAAGAATTATCTGTATAACAACAAGAAAATTCACAATTCATAAAGCATAATCCGTATTATTTTCCATGCAGGAGTGGCAAACATGAGCAGCAAAAAGAAATCGCTGGCGCTGGTACTGGGCGGCGGCGCCCCTAACGCCACCTTGATGGCAGGTTCGCTGGTGGCATTCATCGAAGCAGGCGTGGAGTTCGACATCATTTCCACCTCGGGCGCGGGTGCCATTGTCGGCTTGCTCTATACCGCTGCCAAAGGGCAAGACCCGAAAGCCGCACTGGAAAAACTGGCCGACATGGGGGTGGCCGATGCGCTTTACTCCGCCTTCCCCATCAACTTCAAGGTGTTCAACAAACCGGGGCCGCTGGCCGACATCTGGCGACAGTGGCAGCAAGCCAACCCGTTACTGCAAGCCATCCAGGCCCAGGCTGACCAGGGGCCGCTGCAGCGTCTGGCTGCCGACTGGAGCAGCTGGCTGATGGCTACACTCTGCCCTAGCGATCTGAACGCCCAAAGCCAGGGCCTGTGCGCCCATGTGCCGTTTATCGATCAAGTGGTGGACTTCAGCAAACTGGCCAGCATCAAGCCGCAGTTTTACCTGAATGCTTACAACCTCAGCCAAAAGCGCATGGATTGCTGGGACAAGCAGCAAATCACCCATGAACATTTTCTGGCCGCCCTGTCCTTCCCGCTGATCTACCCGCCCTACCTGCTGGATGACAATTACTACATCGAAGGCGCTGCCATTGACACCCTCAACTTCAAGCGCCTGTTCCAGGATCACCCTCATATCGACACCACCGTGGTGTTCGATGTATTGGGCAGCGAAGAGATCCTGCATCCGCCGCGTGACCTGTACGACGCCTGGGTGCAGTCCATCATCACCCCGCTGACTGAAATTGCCCGTGATGACCTGAAGCTGTTCGAGGCCCTGCACAACAAGGATGCCGAGGGCAAGCCGCGCACCAAGTTGCTGCGTGTGGCTTACGACCAGTTCATCCGTCCGGAGCAGCGTGAGCAGGAACTGGACTGGTCCTATTCCAACCTGTCGCAGATGTACCAGGCCGGCTATGCCGCCGGACAGGCGCTGTGCCGCGACCATGCCGCCGAACTGGGCCTGGCCTGATTCTTTCGCCGCAATGCAACAAGGGCTGCCGCAGCAGCCCTTGTTGATCCACACCTCACCTGCCCCTCAGCCGACGTCGCAACGCAGCAGCAGGTGTTTCAGCGCCCTGGCTCAGTACCACTCGATCCCGGTCTTCTCGGTGGAGATGATGGTGCCGGCTTCGCCCTTGACGATCTTCTCGATGTCTTCCAGCGCGCCAATCACTGCACGCTTGCCGGTCAGGCGGGCGAATTCGCAGGCGGCTTCCACTTTCGGGCCCATCGAACCGGCGGCAAAGCCCAGCTTGTCCATTTCGTCCGGGTGGGCGTGGCGGATGGCTTTGGCTTCCGGGGTGCCCCAGCCAACAAACACGCTCTTCACGTCGGTGGCGATGACGAAGTAGTCTGCGTCCACTTCGCGTGCCAGCAGGGCGGAGGCCAGGTCTTTGTCGATCACCGCTTCCACGCCCACCAGCTTGTCGCCCTGGTACATGGTGGGGATGCCGCCACCACCGGCAGCAATCACGACCGCGCCTTTTTCGATCATCCATTTGATGGGCCGCAGTTCGAAGATGCGTTTCGGTTTCGGGCTGGGTACCACGCGGCGGTAGTAGTCGCCGTCGGCTTTCACCGTCCAGCCGTGGCTGGCAGCCAGCGCTTCAGCTTCTTCCTTGCTGTATACCGGGCCGACGAACTTGGTGGGGTTCTGGAAGGCCGGGTCGGCTGCGTCGACTTCGGTCTGGGTCAGAATGGTGGCCAGCGGCACTTCAAACGGCAGCACGTTGCCCAGTTCCTGTTCGATCATGTAGCCGATCATGCCTTCGGTCTGCGCACCCAGTACATCCAGCGGATAGGGGGTGACCTTGCCGTCGACGTGGCGGGCGTAGGCGTCGTTTTGCAGGCCGAGCAAGCCTACTTGCGGGCCGTTGCCGTGGCACATCACCAGGTTGTGGCCCAGCCGGGTGACGGCGGCCAGTTGTTCGGCGGCCACCTTGACGTTGGCGCGTTGGTTGTCAGCGGTCATGGCTTCGCCACGACGTTGCAGGGCATTGCCGCCCAGGGCTACGACGACTCGCATGATGTTTCCTTTTCTGGCCCTGTCCGCGCGGTCGGGACAGTGGCGTGGCCGGTCTGCCTGTGGCAGGCCGGTGTGTGTCGGATGGGGCGGCAGGTCACCGGGGGATGACCTGCCGGAGGGTGGAATCCGCCTGAGTGAGGGGGTGCGGATTCCGCCGCCACGACTTCAAGGGGGTGTCGTCGTGGTGGGTGAAACGGTGTTGCTGTCAGACTTCAGGCACTGGCGGTGTGGCAAAGTCGTAGGGCTTTGCCACGATGCCTCAGGCTTAATCTCCGAGCGTCGCTACCAAGATGGCCTTGATGGTGTGCATGCGGTTCTCGGCTTGCTCGAAGGCAATGCAGGCTTCGCTTTCGAACACGTCTTCGGTCACTTCAATGCCATTGGCCAGGTCCGGGTACTGGGCGGCGATTTCCTTGCCGACCTTGGTTTCGCTGTTGTGGTAGGCCGGCAGGCAGTGCATGAACTTGACTTGCGGGTTCTGTGCAGCAGCCATCAGCGCGGCATTCACTTGGTAAGGCTTAAGCAGGCGGATGCGTTCGGCCCACACTTCGGCCGGTTCGCCCATCGATACCCAGACGTCGGTATGGATGAAGTCAGTCCCCTTGACGGCTTCAGCAGCGTCTTCGGTCAGGGTGATGCGAGCACCGGTGCGGGCGGCGATTTCACGGCATTCGGCTACCAGTTCGTCGGTCGGCCACAGGTGTTTCGGGGCGCCGATGCGGACGTCCATGCCCAGCTTGGCACCAATCACCAGCAGGGAGTTGCCCATATTGTTGCGGGCGTCGCCCAGGTAGGTGTAGCTGATTTGCGAGATGGGCTTGTCGCTGTTTTCCCACATGGTCAGCACGTCGGCCAGCATCTGGGTGGGGTGCCATTCGTCGGTCAGGCCGTTGTACACCGGGACGCCGGCAAATTTGGCCAGTTCGTTCTCCACCATGTCCTGGTCGAAGCCACGGTATTCGATGGCGTCATACATGCGACCCAGCACGCGGGCGGTGTCTTTCATCGATTCCTTGATACCGATCTGCGAGCCGGACGGTCCGAGGTAGGTGACGTTGGCACCCTGGTCGTAGCAGGCTACTTCGAACGCACAGCGGGTGCGGGTGGAGGTTTTTTCGAAGATCAGGGCGATGTTCTTGCCCTTCAGGTGTTGCTGTTCGGTGCCGGTGTACTTGGCGCGTTTCAGGTCGCGGGCCAGGTCGAGCATGTAGCGGATTTCGCGCGGGGTGAAGTCCAGCATGCGGAGGAAGTTGCGGTTGCGCAGATTGAAGGCCATGGTAACACTCCTTGTTTCGGTGCCGGGTGGCGGGCTTGGCCGTCGCCACCGGGCGATATTGATGTGCTTGGTGTGCTGCGGGTGCAGCGGTTTAAATCTTCACTTCGTCACGGATGATCGGGCAGGTCATGCAGTGACCACCGCCACGGCCACGGCCCAGTTCGGAGGCCGGAATCTCGATCACTTCCACGCCGTGCTGACGCATCAGCTTGTTGGTGTAGGTGTTGCGGTCGTAGGCCACCACCACGCGGCGGTCCAGGGCCACCACGTTGTTGCCGTCATCCCATTGTTCGCGTTCGCGCTGGTAGGCATCGCCGGCGGTCTGGATGATGTGGACTTCCTTCAGGCCCAGTGCCTGGCGTACCACTTCGGTAAACGGTACGCCGTCGTGGCGTTCGAAACGGATTTCGCCTTCCTTGTCAGCGGCGTAGATGCTGGTGCAGACGATGTCGTTGACCACGTCCGGGAATACCGACAGCAGGTCGATATCCAGGAAGCTGAATACGGTGTCCAGGTGCATGGCGGCACGCGATTTGGGCATCTGGCAGGCAATCACACGGGTGGCGCCGCCTTGCTTGCCCAGCACGTTCCTGGCCACTTGCACCACGGCTTGCGGGCTGGTGCGTTCGCCCATGCCGATGAGCACCACGCCGTTGCCGATCGGCATCACGTCGCCGCCTTCCAGCGTGGCCGGGCCGTGGTTCTTGTCGCAATCGCCCCACCATACGTTGACCTTGCCGGCGAAGTACGGGTGGTGCTGGTAGATGGCTTGCAGGATCAGGGTTTCCTGACGGCGGGCCGGCCAGTACATCGGGTTGAGCGTCACGCCTTCATAGATCCAGCAGGACGGGTCGCGCTGGAACAGGCTGTTCGGGATCGGCGGAATGACGAATTCGGACTGGTCCAGATAGCCGCCGAACAGGCCTTTGGGGTCGAACGGCAGTTCGAACTTGGCGATGCCGCCAATCAGGTGTTCGGCCAGTTGGGTGGACGGCATTTCGTCCAGCCAGCTGCGCAGGTCGGTCAGCATGCCGATACCGACGTTGTCGGCCTTGACCTTGCGGTCCAGCAGCCAGCTGCGGGCGGCCTTGTCGTCCAGCACCTGGGCCAGGGCGTCGTGGGCTTCGATTACATGGATGCCACGGGCGCGCATCTGTTCAACCATGTAGGCGTGGTCTTTCTGGGCGCGTTCCACCCAGATCACGTCATCAAACAGCAGGTCGTGGCAGTTGTCGGGGGTGAGGCGTTTGTGGGCCAGGCCCGGACGGCACACCATCACGCTACGCAGCTTGCCGCATTCGGAATGAACACCAAATTTGTTGGTCATGATCAAACTCCTTCAATTCAGGTAAGGGAGTCGGGGAGCACCCTTGAGGCGCTCCTCAGAAATGTTGTTGTCTTGTCTTAGAGGGTGAGCTGGCCGGTGAACAGCTCGTAGGCTGCAATCACACCCAGTACCACAATGATGGCGGCCAGTACGGCTTCAGCACCCTTGAACGGCTTCTCGCCATGTTCTTTCTTGGCCCACAGGTAGAACAGCAGGCCCGGGGCATACAGCACCATCGACAAGAACAGGTACTTCACACCAGCGGCGTAGATCAGCCATACACCGTACACACTGGCGATACCGGCAATACTCAGGTCACGACCCTTGCCTTCACTTGCCTGATAGCCTTCGCCACGCTGGGCCACCATGAAGGAATACACGGCGCACAACAGGTAAGGAATCAGGATCATCGAGGTGGCCAGCGACAGCAGTGCCAGGTAACCGGCCGAGCTGAACAGGGTGATGACCAGGAACAGCTGGATCAGACCGTTGGTCAGCCACAGCGAGGCAGCAGGCGAGCCATTGGCATTGGTGGTACCGAAGATACGCGGCATCACACCGTCTTTACCGGCCAGGTAAGGCGCTTCAGCAGCCAGCAGCGTCCAGGCCAGCAGCGCACCACCCACCGAAATCACCAAGCCGGCGTTCATGATGTTGGCACCCCAGGGTCCAATGGCCTTTTCCAGCACATAGGCGGTAGACGGGTTCTTCAGGGCGGCCAGCTCGGGCTGGGTCATCACGCCCAGCGACAGTACCGACACGGCAACCAAGAGGGCGATGGTCAGCAGGAAACCGACTACGGTAGCCTTGCCCACATCACTCATCTTCTCGGCACGGCCAGAGAACATCGACGCACCTTCGATACCGATGAATACCCACACGGTCACCAGCATGGTGCTCTTCACCTGATCGACAATCGAACCCAGTTTCGGATTACCCCAGAAATCCAGATTGAAGGTGTCAATCCTGAAGGCAAACACCACCAGTACGATGAACAGGGCCAGCGGTACCAGCTTGGCAATGGTGGTGATGGTGTTGATGAAGGCCGCACCATGTACGCCACGCAGTACCAGGAAATGCAGGCCCCACAACAGCACCGAGGCACAGATGATGGCGGTTGGCGTGTTGCCGTCACCAAAAGCGTGGAACCAGAAGCCCAGTGCCGAGAACATCACGACAAAGTAGGAAACGTTACCGATCCAGGCTGAAATCCAGTAACCCCAGGCCGAGTTGAAGCCCATGTAGTCACCAAAGCCAGCCCGGGCATAGCCATAAACCCCGCCTTCTACTTCCGGTTTACGGTTGGCCAGCATCTGGAAGGCAAATGCCAGTGTCAGCATGCCAAGGAAGGTGATGGCCCAACCAATGATGATGGCACCGGCACCGGCACCTGCCGCCATGTTTTGCGGTAGCGAGAAGATGCCGCCACCAATCATGGAACCCACTACCAGTGCGGTGAGCGCACCCAGTTTCAGTTTGGGTGCTCCTCCACCTTGTACTTCCGTTTCAGTGGACATTTTCGTTCTCCGTGAAATACATTGATCTGAAAACTATCTGTATATTATTAATTTCTAATTCGTTGATGTAATGATAGTGATGGACGCGCAAGGCTTCCAGAAACCACAAACAGATGTTTGACCAGGATCAAATGAAAAAAAGGATGCTGCCGGACAACAGGAAACAAGATGGCTGGGTTATAGGTAGTTAGCCCAATTTATCCCAATTGAATTTATAAATTTACAACCATGCTTTATTAGCAATAATTCACAGCTATTGATTAAACAATCAATCACATATGGGTAATGGGCAAAAAAAATGGATACGGCCCACCACCGTATCCACCAACACACACATCAAGAGGAAATCTAGACTTACACCACAATCAAACTGATTCAGTCATTCGGCCCAGCGTTTTTCACCTTGCGGCTAATGACAAAGATCACACCGCATACCACCACGGTAGCAAAGACAATGGTTGCCAAACCCAGAACACCGACATCGTCGGAAAGAAGTTGACCCAGCAGTTCCATTTCTCACTCCTCTAGCTGGCGGTTTGCCGCCTTGATTGATTAGTCGACGGTCATAATAACCCTACAAAAATTGTGGATGTTGATGCAAATCAACAATCCGTTTACGGCACATTTGCCCATGGAAAGTGCCACAAAAACAAAAAGATGCCATAGCCGCAGTCATTGCGACCCGATGGCGCTAACTCACACAGTAGTCACCAGCAATGAAAAAGCCCCTGCATTGCAGGGGCTGATTGATGGCGGCTGGCAAGCAGATCAGGGCTGCTTGTTGCCGCCCATGTCCTTGGACAGGAAGAAGGCATCGGAGAAGAACTCATCTTCCGGTAGCTTGCGCTCGGCAATGAAGCTGCGATGTGCGGATTCCACCATCACCGGCGCACCGCAGGCATACACCTGGTAGCCGGACAGATCGGCAAAGTCATCCAGCACCGCCTGGTGTACAAAGCCGGTGCGGCCTTGCCATTCGTCTTCCGGCAGCGCCTCCGACAACACCGGAATCACGGTGATGTTGGCATGCGCAGCCTGCCAGCTGGCGGCGAGTTCGGCCATGTACAGGTCGGCCTTGGTACGTGCGCCCCAGTACAGCACCATCGGGCGCTGGATGCCGTGATGGATGGCATGCTCGATAATGCCCTTGACCGGAGCAAAACCGGTACCGCTGGCCACGAAGATGATGGGCTTGTCCGAATCTTCACGCAGGAAGAAAGAGCCCATCGGGCCTTTGAAGCGCATGATTTCGCGCTCCTTCATCTGGCTGAACACATAGTCGGAGAAACTGCCGCCGGGCTGGTGGCGAATATGCAGCTCCAGGAAGGCATCATCGTGCGGGGCGTTGGCAATGGAAAAACTGCGTTTCTTGCCATCCTTCATCAGGATGTCGATGTACTGACCGGCGCGGAACTGCAGGCGCTCGGATACCGGCAGCTTGAGCTTGAGCACGGCCACATCGTGCATCTTGACCATGCTTTCCACGCGGCACGGCAGGGTCTTGATCTGGATGTCACCAGCACCGGCCACTTCACGGGCTTCAATGGTGATATCGCCTTGCGGGCGGGCACAGCAGAACAGGGTCATGCCCTGGATGCGTTCGCTTTCCGGCAGGGCTTTTTCCTGATAGCCATCCTGGCTAACCTCACCCTCTACTACCTTGCCCTTGCAGGCACCACAGGCACCATCGCGGCAGCCATAAGGCAGACCGACATTCTGGCGCAAAGCCGCTTCCAGAATGGTTTCATGCGCTTCAACACTGAACGTATGCCCGCTCGGGAGCACTTTGACCTGGGAAGTCATTGGGTACCTTTATTATTCCAAATCTCGGTAAGATGCAGCCTATGCGTACTTTATTGATTGCAGGCATGGGTGATGTCGCCCGACGGGCCCTGCCCCTACTCGTGCAGCACTGGAAAGTGCTGGTTCTGGCACATCACGCACAAGCGGCAGAAACGGCCCGCGCGGGCGGTGCCATCCCGATCATGGCCAATCTGGACGATGCCGCCAGCCTGGAGCGGCTGGCCGGTCAGGCCGATGCCCTGTGGATAACTGCCCCACCACCTGCCAGCGGAATGCGCGACAGCCGCACGCGCAAGTTGTTGTACGCACTGGCAAAAGCCGACAGGATACCACAGCGTATTAGCTATATCAGCACTACTGGCGTGTATGGAAATAGCGCTGGCGACTGGCTGGATGAATGTTCGCCTCCCATGCCGCAAACCGAGCGCGCCTGGCGTCGGCTGGATGCAGAAAACGTCTTGCGAGCCTTTACCCGCCGCCATGGCAGCCAGCTGAGCATTCTGCGCGCGCCGGGAATTTATGCACTGGAACGCCTGCCGCTGACCCGTCTTGTGCAAAACACACCGCTGATCCGGCCCGAGGAAGACAGCTTCAGCAACCATATCCATGCCGACGACCTGGCCAGCCTGTGTATTGCCAGCCTGCAGCAAAACCGTGGCGGCATCCGTGTGTACAATGCCTGCGACCAGGAGCCGCTCACCATTACCGACTGGTACGCCATGCTGGCTGATGCGCTGTCCCTGCCACTGCCGCCACGGCTAAGCCGGGCCGAGGTGCAGGCCGCCGTCAGCCCGGCTTTATGGTCTTACATGGCCGAGTCTCGCCGCTTTCGCCACCAGCGCCTGGCAGAGCTGGGCGTGGCGCTGCGCTATCCCACGGCACGCGAATTTGTCGCACAACTGGCGGCAAACCCGGCCTGGCAGAGCGTGGCACTCGCTAAGGCCGGCAAGATTCGGTAACATGCGCGTCTTCCCGCAATTATCTGTTTGAATCACATGGAAAATCCGGCATTCGGGCGCGCCATCAGAAGCTTTGTGCTGCGTCAGGGACATCTGTCTGCAGGCCAGCAACGCGCAATGGACGAGGGCATGCCCAAATGGGGCATCGACTATCAGCCAACCGTCATCAACCTGGAGCAGGCTTTTGGCCGCCAGGCACCCAAGGTGCTGGAAATCGGCTTTGGCATGGGTGGTGCAACCGCCGAAATCGCCGCGGCCAATCCCGCTATCGACTATCTGGGCGTGGAAGTGCATTCCCCGGGCGTGGGCAATCTGTGCAAGCTGATTGCTGAAAAAGAGCTGAGCAATCTGCGCATCATCCGTCACGATGCGGTGGAAGTACTGGATAACATGCTGGCCGATGGCAGCCTGGACGGCGTGCACATTTTCTTCCCCGACCCGTGGCACAAGAAGCGCCACAACAAGCGCCGCCTGATTCAGGCAGCGCTGGTGGAAAAACTGGTGAAAAAGCTGAAGCCAGGTGGCTATCTGCATGCCGCCACCGACTGGGAAGACTACGCCATCCAGATCATGGAAGTATTCAGTGCCAACAGCGATCTGGCCAATAGCGCAGATGGCTATGCGCCGCGCCCGGACTACCGCCCGCTGACCAAGTTTGAAGCCCGTGGCATCAAACTGGGCCACGGCGTGTGGGACATCATCTTTCGCCGCAAATAAGCCACGCGAACAAAACCCCCGCTCCAGCGTTGCGCCGCCTTGCCGTACTCCATGTACTGTCTGCGGCGGCGCGCCTTGGCCCGGGTTCTCTACGAGGTTTTGTTAGCGGTTCTAAACCAGACCGGTTTCAGTCGGCGGCGGCGCGCCTGCCCAGCAAGACTTCGATGTCCGGCAGCAGCTCATGCGGCGCCACTGCCGGCTCGAAGCGCTTCACCACCCTGCCCTTGCCATCCAGCAGAAACTTGGTGAAATTCCATTTCACCGGATGAGGATGCGCGCTATCTGCCTGGGTCAGCCAGCGCCACAACGGGTGCGCCTGCGGTCCATTCACCTCCACCTTGGCCGACAGCGGCAAGCTCAGTTGAAAGCGGCTGGCACAGAAGCTGGCGATCTGGGCATCGGTGCCGGGTTCCTGCCCGCCAAACTGGTTGCAGGGAAACGCCAGCACCCGCAAACCTTGGCCAGACAGGCTGTCATGCAATTCCTGCAGGCCCGCATATTGCCGGGTATAGCCACATTCACTTGCCGTATTCACCAGTAATACCACCTGGCCCTGCAGGGTGCTTAGCGCCATGGAACTGCCATCCGGCAGGGGCATGGAAAAATCGTAAAGCGTGGTCATGGTGGGTTCCCTTCCGTATAATCGGGGCTTATCCGAGAAACCTACTCAGGTATTGCGCATGTTGTTTTCACCCAGCCGCCAGGATGCGCGCGGCTTCTTCTTCGACACCTGGAAAAAGCACCAGACCGGCAGCGTGCTGACCGATCTGGAAAAGATCGTGCTTTCCATTCTTATAGACCACCCTGAGTACCACTCCATCCTGAATCATCCGGAAAAGTATCTGGAGCAGGAATGGACACCGGAAATGGGCGAAACCAATCCCTTCCTGCATATGGGTTTGCATGTGGCCATCGAGGAGCAGCGCTCCATCGACCAGCCCTTCGGCATCCGCTCGCTATATGCCCAGCTGGCCTTGCGCCATGGCAATGAGCACCGTGCCCAGCACGAGATGATGGAGTGTCTGGGGGAGATGATCTGGCATGCGCAGCGCTATGGCGGCGGCCCGGACGTCAACCGCTACATTTCCTGTGTGCGCGGCAAGCTAGGCATGGGGGAAGAGGACACCCCACGCATCAACCCCAACGATATTCCCGACTGAGTTCACCCGGTGATCACAGCAAAAAAGCAGGCCGCAATGGCCTGCTTTTTTCATGCCCGCACACCCCTCGCCTCACACCACGCGGTGGGCTTCCTTACCGGCAATAAAGGCCGCGATATTGTCCACCAGTTGCTGTGCCAGACGCTGCATCGCCTGCTGACTAGCCCAGCCGATGTGCGGGGTGACAATCAGGTGTGGCAAACGGGCCTTGAGCAGCGGATTGCCTGCCGATGGCGGCTCGGTGCTCAGCACATCAAAACCAGCACCACCCAGTTGGCCAAATTTGAGCGCCGCCACCAGCGCTTCTTCATCCACCAGCCCGCCACGCGCGGTATTGATCAGGATGGCACCCGGCTTCATTGCCATCAGCTCCGGCTGGGCAATCATATTGCGGGTTTCATCGTTCAGCGGGCAATGCAAGGACAGTACATCCGAACTGGCAAGCAGCTGATCAAAGCTGACATAGCCTTCCCGTACCGTGCTGACACCCTTGCGCTCACCAAACTGCACATGCATGCCAAAGGCGCGAGCACGTTCGGCCAGCGCCTGGCCAATGCCACCGGCACCAAGAATGCCGAGGGTTGCGCCCTTCAGGTCGCGAATGGGCGCGCCAAAATGGCAGAACTGCTTGGCCTGCTCCCATACCCCGGCAGCGACATCACGCTGATAGGCCGGCAGATTCTTCATCAGGGCCAGCATCAGGGTGAAGGCATGCTCGGCCACGGTTTCATCGCCGTAATGGCGGATGTTCGCCAGCGCAATGCCTTGCTCGCGACAGGTGGCAACATCGATATGGTTGTAGCCGGTGGCAGCCACGGCCAGCATCTTCACCCTGGGCAGCTGCAGCAGGGTTTCCCGGCTGAACGGCACCTTGTTGGTGATCACGATATCGGCATCCCCCACATGCCGGACAATCTGCTCCGGTGTGGTGGCGGCGATTTCGCGATATTGATGTGCAAACGGAAATACGGGAACCGGGACAGGCAGGCTGTCCCGGTCGAGAAATACGATGGATGGTTGGCTCATCTGTCTGGCGTCAGCTTTCGTAAGAAATCATGGCGCGGTAGGCATGCCAGCTGGCCAGCCCAAGCACGGGCATGATAACGATCAGGCCAATGAAATAAGTGGCAAAACCCACTGCAGTAAGAGCCACAATCATAACGGCCCATACCGCCATCGTCAGCAGATTCTTGTACACCGCCTGCACGCTGTTGATCATGGCGGTAACCGTGTCCACATCTTTATCCAGCATCATGGGAATCGCCACCACGCTGAGCGCAAACACTGCCACGGCGAACAAGAAGCCGACACCAAAATAAGCCAGCAGGAAGGTCATGTTTTCCGGCAGCAGGGCATTGACCAGCAGACTATCCAGCGATGGCAGGCCTGCGGTGTCAAAGAACAGCGCAAACATCAGCAGCGATACCCGGAACCAGCCAAATACCATCAGCGCCAGCAAGGCTGCGTACAGGGTAAAGCCGGGCATGTTCACCCGCCATGCGGTCATGCTGTGCCACAGATTGACACGCTGCTGGGCAAAGACGTTTTCATGCTGCCGTGCCAGATCATACAGACCAATGGCCAGAAACGGCCCGGCCAGCAAGAACAGCGTGGACAGGGTCAGCACAAATTGTGGGGCGCTGTCGAAGTAAGTAATCAACAGATATCCCATCAGGACAAAGACCGCGCCATAGAACATGGCATCGGCTGGTGCCTTGCGCAGGTCTTTCATGCCCTGCTGCAGCCAGACTATGGTTTGGGAAACTGCGACATGATGAACAACCGGGTGCTCCCGGGATGTGCCGTGGGTGATATCCATGACGAATCCCCTTCTGGTGGTGGGTGGGTAAACCAGACAGTTAATTCTTTATAAGCCACTGATTGTCAAATACAAATGACAGAATTTAGCCACCAGGCCGTATAACGGTAGCTGCTGGTACAATGACGCCTTGCTTGAACCAGATACAAGGAACACAAGATGAGCGAATTGATCATTGAAGATCTGACCGTAGGCGAAGGTGCCGAGGCTGTCGCCGGCCAGGAAGTTACCGTGCACTATACCGGCTGGCTGACCAACGGCAGCAAGTTCGACTCCAGCAAGGATCGCTTTCAGCCCTTCAGTTTTCCGCTGGGTGCCGGCCATGTGATCAAGGGTTGGGATCAGGGCGTGGTCGGGATGAAGGTGGGGGGCAAGCGCAAGCTCACCATTCCGGCAGAACTGGGCTACGGTGCCCGTGGTGCCGGTGGCGTGATTCCGCCCAATGCCACCCTGGTATTCGAAGTGGAACTGCTGCAGGTAGGTTGATCCGGCTTGCGCACATGGAAAAAGCCACCGTCGCGGTGGCTTTTTTATTTCAATGACCAGCTTATTTCTTCAGCCCGGAATCCGCACAGCACTTTTTACGCTTACACAGGTAAAGAATGCCCAGCACAGCCAGCAACACGCCAACAACGGAAAGAATGCCCATCTGACCACGATGCACCATGTGCATCAGCCATTCACGCTGGGTTGCTCCGTAATGCCCAAGATAAACCCAGACCGGCACGGAAATAAAGGCAGCAAAACCATCCATCAGCAGGAAGCGCCAATAGGGGACGCGCCGGGTCATGCCTGCGGTAATGAAGATGGGTGAGCGCAAGCCCGGCAGGAAACGGGCGACAAACAACACCCAAGTACCGTATTTCTCGAACTTTTCCTGTACGGCCTCAAAGCGTTCGGGCGTGAGGATGCGGGCGATGGGACGGAAACGCTGCACCTTGTGGCCATAAAAGCGTCCGGCAGCAAACATGATGCCATCGCCGGCCAGTACCCCGGCCATTCCCACCAGGAACATGATGTCCACATCAGCATAGCCAAGGCCGGAAATGATGCCGCCAGCCACCAGAGTAATGTCCTCCGGAATCGGCACACCAAAACCACATACCAGCAATACGGTAAAGACTGCTACATAACCGTAACCGGTAAAGAAATCGAGAAGTATCTGCAGTATGTCCATAGTGCTCCGCCGACCGGCACAGTCTTGTCCTGTCACAAGATTTGGCCACGGGCTGATTGTCCGAGTGCATGATCGGGCGCTTATAATAGCACACCTCGACCTTATCCTTTCTTGACATGACACGCCCTATACGGGTGGAAATCAATCATTCCGCCCTGCGCCATAATTACCTGCAATCCCGTCAACATGCTGCTGGCCGCCAGGCACTGGCCGTGATCAAGGCCGATGCCTATGGTCATGGCGCGCTTGGCTGTGCCAGTGCACTGGCCGATATCGCCGACGGATTTGCCCTGCTCAATATCGAAGATGCCATCGCCCTGCGCCAGGCCGGCATCCAGCAAGCCATTACCTTGCTGGAGGGCCCGTTTGACCGGGCAGAAGTGGAGGCCATGGCAGAATACCGCATTGCCGGTGCCATTCACTCCCCTCACCAGATTGCCTGGCTGCAGGAAGGTTCCCTGCAGCAGCCGGTTGAGGTGTGGCTCAAGATCAATAGCGGCATGAACCGGCTGGGCTTTCGCCCCGAACAGGCCCCGGCGGTGATCCGCCAGTTGCAAGCACTGCCGCAGGCCCGGCTGAGCACCATCATGACCCACTTTGCCACGGCCGATGATGACCGTGGCGTGACGGCACAGTGGCAACGCTTTGCCCCCGTCGCCACGGCCAGCGGCCTGGCGATCAGCGCAGCAAACTCCGCCGCCGTCTTCCGCCACCCGCACACCCACGGTGATGTGGTGCGGCCCGGCATTACCCTGTACGGCTGCTCGCCATTTGCCGACTGCCATGCTGCCGCGCTGGGCCTGCAAACAACCATGACGCTGAGCGCGGACATCATCGCCATCCAGCAGCTACAAACGGGTGACACCGTGGGTTACGGGCTCAACTTCCAGTCCGACAAGCCCATGCGCATCGGTATCGTCGCCTGTGGGTATGCTGATGGCTACCCGCGCATTGCCGCCAATGGCACCCCGGTCATGGTAGACGGCCTGCGCAGCGGCACCGTGGGTCGGGTTTCCATGGACATGCTGGCCATCGACCTCAGCCACATTCCTGATGCAACCATAGGTAGCCGGGTGGAGCTGTGGGGGCCAAACGTGGCAATTGAAGAAGTGGCAGCCGCTGCCGGCACCATTGGCTATGAGCTGATGTGTGCCATCGCCCCACGCGTACCGCGTCAATTGATCTAAAACCCGCAGGCATGACAAAGCCGCTGTATCACACAGCGGCTTTTCTCATGGATTGATGCAGAATCAGGCCACGCGTTCAATGGTGGCAGCTATCTCTCTGGCCCACTTTTCCGACAGCGCACGGTCACTGGCTTCCACCATCACCCGCACAACCGGCTCGGTGCCAGAGGGGCGCAGTACCACGCGACCTACACCTGCCAATGCAGCTTCCGCTGCCGCCAGCGCCTCGGCCGATGCGGCTTTCCAGTCGCAGCCGTTGTGACGCACATTGATCATGGTTTGCGGGAACGGCGTCCAGTCGCTGCAGGCCTCTTCCAGGCTGATGCCCAGTTCTGCCAGGCTGGCCAGCACCTGCAGGCTGGAGATGATGCCGTCGCCCGTGGTGTGCTTGTCCAGGCACAAGATATGGCCCGACGCCTCGCCACCCACCTGCCAGCCATTGGCATGCAGCATTTCCAGCACATAGCGGTCGCCAACTTTGGCACGGCCAAAGGCCACACCAAGCTTGTTGAGCGCCAGTTCCATCGCCATATTGGTCATGACGGTGCCGACCACGCCGCCTTTCAGATCACCGCGTGCAGCACGTGCCTTGGCGATCACGTAGATCAACTGGTCACCGTCATATACCTTGCCATGCTTGTCCACCATGATCAGGCGGTCGCCGTCGCCATCCAGCGAAATGCCGTAGTCAGCATGGTGTTCCAGCACCGCAACCTGCAAGGTTTTGGGATAGGTGGCACCCACCTTGTCATTGATGTTGTAGCCATTGGGGTCACCACCGATAACCACCAGCTCGGCACCCAGCTCGTGGAAGACCTTGGGGGCGATGTGATAGGTTGCACCATTGGCACAGTCCACTACCAGCTTCAGCTGCTTGAGATCACTCTCCCCCGGAAAGGTACTCTTACAGAACTCGATGTAGCGCTCAGCGGCACCCGAGATTCGACGCGCACGCCCCAGCTCGGCCGAGCTGTTGGTGGTCATCGGCTGTTCCAGCATGGCTTCGATTTCCAGCTCCAGCGTGTCATCCAGCTTTTTGCCGCCTTCGGCAAAAAATTTGATGCCATTATCCTGATAAGGATTGTGCGATGCCGAAATCACCACGCCGGCCTCCAGTCGCAGGGCCCGCGTGAGATAGGCAATCCCTGGCGTCGGCAGCGGGCCAGTCAGCAGCACATTGACACCGGCGGCAGTGAAACCGGCCTGCAAAGCTGCTTCCAGCATGTAGCCGGAAATGCGGGTGTCCTTGCCAACCAGCACCGTAGGGCGATGATCCTTGTCATGATCGACCAGCACGCGACCAGCCGCGTAACCCAACTTGAGAACAAAATCCGGGGTGATGGGAAACTGCCCGACCTCACCGCGTACACCATCAGTACCAAAATATTTGCGACTCATTTCATCATCCTAGTCACGTTGCTGTAGCGCCTGGCCAGCAACGGGTAGCTGCAACAATAACCCCTGCGGAACCTGTGTATTGTACCCGTCTGTCCGGTCAGTTGGGCAAGCCTGCGCCATGCAAATCAAATACAGCATCAGACTGCGGAATCAAGTTCAGGCGGAATACGGCTGCAATGCAGCCCACACTTCCAGCGCCTGCCGGCTGGCTTTGACGTCATGCACCCTGACAATCCTGGCACCTTGCTGCAGGGAAACCAGTGCCACGGCCACACTCGCGCCCAGCCGCTCTGTCGGAATGGCTTCGCCGGTAATGGTCCCCAGCATGGATTTGCGCGACATGCCAACCAGCAGCGGAAGACCGCTGATGGCTTCGATACGACGCAGCCCGGCCAGCAATTGCAGATTGTGTTCCAAGGTTTTGCCAAAGCCAAAACCGGGGTCGATCAGCAAGCGCTCGTCGGCTATGCCGGCAGCGCGACATAGCTGTACCCGACGCAGCAGGTAATGTCCCACTTCTTCCACCACATCCTGATAAGCCGGGGCCTCCTGCATGGTGTCCGGATTACCTTGCTTGTGCATCAGGCACAAAGCCACCTGCGACGCAGCTACGGCATCAACCGCGCCATCGTCCTCCAGCGCGGAGACATCATTGATCAGATCGACTGCCCCCAGTTGCAAGGCAGCCTGCATGACCACGGTGCGTCGGGTGTCCAACGATAGCGGAACACCAATGTCCTTCAGCTTTTCCAGCACCGGCAGCACACGGTCCAGCTCTTGCTGCACACTGACTTCCGCCGCACCGGGACGGGTGGATTCCCCACCGATATCCAGAATGGCCGCACCGTCGGCCAACATGCTTTCGGCACGTTGCAGCGCACTATCCAGGGAACTGAAGCGACCACCATCGGAAAACGAATCCGGCGTGACATTGAGAATGCCCATGATCATGGGGCGGGAGAGATCGAGCTTGAAGCGCCCGCATTGAAGCAATTGCATGAAGAGTTCTGCCAGATAAATGCAAAACAGGGTGACAGCCTGCGCTGCCACCCTGTGAAAACCAGCTGTTAAAGTTCCTGAGCCGGCGTGGATGTCGGTTCAGCCGGCGTGGCTTCTGCAGCCTTTTCCTCCGGTTTGGACGAAAGGCCACTGCCCGGTTTGGGCGGACGCGGCGGCTTGCCATCCATAATGTCGTTGATCTGCTCGGCGTCGATGGTTTCCCATTCCAGCAGAGCAGCCGTCATGGCTTCCACCTTGTCGCGGTTTTCATCCAGCAGACGACGGGCCAGTGAGTATTGCTCGTCGATGATGCGGCGAATTTCACTATCCACCTGCTGCATGGTGGCTTCGGACAGGTTTTTATGGGTAGTAACGGAACGGCCCAGGAAAACTTCGCCCTCGTTATCGCCATACACCATCGGTCCCAGCTTGTCGGACATGCCGTAGCGGGTCACCATGTCACGCGCCATCTGGGTGGCACGTTCGAAGTCGTTGGAAGCTCCGGTGGTCATCTGGTTCATGAACAGCTCTTCGGCAATACGACCGCCGAACAGAATGGCCAGACGGTCCATCAGGTAGCCGCGATCATAGGCAAAGCGATCCTGCTCCGGCAACTGCATGGTCACACCCAACGCACGACCGCGTGGAATGATGGTGACCTTGTGCACCGGATCGGACTTGGGCAAGAGCTTGGCAACAACGGCATGGCCAGATTCGTGATAAGCGGTATTACGCTTTTCTTCCTCCGACATCACCATGCTGCGGCGCTCGGCACCCATCATGATCTTGTCCTTGGCCGACTCGAAATCCACCATGTCTACCAGGCGCTTGGCACGACGGGCAGCAAACAGTGCAGCCTCGTTCACCAAGTTGGCCAGATCAGCACCGGAGAAGCCCGGTGTGCCACGAGCGATGACCGAAGGTTCCACATCGGCAGCGATCGGGACCTTACGCATATGCACGGACAGGATCTGTTCGCGACCACGGATATCCGGCAGCGGCACCACCACCTGGCGGTCGAAACGGCCCGGACGCTGCAGGGCTGGGTCGAGTACGTCAGGACGGTTGGTAGCAGCGATCACGATGACGGTGGTGTTGGTTTCGAAACCATCCATTTCTACCAGCAGCTGGTTCAGCGTCTGTTCGCGTTCGTCATTGCCACCACCCAGGCCAGCACCACGCTGGCGACCAACAGCATCGATTTCATCAATGAAGATGATGCAAGGCGAGTTCTTTTTGGCCTGCTCGAACATGTCGCGGACACGGGCAGCACCCACACCGACAAACATTTCCACAAAGTCGGAACCAGAGATGCTGAAGAACGGTACCTTGGCTTCGCCAGCAATAGCCTTGGCCAGCAAGGTTTTACCGGTACCTGGCGAGCCACACAGCAGGATGCCGCGCGGAATGCGACCACCCAGACTCTGGTAGCGGGACGGATCGCGCAGGTAATCGACGATTTCCTTTACTTCTTCCTTGGCTTCATCGCAGCCGGCCACGTCGGCAAAGGTCACGGTATTGGTGTCCTGATCCAGCATGCGCGCCTTGCTCTTGCCGAAGGAGAACGCACCGCCCTTGCCGCCGCCCTGCATCTGACGCATGAAGAAAACCCACACGCCAATCAGCAACAGCATCGGGAACCAGCTGATGAAGATGCTCATCAGCATGGACGGCTCCTCTTCAGGCTTGGCCGAGAAGCGCACGTTGTTCTTGATCAGATCTTCGACCAGTTGCGGGTCATAGGGCGCATAGGTGGCAAAAGCCGAACCATCAGTGCGCTTGCCCTTCAGCCACTGGCCACGTAGCGGATGGCCCTCAATGCTCAGGGACTGCACCTTGCCGGATTCGACATCGCTGATGAATTGCGAGTACTCGATCTGGTTCTGGGCATCCTGGCGTTTGTTGAACTGATTGAATACAGTCATCAGTACCAGACCGATGATCACCCAGATGGCGATGTTTTTGCCGATATTGTTCACGAGTAGCGGACTCCTCTGTGCCCTGACTTTGCGGTTGCGTATTTCATTGGTATGAATTGTAAACCCCGGGGGGGCGTATGTCAGCGTCGGCCCTTGCCCAGCAAGTAAATTTCGCTGGAACGGTCACGCGAGGCCTTGGGTTTGCGGGTAAGCACCTCGTCAAACAGATCACGCATTGACTGCAGGTAGGACTGGAAATCGCTGCCCTGGAACACTTTGACGAGAAAACTGCCGCCGGGTTTCAGATGATCACGTGCAAATTCCAGCGCCAGTTCGCACAGCAGAAAACTTCTGGCCTGATCCATGGCACTCATTCCGGAGATATTGGGGGCCATGTCGGAAATTACAAGGTCCAGTGTGCGGCCATCCAGCAGATCGACAAACTCGGCCAGCACTTCATCTTCGCGAAAGTCGCCCTGAATAAAATCGACATCGGCAATCGGATTCATCGGCAGAATATCCAGCGCAAACACCTTGCCCTGGGGGCCGACGATGCGGGCGGCAACCTGCGACCAGCTGCCCGGTGCGCTACCAAGGTCGGCCAGTACTGTCCCCGGACGGATCAGCTTGTCTTTTTCGTTGATTTCCAACAGCTTGTACGCTGCCCGTGCCCGATAGCCATCTTTCTTGGCCATTTGCACATACTGGTCGTTAACATGTTCGCGCAGCCAGGTATTGCTGCTGGTACTTCTTGCCATGAGTCGCTTCCTGCCCATTCCGCACAGCATAGCCATGGTGGCTATCCTGTTGTTTTTCAGTCTGTTTGTGACCAGAGTTTGGGCTATGCGCCAAACTCTAGTAGAATCCCGTTTTGCTTTGAAACCAAGCCTGTCCAATGAAAATCGAACTGCAACCATTCCAGCGCCAACACCTCAAGGGTCTGGCTCAGACTCTCAGCCCGGTCGTGATGATCGGCAATAACGGCCTGAGCGACTCCGTACTGCGCGAAATCGCCATCAGCCTGGACGCACACGAGCTGATCAAGATTCGTGTTCAGGGTGATGACCGTGCCGCCCGTATCGCGCTCTACGAGCAAATTTGCGATGAGCTGGGTGCGGCACCGGTGCAGCATATCGGCAAATTGCTGGTGCTGTGGCGCCCCAGCGACAAGCAGCGCATTGTTCTGCCCAAGAACAAGAAGGCACTGAAAATTGCTTCCCAATCCTGATGGCTCTTGGGCGGTATAGCAAAAGCGGTGGCTTGCCACCGCTTTTATTTTGTCCAGACCATTCTTGTGGCCATTGATGTAGCCATAGCGGCCACTCAGTCGCGCCGCAGTATATAAGCCAGACCCATCAGGCTCTGCACCAGATAAATCAGGCTGGAAATGGCATGCCAGGTAGCAAAGCCGCCACCAAACAACCCTTCTGCCGCATGATTCATTTGCAGCTTGAGTGCTGCAATGATGGGGGTGACAGCAAAGTGGTTGATGACGGTGCACAGCAGCATGCCGACAATCAGCCAGAAGCTGCCTTCCTTCATGCCACGCACACCATTGCGCCACACGGCATCCACCAGCAGGAATACGCCACACACCAAGCCTACCCAGGCAATGGCGGCAAACAACTTGCCTGCCACCATGCCGGCAGTGACCGTATCCAGCGACCGGAACAATACCGGGGCGACGATAATGCCGATCACCCACAAGCCGCCAATCCAGAAGGTTCTGGCTATCGCTCGCAATCCGTCCATGCGTGCTCCCCTGACTCCACAGCAAAAACGCGCGATAACGCGCGTTTGATCTGTCTGCTTAGATGTATTTGACGTCCAGCACTTCGTATTCGCGAATGCCGCCCGGGGCTACAACCTCAGCCACGTCGCCGCTTTCCTTGCCGATCAGCGCACGGGCAATCGGAGAGTTGACCGATACCTTGCACAGCTTGATGTCCGCTTCGTCGTCACCGACGATCTGGTAAGTCACCTTGTCTTCGGTTTCCAGATCCATCAGTTCGACGGTGGCACCAAATACCACGCGACCATCGGCATCCAGCTCGGACGGATTGATGATGATTGCATTGGAAATCTTGCCTTCGAGATCGGCAATACGACCTTCCACGAAACCCTGGCGCTCTTTGGCGGCATCATATTCGGCGTTTTCCGACAGGTCGCCATGCGAACGCGCTTCGGCAATCGCTTCGATCACCGCCGGGCGCTCCACACTTTTCAGGCGTTGCAGTTCTTCCTTGAGAAGTTCGGCGCCACGCAGCGTCAACGGGACTTTGTTCATTCGGGTGCTCTCCTGAGGCGGTACCCCCGCCGTCATCAAAAACACAAGCCGCCGTACGAGACGGCGGCTTGGCTGTTGCAGTTCAATGTCTGGATTGTAACGGCAAATCGTCTGCGGTTCAAAGCTTCAACGCATAACTTGCCGTCACACACAGCCAGGCAGTGACTCAGGGCTTGATGGAAGCGTGCAGTTCCTGAACGCTGTAAACATCAAACTCTTCCACATGCGCCATGCCCACGCACACTGCCTTGGCACCAGCCAGGGTGGTGTACTGCGGAATGCGCGCCTGCAGGGCACTGCGACGGATGGAGTGGCTGTCCTGGATGGCCTGGCGCTTTTCGTCCACGGTATTGACCAGCACGTCGATTTCGCCGTTCTTGATCATGTCGACGATGTGCGGACGGCCTTCATTCACCTTGTTGACCACCTGCACCACGATGCCGGCTTCGGCCAGGGTCTTGGCGGTGCCACGGGTAGCGCAGACACCAAAGCCAAGGCGTTGCAGCTCGCGTGCCACGTCAACCGCGCCATTCTTGTCGGACTGACGTACCGACAGGAACACCTTGCCGGTGCGCGGCAGCTTGTCGCCGGCGGCCAGCTGGCTCTTGACGAAGGCTTCGGCAAAGCTCTTACCCACGCCCATCACTTCGCCGGTGGACTTCATTTCCGGTCCCAGGATGGTGTCCACGCCCGGGAACTTGATGAAGGGGAATACGGCTTCCTTCACTGCGTAATACGGCGGGATCACTTCCTTGGTGAAGCCCTGCTCGACCAGGCTGATGCCGGCCATGGCACGGGCAGCAATCTTGGCCAGCGGGGCGCCGGTTACCTTGGAAACAAACGGTACGGTACGCGAGGCACGCGGGTTCACTTCCAGCACGAAGATGGTGTCACGCTGGATGGCGAACTGCACGTTCATCAGGCCAACCACGTTCAGCGCACGTGCCATGGCTTCGGTCTGGCGACGGATTTCGTCCTGTACGGCCGGGAACAGGCTGTACGGCGGCAGCGAGCAGGCGGAGTCACCGGAGTGCACACCAGCTTGTTCGATATGCTGCATGATGCCGCCGATGACCACGTCCTTGCCGTCGGAGATGCAATCCACGTCCACTTCGATGGCGTCGTTCAGGAAGCGGTCCAGCAGCACCGGGCTGTCGTTGGACACCTTCACCGCTTCGCGCATATAGCGTTCCAGATCGGCCGGTTCGTGCACGATTTCCATCGCACGGCCGCCCAGTACGTAGGACGGACGCACCACCAGCGGATAGCCGATTTCCTCGGCCAGCTTCATCGCGTCGGCCGGAGTGCGGGCGGTGCGATTCGGCGGCTGTTTCAGGCCCAGTTCGTTCAGCAGTTTCTGGAAACGCTCGCGGTCTTCGGCAGCGTCGATCATGTCCGGCGAGGTACCGATAATGGACACGCCATTGGCTTCCAGCGCACGCGCCAGTTTCAGCGGGGTCTGGCCGCCGTACTGCACGATCACGCCGAACGGTTTTTCGATGCGGCAGATTTCCAGCACGTCTTCCAGCGTCAGCGGCTCGAAGTACAGACGGTCGGACGTGTCGTAGTCGGTCGATACGGTTTCCGGGTTGCAGTTGACCATGATGGTCTCGAAACCGGATTCGCGCAGCGCCAGCGCAGCATGCACGCAGCAGTAGTCGAATTCGATACCCTGACCGATACGGTTGGGGCCACCACCCAGTACCATCACCTTCTTGCGGTCGGTGGGTTGGGCTTCGCACTCTTCTTCGTAGCTGGAGTACATATAGGCAGTGGAGGTGGCGAACTCGGCCGCGCAGGTATCCACACGCTTGTACACCGGATGCAGGCCCAGCGCCCAGCGCTTGGCACGCACGGCAGCCTGGTCGGTATTCAGCAGCTCGCCCAGGCGACGGTCGGAGAAGCCCTTGCGCTTCAGGCGACGCAGTTCGTCAAAGCCCAGTTCTTCCACCTTGCGGCCGGCCAGGGCTTTTTCTTCGCCCACGATGTCTTCGATCTGCGCCAGGAACCACGGGTCGATCTTGCTCAGGGCAAACACGTCGTCACGGCTCATGCCCACGCGGAAGGCATCGGCCACGTACAGGATACGTTCCGGTCCCGGGGTGCTGACTTCGTGACGGATGGTTTCTTCGTTGGTGGTGACCGGATTGAAGCCGGACAGGCCGGTTTCCAGGCCACGCAGCGCCTTGTGCATGGATTCCTGCAGGGTGCGGCCCATGGCCATCACTTCGCCCACCGACTTCATCTGGGTGGTCAGGCGGTTATCGGCCTGCGGGAATTTTTCGAAGGCAAAACGCGGAATCTTGGTGACCACGTAGTCGATGGACGGTTCGAACGAAGCCGGGGTGGCACCGCCGGTGATGTCGTTCTTCAGTTCGTCCAGGGTGTAACCCACGGCCAGCTTGGCAGCAACCTTGGCAATCGGGAAACCGGTGGCCTTGGAGGCCAGTGCCGAGGAACGCGATACACGCGGGTTCATCTCGATCACGATCATTTCACCGTTCACCGGGTTGGTGGCGAACTGTACGTTGGAACCGCCGGTGTCCACGCCGATTTCACGGAGTACCGCGATCGATGCATTACGCATGATCTGGTATTCCTTGTCGGTGAGGGTTTGCGCCGGGGCCACGGTGATGGAGTCACCGGTGTGCACGCCCATCGGGTCGAAGTTCTCGATGGAGCAGATGATGATGCAGTTGTCTTTCTTGTCGCGCACCACTTCCATTTCGTACTCTTTCCAGCCGAGTACGGACTGCTCGATCAGCAGTTCATGGGTGGGGGACGCTTCAAAACCGCGCTCGCAGATCGCCAGGAACTCTTCCTTGTTGTAGGCGATGCCGCCACCGGAGCCGCCCATGGTGAAGGACGGACGGATCAGCGTGGGGAAGCCCACCTTGGATTGCGCTTCCAGCGACTCTTCCATGGTGTGGCAGACAAAGGACAGCGGGCAGGACAGGCCGATCTTGGCCATGGCTTCCTTGAAACGGCCACGGTCTTCTGCCTTGTCGATCGCATCTTCGGTAGCACCGATCAGCTCGACATTGTACTTTTCCAGCACGCCGTGCTTGGCCAGGTCCAGCGCACAGTTCAGTGCGGTCTGGCCGCCCATGGTGGGCAGAATGGCGTCCGGGCGTTCCTTGGCAATGATTTTTTCCAGAACAGGCCAGGTGATGGGTTCGATGTAGGTGACATCGGCCATGTTCGGGTCGGTCATGATGGTGGCCGGATTGGAGTTCACCAGGATGACTTTGTAACCTTCTTCACGCAGGGCCTTGCAGGCCTGCGCGCCGGAGTAGTCAAACTCGCAGGCCTGGCCAATCACAATGGGGCCAGCGCCGATGATGAGAATACTCTTGAGGTCGGTACGTTTCGGCATGTTATCGCTCAGTCAATTTCAATTGTTCAGTTCAGGCTGGCTGCCGCCAGTTTGGCCCCGAAGCCCAGAAACAGCGCGCCCACTCCGCCAGACATGGCAGAGGACAGTTTGCGGCGGCGGCGGAAGGCTGCGGCCAGTCTTGCGCCGGACACGATGATGGTGGCCAGATACAGGGCACTGCACAACTGCAGCAGCGTGCCCAGCACAAGAAAGGTCAGCACCGGGTGCGGATAGGCCGGGTCGACGAATTGCACGAAGAAGGACACGAAGAACAAGATGGCCTTGGGGTTCATCAGGCTGATGACCAGCGCCTTGACGAAGGGACGGCTGGCGTCCACTTCGCGGCGGGCTTCCGGCACGGCAGCTTCCCCGCGGGAAGCATTGCGCCAGGCACGCCAGGCACCACGCAGCATCTGCAGGCCCAGCCAGGTCAGGTAAGCGCCACCGGCGTACTTGACCACGGCAAACAGGGCCGGATTGGCCTTGAGCACCCCTGCCGCCCCTGTGGCGGCCAGCGTCATCAGGATGGCATCACCGGTAAATACCCCGCAGGCACCCACAAAACCGCGGCGGATGCCGCGCTGTGCCGCCACCGACAGCACATACATGGAGTTGGGGCCTGGCAGCAGCACGATAATGATGGTGCCGATCAGGTAGGTAGTGATATCGGTAATGCCCAGCATGCTTGTTCTCCGTTCTGGTCCGTTTACTTCGCCTGGCTCATCGCCGTGATGAAGCGGTCAAACAGATAGGCCACATCTTCCGGGCCGGGGCTCGCTTCCGGGTGCCCCTGGAAGGAGAAGGCCGGACGGTCGGTCAGCGCAATGCCCTGTACGGTCTGGTCGAACAGGCTGCGATGGGTCACGCGCACATTGGCCGGCAGAGTGGATTCATCCACCTGGAAGCCGTGGTTCTGGCTGGTGATCATCACGCGGCCGCTGTCCAGATCCTGCACCGGGTGGTTGGCACCGTGGTGGCCGAACTTCATCTTGCTGGTCTTGGCACCGGTGGCCAGGCCCAGCAGCTGGTGACCCAGGCAGATGCCGAATACCGGCAGGCGGGTTTCCAGGATTTCGCGGATGGCAGTGATGGCGTAGTCACACGGCTCCGGATCGCCAGGGCCGTTGGACAGGAACACGCCATCCGGCTTCAGTGCCAGCACGTCCTTGGCCGGGGTCTGGGCCGGCACCACGGTCAGCTTGCAGCCACGTTCGGCCAGCATGCGCAGGATGTTGTGCTTCACACCGAAGTCGTAAGCCACCACATGGAACGGGGTTTCGGCCTGTTCGCTGTAGCCGCTGCCCAGTTTCCATTCGCCCAGCTTCCACTGGTAGGACTCGGTGCAGCTGACTACTTTGGCCAGATCCTGACCGGCCATGGAGCCAAAGCCGCGGGCCAGTTCCAGTGCGCGGGCTTCGTCCAGATCGGCACCGGCCATGATGCAGCCGGCCTGTGCGCCCTTTTCGCGCAGAATGCGGGTGAGGCGACGGGTGTCGATATCGGCAATGGCCACGACATTGTTCTTGGCCAGATAGTCGGACAGCGAATCTTCGGCGCGGAAGTTGCTGTGCAGCAGCGGCAGATCACGAATGATCAGACCTGATGCGAAAACGGCGCGGGATTCGGTATCTTCCGAATTCGCGCCGACATTACCGATGTGGGGATAAGTCAGGGTGACGATTTGTTTGGTGTAGGAGGGATCGGTGAGGATTTCCTGATACCCGGTCATGGCGGTATTGAATACCACTTCGCCGACCGTATGGCCGGTGGCTCCGATGGCACTGCCCTTGAAGAGGGTACCGTCAGCCAAGACGAGGATCGCTGGTACGGTTGACACTGACTAGCTCCTGTTGCGTTTCGCTTGTATGTTTTTGCGGATTTTTATGTGAATAACGGGACACGACGTTTTGCGCCTGTCCCGTTTGGTTAAACCTTACCATCATACCGCTTTCGGCCAGTTGAAACAAGTCACAAGCACCTGTTTTTGCATCACTTCCTGCTTTGTCCTGCCTTGTTTCCAATACTTTTACATAAAGAAACAGCCACCCGCAGGTGGCTGTCCAAACCGGCAAAACCTGGGCTCAGAACAGGTTTTCGTCCAGTTCCAACACGCTATCAGCCCCGTCCACAATAGCTGCAGCCAGGCCGCCAACCTGCGGCAACAGATGCTCGGCAAAGAAGCGGGCAGTGATGATTTTGGCCTTGAGGAAATCCTCGTCCACACCGTCTTCAGCCAGCTTTTCGCGTGCGATCAGCGCGGCACGGCCCAGTTGCCAGCCACCCAGCACAATCCCCATCAGCTTGAGGAAAGGCACCGAACCGGCAGCCGCCAGCTGCGGCTGCGTGCCAAAGCTGCCCAGGATGAAGGCAACGCAGCGCTCAGCCTCGGCAGCAGCCTGCTGCAGATTACTCGCCATGCTGGCATAACCGGCAGCGGCCAGCTTGTCGGCGGTGGCGCGCGCCTCGTCCAGCAGCGCACGGGCCGTGGCACCGCCTTCACTGAAGGTTTTGCGGCCAATCAGATCCAGCGCCTGGATGCCAGTAGTGCCTTCGTAAATGGCTGTAATGCGGGCATCACGGTAGTACTGTGCCACACCGGTTTCTTCGATGAAGCCCATGCCGCCATGCACCTGCACGGCCAGGCTGGTCAATTCGTTGGCCTGCTCGGTATTCCAGCCCTTGACGATGGGGATGAGGAAATTCACCAGCGCCTGATTGCGCGCAGCTTCGCTGGCCACCGGGTGGCGCGAGGCACGATCCAGCGCGGCGGCAGTGTAGAAGGCCAAGGCACGCTGGGCTTCGATCTGGCTGCGCATGGTCATCAGCATGCGACGGATGTCCGGATGCTTGATGATGGCGACACCAGCCGGGTCGGGCGAACCAACGGCACGGCTTTGCACACGGTCACGGGCATATTCCACCGCCTTCTGGTAGGCACGCTCGGACACCGACATGCCTTCCACACCTACACCCAGACGCGCGTGATTCATCATGGTGAACATATAGCCCAGGCCCTTGTTGGCCTCGCCCACCAGATAACCGACCGCACCACCGTTATCGCCAAAGCTCATCACCGCAGTCGGGCTGCCGTGAATGCCCAGCTTGTGTTCCAGCGAGACACAACGCACGTCGTTACGCGCACCCAGGCTGCCATCGGCATTGACCAGGAACTTGGGCACGATGAACAGGGAAATACCCTTCACCCCGGCCGGCGCATCCGGCAGACGGGCCAGCACCAGATGGACGATGTTGTCGGCCATGTCGTGCTCACCCCAGGTGATGAAAATCTTCTGGCCGGTCACCAGATAGCTGCCATCCGCCTGCGGTACGGCACGGGAGCGCACCTGGGCCAGGTCGGAACCGGCTTGCGGCTCGGTCAGGTTCATGGTGCCAGTCCATTCGCCACTGGACATGCGCGGCAGGTAGACCGCCTTCAGTTCTTCCGAGGCATGGTGGTGAATGGCCTCTACCGCGCCCAGCGTCAGCAGCGGGGCCAGCGAGAAGGCCAGATTGGAGGAGCACCACATTTCTTCGGCGGCAATGGCTACCAGGGCCGGCATGCCCTGCCCGCCAAAATCAGCCGGGGCACGCAAGCCCACCCAGCCGGACTCGACATATTGCTGCCAGGCATCCTTGAAACCGGGCGCGGCGGTCACTTCACCATCCTTCAGCGTGGCACCTTTGTCGCCCTGCTTGTTGATGGGAGCCAACACGCCTTCGGCAAACTTGGCGGCTTCTTCCAGAATGGCATCCACCAGCTCGACCGAGCAGTCTTCATAACCGGGCAGGCTGCATACTGAAGTCAGCTCGGCCAATTCATTCAGTACAAAACGGATTTCCTTGACTGGCGCGTTATAGATCATGAATCTCTCCTCATTCTTGCTGCACAACAATCGTCGTAGATATGAAAAAACCGGCTCGCCGTCCACCTGATGCATGAGCATGCCCACCCACCGCGAGCTGCGGCGGGAAAGCTTGCTCCTCCATGAAGCAGACCGGTCGTAGCCGGTTTTTATTTTTTGATTCCGGCGGCTATGCTGCCTGCTCGGATGGGGAGGGCTGCCCCTCCCCGCACACCATTACTTGGCCAGTTCGGCCAGCAATTCCGGCACCACGGTGAACAGGTCACCCACAATGCCGTAGTCAGCCACCTGGAAGATCGGCGCTTCTTCGTCCTTGTTGATCGCCACGATCACCTTGGAATCTTTCATACCGGCCAGATGCTGGATGGCACCGGAAATACCCACAGCGAAGTACAGCTGCGGTGCCACTACCTTGCCGGTTTGGCCAACCTGGTAGTCGTTCGGGGCGTAGCCCGCGTCAACTGCGGCACGCGAAGCACCGACAGCCGCACCCAGCTTGTCAGCCAGCGGCTCGATAACGGACTTGAACTGCTCTTCCGAACCCAGCGCACGACCACCGGATACGATGATCTTGGCCGCACCCAGTTCCGGACGGTCCGACTTGGTCAGTTCCTGGCCGACAAAGCTGGACAGCTGCGGATCAGCTGCCACGGCAACACTTTCCACGGCAGCGGAGCCACCCTGACCTGCCGCGTCAAACGCGGTGGTACGCACGGTGATGACCTTGATGGCATCAGCCGACTGCACGGTGGCCAGCACGTTGCCGGCATACACCGGACGCACGAAGGTGTCAGCCGACTCGATAGCAGTAATTTCGGAAATCTGTGCCACATCCAGCAAGGCAGCCACGCGCGGCAGCAGGTTCTTGCCAAAAGAAGTAGCCGGAGCCAGTACATGGCTATAGCTCTTGGCCACGTCCACTACCAGGGCGGACAGCGATTCGGCCAGACCATGCGCGTACTGGGCAGCATCAGCCAGCAGTACCTTGGCCACACCAGCCACGCTCTTGGCAGCTTCGGCAGCGGCAGCGGCGTTGTGGCCGGCCACCAGCACGTGCACTTCGCCCAGCTTGGCAGCGGCAGTTACGGTATTCAGGGTGCCTGCTTTCAGGCTCTGGTTGTCGTGTTCAGCGATAACGAGAATGGCCATGGCTTACAGCACCTTTGCGTCGTTTTTCAGTTTGGCTACCAGCTCGGCAGCGTTGGCTACCTTGATGCCGGCAGAGCGCTTGGCCGGTTCGGCCACTTTCAGCGTTTTCAGGCGCGGAGTGACGTCCACACCCAGATCGGCCGGGCTGGTCTTGTCCAGCGGCTTCTTCTTGGCGGCCATGATGTTGGGCAGCTTGATGAAGCGCGGTTCGTTCAGGCGCAGGTCGGCGGTAACAACGGCCGGCAGACGCAGCTTGACGGTTTCCAGGCCACCGTCGATTTCGCGGATCACGTCGACGGTTTCGGCAGCGACATCCACCTTGGAGGCGAAAGTGCCTTGTGCCCAGCCCAGCAGCGCGGCAGCCATCTGGCCGGTCTGGTTGGCATCATCGTCAATGGCTTGCTTGCCGACGATCAGCAACTGCGGCTGTTCCTTGTCGGCAACAGCCTTGAGCAGCTTGGCCACGGCCAGCGGCTGCAGTTCGGTTTCGGTTTCCACCAGAATGGCGCGGTCGGCACCCATGGCCAGTGCGGTGCGCAGGGTTTCCTCGCACTGCTTCACGCCCATGGACACGACAACGATCTCGCTGGCCTTGCCGGCTTCCTTCAAACGCACGGCCTCTTCGACGGCAATTTCGTCAAAGGGGTTCATCGACATCTTGACGTTGGCGACATCCACATCGGACCCGTCAGCCTTCACGCGAACCTTCACGTTGTAATCGACAACGCGTTTAACAGCGACTAGAACTTTCATATTCCTCCAGCGAATAGCTCTCTGGGTTAATCGAACTCGGAAAGGGACTTGCTACCGTGGTGTTTCCCGATTATGCCCCAACGCCATTTCAAACGAGCGTTTGGTTGAATTTTTATGTGTGGCACGTAGCAAAAAAACAACTGATTGCAGATACTACGTCATTTCCGCTTAATTTGCATTTCGTCTGCTGCATGGCACAATGCAGTGCAGCAATTTCAACGTCATAGCCGGAGAAACATGCATGACAGTCTACTTTGAAGATATCAAGGTCGGCGATTCTGCCGAGTACGCCAAAACCATTACCGAAGCCGATATCCTGATGTTTGCAGCCGTCTCTGGCGATGACAATCCGGTGCATATCAACCAGGAATACGCCGAGACCACACCATTCCAGACCCGTATCGCTCACGGCATGCTGACCGCCAGCCTGATTTCCACCGTGGTGGGCACCAGGCTGCCCGGCAACGGCACCATCTACCTGTCGCAATCCACACACTTCAAGGCACCGGTGCGTATTGGTCAGACTGTCACCGCCCGCGCCACCGTGGTGGAAATTTTCCCGGACAAAAAGCGCGTCAAGCTGGCCACCCAATGCCTGGTGCAGGGCAAGGTGATTCTGGATGGTGAATCGCTGGTCATCGCGCCGTCGCGCGGCGAATAAGCATGGCCGTTACGCTACACATCCTGCCGCTGACCGATGAGACCGGCAACGTCACCGAGCCGGAGCTGCTGGCCCGCTGCAGCAGCCTGCACCGCCAGCTGCGTCCCATGCTGCCGGAACACGGCCACAGCTATGCGGCAAAAATGCAACGTGTCTGTTCTTTTGGTGCGCGCATGGTGGCCGCACTGGATGCCGATGGAACACCGCTGGGACTGGCGCTGTACCGGGTATACGAAAATACCTATGAAGACCTGCGGCTGTATATCGACGATCTGGTAAGCGATGAAGCGCACCGCTCGCAAGGCATAGGTAGCCAGTTGCTGGACTGGTGCGCCGAAGAAGCCCGCCGGCTGGGATGTGGCTTCCAGGTGCTGGATTCCGGCACCTGGCGCACCGAAGCCCACCGTCTGTATTTCCGCAAGGGCTTCAGCATCACGTCCTTTCATTTCACCAAATCACTGAACTGAAGGCACTTGAGCTGAAGCAAGCAAAGCTGCTGCAGTAAACATAAAAGGGAGCCAACGGCTCCCTTTTTTTCTAGCCAGCCACCTGACGCTGGCGCTGTTGCTGCAAGGCCCAGCGAGCCGGCTCGGCCACCAGTTCATTCTCGTCATCTGCACGCAAAGCCAGGGCCGCCACGATAGCCGGGTCATAGGGCGCATTACCCAGCCCCACCGCCAGATTGGAGAGCCATTTGGCGTAGCCGATACGGTAGATCGGACTGCCCGCCAGTTTTTCCTTGAACATGGCCTCGCTCCAGCCAAACAGTTCCAGCAGGCTGACCCGATCCAGACCATGGCGTACGGCAAAATCAGGCTCCGCTGTATTGACTGCAAAACGGTTCCATGGACAGGTAAGCTGGCAGTCATCGCAGCCATACACCCGATTACCGATCAGCGGACGGAATTCCAAGGGAATCGCTGTTTTCAGCTCGATGGTGAGATAGGAAATACAACGCCGGGCATCCACCTTGTACGGGGCCGTAATGGCCTGTGTCGGGCAGACGTCAATGCAGCGGGTGCAGCGCCCGCAATGCCCTTCTTCGGCAGCATCTGCCGGTAGCGGCAAATCAGTAAAAAGCTCGCCCAGAAAATACAGCGAACCCTGCTGCCGGTTCAGCAGCAGCGTATGCTTGCCACGCCAGCCCTGACCGGATTGTGCTGCCAGTGCGACTTCGGCCACTGGGGCACTGTCGGTAAACACCCGATACCCGAAATCACCGACAGTATGGCGGATTTGATCAGCCAGCTTCTGCAGTCGGGCGCGTATTACCTTGTGATAATCCCGCCCCAGGGCATAGCGAGACAAATAGGCCAGGCTGCCATCAGCCAGCACCTCCTCACTGGCCACGGCTTCAGCTGGCCAGTAAGGCAGGCGTACACTAATGATGGAGAGCGTTCCGGGAACCAGTTCGGCTGGTTTTACCCGTAAACTGCCATGCCTTTCCATGTAGTCCATCTCTCCATGACAGCCCTCCTCCAGCCAGGCCTGCAAGTGTGCCTCTGCCTCTGGCGGCAGCGCAGCCTTGCTGATACGCGCATCGGCAAAACCCAAATCTTGCGCCCAGGCTTTGATTTGCCCGGCCAATTCGGGATAATCCAGTTTTTGATAGGATTTCTCAGTCATATGGTCATGGATGATACCAGCGTTCGCAGCGGCAACCTGCCGGATGAATCGGCTACCCTTGCTCTTGGTGCCCGCATGGCGGCAGCACTGCAGGCTGGAGTGGTGATTTTTCTGCATGGCGACCTGGGCGCGGGAAAAACCACATTTACTCGTGGCTTGCTGGCTGGTCTGGCCTATCATGGCAAGGTAAAAAGCCCAACCTACACTCTGGTGGAAAGTTACCCGCTTGCCGCCTTCACCGTGCATCATTTTGATCTGTACCGTTTTGCCGACCCGGAAGAATGGGATGATGCCGGTTTTCGTGATTACTTCGGAGCAGATACCGTCTGCCTGGTGGAATGGCCGGACAAGGCTGGCGCATTACTTCCGCAAGCCGATCTGACACTGGAACTTGACGTCAGTGGCACAGGTCGCACGTATCGTTTAACTGCAAGAACAGAAACCGGACAGTCATGCCTGACTCGACTTTCGACCCCACCCGCCGCCGTCTGATCGGAGCGGCCGCAGCCACCTTCCTGCTCAGTGTCAGCAAGCTTGGCTTTGCCGGCACCAGCCAAGTGGTTGCCATTCGCATCTGGCCCGCGTCCAGCTATACCCGCATCACGCTGGAAGCAAGCGATGCCATCAAATTCAAACAGTTCACCATCAGCAATCCGGACCGGCTGGTGATTGATCTGGAAGGCGTGCAGCTCAATAGCGTGCTCAAGGACATCAGCAGCCAGATTGCCGATGCCGATCCCTACATCAAGACCGCCCGCGCCGGTCAGTTCAGCCCGGACACCGTCCGCCTGGTGCTGGAACTCAAAACCGATGTCAAACCGCAGGCTTTTACGCTCAACCCGGTGGCCGAATACAAACACCGTCTGGTCATCGACCTTTACCCCTCCAGCGGCGCGCAGGACGACCCGCTGATGGCCTTGCTGGATGACTACAACAAGGGCCGGCTTACCGAACCACCGCCGCAGGTAAAACCGAAGAAAAACGATAGCAACCGCCCCATCGTGGTGATGCTGGACCCGGGCCATGGCGGTGAGGACCCGGGCGCCATCGGCATGAATGGCACCCGCGAGAAAGACATCGTCTTGCGCATCGGCAAACAGCTGAAGCGCATGATTGATGCCGAACGCAACATGAAAGCATTCATGACCCGGGATGAAGACATTTTCATTCCACTGGGCGTGCGCGTGGCCAAGGCCCGCAAGCTGAATGCCGACCTGTTCATTTCCATCCATGCCGATGCTGCACCCAACCGTAGCGCCCGTGGTTCTTCGGTATTTGCCTTGTCCGAAAAAGGCGCTTCCAGCGTTTTTGCCAAGACCATGGCGCAATCGGAAAACAGCTCGGACCTGATCGGTGGCGTCAAGATTGCCAGCAAAGACAAGTTTCTGGCGCATACCCTGCTGGACCTGACCCAGACCGCAACCATCAACGATAGCCTGAAGCTGGGCAAGATCATGTTGGGCAAGGTGGGCGGGCTAAACAAGCTGCACAGCGCTCAGGTTGAGCAGGCCGGTTTCGCCGTACTCAAGGCACCGGACATTCCATCCATTCTGGTTGAAACTGCCTTCATCAGTAATCCGGAAGAAGAACAACGCCTGCTGGACAGCGAGTTCCAGCAGCAGATGGCCGGCTCCATCCTCAGTGGCGTAAAGTCCTATTTCACTCAGGGTGCGGCCCTTGCAGCCCGGGCCTGATCGCAACACCACATGAAAAAAGCCCGCATTCGCGGGCTTTTTTCATGTGCGGCTCAACGATAACGCGCCGGGTCTACCTCGCTATCCGGGCTGTCCTCCACAGCAGGTACACGATAGGTCTCGTTGGCCCACTCGCCCAGATCAATCATCTTGCAGCGCTCGCTACAAAATGGACGATACCGGCTGGCAGGCTCCCAGCGCACGGCAATGCCGCAAGTGGGACAGGAAACAGTACGGACAGCTTGGGACATAAGGCTCAGAACTTGCAGTTGGTCAGGGTGAATTCAACATCGGTCTCGGTCTGGCGCGGCCGGCTTTCACCAGTAACCGCGCTGACAAAACGGACATTGATTGCATATTTGTTGGCGGACAGCTCGGGCAGCACATTCAGCGCCGGGTCGTAGGCAATGCGGATCATCTGCACCACTTTGCCACCAGACATCTGCTGGAATGCGCCGTTGCGCGCCACATAGTGGTGGGTCTTGCCACTATCCCGCAGCAGATGCAGCAGGATACGCGCAGCCTCGGCAGTGGGCATCAGCGGGGCCGCCCAGCGGCGCATATCGCGGCGACGCTCATCGGCCGGTTTTTGCTGCCACAGATAATAAGATGGCAAGTCGAACTGACAGGTTCCACCGGGAATGCCGGCGCGCTGCTTGATGGCCATCAGCCATTCATTCTCACGCAAATGCTGGCCGAACTTGCCTGTAATCCCCAAGAGCTGACTGGAAGAAACCTCGATCTCATCCAGCACCTTATCCAGGCTGTCTTCGGCCACATTCGGGTTCTCACGCAGCGCCTCCAGAACCTGTTTTTGACGTTCCAGCTCCTGCAGCAGATCGGCTTTCAGGTCTGCACGCGATGCAGTCTCCAGCAACTCGAACAGCACCAGCAAGGCTGCATGATGATCCAGCGCATGGTCTTTGCCCAGAAAATAGGCCAGCCGATCATACAGCTGCTCCAGACGCAGCAACGTACGGGTTCGTTCGGTGACAGGAAACTCGAAACTGATCACAAGACGTCTGCCCTTCTTGGTGGCTTGGAAAATGCCTTGTCACTGGCCGTGGGCAAGGTTTGCAAGATAATACTGGTGTTTGGCCTCGACTTGAAGCTGCAATGCAGCAAGCGATCCGCCATTATCAATGACATCATCCGCCAGCGCCAACCTTTGCGCACGCGTCATCTGCGCCGCCATGATGGCGCGTACGCCATCTGCGGTCAAACCACTACGTGCCTGCACACGCTCTAGCTGCAAATCTTCCGGGCAGTCAACCAGCAAACTACGCTGCACCAGAGCCAGATAATCCGGGCTCTCAAACAGCAAGGGCACCACCAGCACGGCATACGGCCCCGTCGCCAACTCAAGCTGTCTCATGCTTTCGGCACGGATCAGCGGGTGCAGTACCGCCTCAAGCCTACGGCGGCAGGACGCATCAGCAAACACCAGCTCACGCATGCGCCCACGGTCCAGTGCACCGCTCGCCGCCACCACAGCCCCACCAAAATCTGCCGCAATGGCCGGCATGGCAGCACCGCCAGGCGCAGTCATTTGATGAGCGATCAGGTCGGTATCAATCACCGGCACACCAAGTGCAGCAAAATGGTTGGCCGCTGCACTTTTTCCGGAGCCGATACCGCCGGTCAGGCCAATGACCTCAATGGACATAACTACCCAGATACCAGCTGACAATATCCTTGCCCCACAGCAGGGCGATCCAGCCTGCCGCAGCCAGATAAGGGCCGAAAGGCAGTGGCTGACCACGGCCAAGCCGTGCCAGCAAAATCATCACCACGCCGACAATGGCACCAACCAGGGAGGACAGCAGAATGATCAGCGGCAGCATGCTCCAGCCGAGCCAGGCACCAAATGCGGCCAGGAGCTTGAAGTCACCATAGCCCATGCCTTCTTTTCCGGTAAGCAGCCTGAACAGCCAGTAAACCAGCCACAAACTGAGATAGCCGGCCACAGCCCCCAGCACGGCATCATCCAGCGCAACCGTTCCGGTCCATAGGTTGAACAGCAGGCCGCCCCACAGCAAAGGCAGAGTCAGGTCATCCGGCAGCAACTGGGTATCCGCATCAATGAAAGCCAGGGCAATCAGGACCGCCGTCAGTGCCAGATAGCCTGCCAATTGCACACTCCAGCCAAAATGCCAGGCCAGCAGGGCAAACAGCAGGCTAGTAAGCAGTTCCACCAATGGGTAGCGCATGCTGATTGGCGCATGGCAATGCTGACAGCGACCACGCAACAGGACATAGCTCAGCAGGGGAATATTCTGCCAGGGCTTTACTTCCGTTTTGCAAGCTGGGCAATGTGATGCCGGCACCACCAGGTTGTATCGTCCCTGGCTTGTAAGCTCCCGGCCAAGATAAGCATCGCACTCCCGCTGCCAGCCATGCTTCATCATGATGGGCAGGCGATGAATCACCACATTCAGAAAGCTGCCAACCAGTAAACCAAACAGCAGCACCACCGCAATCAACCAGCCGGCATTGTTCGCCAGCACACTTGCCATTTCCGTCATGCTTACCCTACCACCTGACCCATCTTGAAGATCGGCATGTACATGGCAATAACCAGGCCACCAATCAGCACCCCGAGAATAACCATGATAGCCGGCTCCAACAGGCTGGATAGCGATGCTACGGCATTGTCGACCTCCTCTTCATAAAAGTCGGCAATCTTGTCCAGCATCTGATCGAGCGAGCCAGATTCTTCGCCGATGGAGGTCATCTGCAGCACCATATTGGGAAACAGACCGGTACGTTGCATGGAATAGCTCAGGCTGGAACCGGCGCTGACATCGTTCTGGATCAGCTTGGTCGCTTCGCTGTAAACCTGATTACCGGATGCGCCGCCCACCGAGTCCAGCGCCTCCACCAGCGGCACCCCCGCAGCAAACAGGGTGGACAGGGTGCGCGACCAACGCGCAATGGTGGCCTTGCGGATGATATCCCCGATCACCGGCAGCTTGAGCAGGATGCGGTCAAACTGCTCTTGCAGCTTGGGTGTGCGCTTGAATGCATAGAAGAAGGCAAAAATACCGCCAAAAATGCTACCGAATATCAACCACCACCAGTGCACGAAGAAGTCCGACAGCCAGATCACCACCAGGGTCGGCGCGGGCAGATCAGCGCCAAAACTGGAGAACAGGTCCTTGAACGCCGGGATTACATAAATCATGATCACTGCGGTAATGATGAAGGCGGTAGCCACAATGGCAGTCGGGTAGATCATGGCGGACTTGATCTTGCCCTTGATCGCCATCACCTTTTCCTTGTAGGTGGCCAGTTTGTCGAGCAGGGAGTCCAGCACACCACCGGTCTCACCAGCGGCAATCAGGTTGCAGAACAGCTTGTCGAAGTACAGTGGCCGCTTGCGGAAAGCCTCCGCCAAAGACAGACCAGTTTCCACATCGGCACGCACTTCCAGCAGCATTTTGGTAACAGCAGGATTGCCATGCCCTTTCGCGGCAATATCAAATGCCTGCAACAAGGGCACCCCGGCCCGCATCATGGTCGATAGCTGACGCGTGAACAGGGTGATGTCTTTTTCTGTGATTTTGCGACCAAACCCACTGCGCCGCCGCTTGACCTTGACCACATTGATGCCTTGCCGGCGCAGCTGCGTCTTGGCAACGGCCTCGGTTTCCGCGCGCAACTCCCCGCGGATCACCTTGCCGGACCGGTCCTTGCCTTCCCACTCCCAGATAAACCCAGGGTTTACCTTTTTCGCCACGCTAGCCATGGTGCCTATCTTTCTTATACCTAATCGTTGGTCACTGCCTCGATTTCAGCCAAGGAAGTCAGCCCTTTCTTGACCTTCAGCAGACCAGCATGTCGCAGATCGATCATCCCTTCTTGCAGGGCCAGATCATTGATATCAATTGCAGTGCCATTTTGCATGATCAGACGCGTCATGGCATCACTGATCGGCATGACTTCATAAATACCGGTACGTCCTTTATAGCCGGATCCACGGCACTCATCACAGCCAACCGGGCCGTATGGCTTCCAGCTGCCATCCAGCTCCTCGGCCCGGAAACCAGCGCGCAGCAAGGCGGGCTCGGGAATATCGACGGGTGCCTTACAATGACTGCACAAGCGGCGCGCCAGACGCTGGGCCATGATCAACAGTACCGAGCTGGCGACATTGAATGGTGCCACCCCCATATTGAGCAAACGGGTCAGGGTGGCGGGCGCATTGTTGGTATGAAGGGTGGAAAAAACCATATGCCCGGTCTGAGCTGCCTTGATGGAAATATCGGCAGTTTCGAAGTCGCGAATTTCACCCACCATGATGACATCAGGATCCTGACGCAAGAAAGCCTTCAGGGCGGACGAAAACGTCAGACCGGCTTTCTCGTTAACGTTGACCTGGTTAATGCCCGGCAAATTAATTTCGACCGGATCTTCCGCCGTGGAGATATTGATATCCGGCTTGTTCAGGATATTCAAGCAGGTATACAAGGATACCGTTTTACCACTACCGGTTGGCCCGGTCACCAGCACCATTCCATATGGCCGGCCGATAGCATCCAGCAGCATCTGTTTCTGTTCCGGCTCGAAGCCCAGCTGTTCGATATTCAGTGATGCCGCCGAGGAATCAAGAATACGCATCACGATCTTCTCGCCGTACAAGGTCGGCAAGGTACTGACGCGGAAGTCGATGGAATGGGACTTGGACAATACCAGCTTCAGACGACCGTCTTGTGGTACCCGTTTTTCAGAAATATCCAGCCGGGAAATAACCTTGATCCGGGAGGCAATCTTTTCCTTCAGCAGCAATGGCGGCTGGGCAATTTCCTTGAGCTGGCCATCCACCCGGTAACGGATACGGTAAAACTTCTCATACGGTTCGAAGTGTACGTCGGAGGCACCACCGTTGATGGCATCCAGCAACACCTTGTGAATAAACTTGACGACAGGAGCGTCATCCACATCCGGCTGGTTGGTTTCACTATGCGGTGTCTGCGCATCCGGATCGACAAACTCCAGATCACCAAAATCTTCGTTTTCTAGCGCCTTGATGGCTGCAGAAGCATCTTCCGTATATTTGCCGATGACTTTTGAAAGCTTGTCATCCTCGACAACCACGACCTCAACCGTCAACCCGGTCTTGAAGGTAATCGCGTGAAAGGCCGAGGTCTGCGTCGGATCAGAAGTACCGATAAACAGCTTGTTGCCACGCTTGAACAAGGGGACTAGGCGGCGGCTGCCAATCAGCTCGTCATCCACCAAGCCCTTGGGTAGCTGGGAAGGATCAATCGACCCCATGTCCAGCAAGGGATAGCCAAACACACGCGAAGCAAACGCCGCCACATCTCCTGCAGACATTTTCTTGCTGGCAATCAGCTGCTCGACAAAACTGATACTGGATGCCTGGGACTGACGCTGGATAGCCTCGGCGTCCTGCAGCAGCAGTGCATTGTTTTGAACCAGCGCGCGCCCAAGGCCAGATATCCCCGCAGAAGCTTCCATACGATCCCTTTGCAAATTCCCGCCACCCACCCAAGCATGCGGCATGATCGCCATTATATGCGCTGCATAGACAAAGTGGCAGCACCATCGGCAGCAAGCCAACTCAGTCAGCATAATGCAGGCGCATAAAAAAAGGACTGCCGAAGCAGTCCTTTTTCCTAAGTTTAACTCTCGAAGCGAGAATTAGAACTTGTGCTGAACGCCAACAGCAACAGTGTGCTCGTTGGAGTACTTGTTATCGGTGGAATCACGATAGGTGTTTTGAACGTAGCCGTAGGAAGCGTAAGCAGTAGTACGCTTGCTAATAGCATAGTCAGCACCCAGTACGTACTGGTTCAGGTGACCCTTGATATCGGAACCGCCTTCAACCGAAGCGCCCCATACACGACCGTAGGAGAATTTCGGGGTGATTGCACCGATGGTGTAACCCAGGGTCAGGCCAGCTTCTTTGTGGGACACACCCGAAGTACCGATAGTGGTCGCACCAGCAAAGTTATTGGAAATAACATCAGAACCCAGCTTGGAATGGCCATAGTAAGCTGCAGCCAGGATGTTATTGGCGTTGTAGCCACCTTCCAGACGCCAGTAGTTGGAAGCCTTGTCAGTACCGATGTCGTTAGCAGTACGTACATAACCGAAAGTACCGAAGTAACCAGAGTTGGTGTAGGTTGCACCGATGCTCCACTGGTTCTTCTTGTTATTGACGGTGGTTTCATCAACACCATAAACAACAGCGCCACTCAGACCGGCAACAAATTCCGGAATGTCGTAACGGATGGCGTTGTTAACACGGGTATCCAGCTGGTTGATGGAGCTGTAGGACAGGCCATTAACACCTTGGTTGCCATAGATCCAAGCATCCGGAGCGCCAGCATCGGAGTTCAGGAAGGTGCTCAGCTTACCCAGACGTACCTTACCGAAAGCGCCTTGCAGGCCAACGAAAGAGTCACGGGAAGCGAAGGTGTTGCTGTAACCGTTACCGGAAGTGGAACCGGTAGTACCGTCGATGTTCAGACCTTGTTCAACCTGCCAGATTGCCTTCAGGCCATTGCCCAGGTCTTCGTTACCCTTGAAACCGATCAGGGAACCGGTGTCGTCGATACGGGTAATAGACTTCAGCTTGCCAGAGTTATTGGCAGAAGTATTTGCAGCGTAGGTCTTGCTGCTTTCCATGTCGGCTTCGATAGTGCCGTAAATGGTTACATCAGCCATTGCGTGGGCTACCGGCAGAGCGGCCAGAGCCAGGGCGATCAGCTTCTTGTTCATCGCTAATTCCTTTCGAAGTCAGTTAATGTAGTCCTGTTAGATTGCCTCGCTACAACTGAGGCTCCCGGACATTTTTTCACCGCCGAATGATCGGCTGGTTGCTGGCTGAAATATAAAGCGCTCGTTGCAAAAATACAAAACATCGCAGCGAGACTACAGTCCAACAGCACCACAAAAATAACAAAACAAACACGTAAGTAATTGATTTAATTGATATTAATGCAAAATATCACATAAAAATTCACCAAACCAAAAATACAACAAGCCCGGCAAAGTGTTGCAAAAATGCTAATAATTGCCTGAACACCCTTAGCGAAACCACAGAGACCACACCTGCCACCATGCCCACACCCATCATCTTCTGGTTCCGTCGTGACCTGCGCATTGAAGACAATGCAGGTCTGTATCATGCATTGAAATCTGGCCATCCAGTCCGCTGTCTGTTTGTGTTCGATACTGATATTCTCGCGAGCCTTCCTGCATCGGACAGGCGTATTGATTTCATCTGGCAGTCCGTGGACGCACTGCAACACGCACTGCAAGCAGCGGGCAGCGATCTGTATGTGGCACATGGCTCAGCACGGGAAGTGGTACCTGCCCTGGCACGTCAATGGCAAACCGCTGCCGTTTTTGCCAATCGGGATTACGAGCCACAAGCCACCCTAAGGGATGCGGAGGTCTCACGAGCACTGGAACAAGATTCATGCACATTGCAGCTCTTCAAGGACCAAGTCATTTTTGAAAGCGACGAAGTGCTGACCAGCACACGCCGCCCGTACACGGTGTTCACGCCTTACAAGAATGCTTGGCTGAAAAAAATGGACAGTTTCTTTCTGCAAAGCTACCCAACCCAGCGCTACCTGCATCAACTTGAGCACTGGCAAACACCTGCAAGCCACTCACTTGAGGAACTGGGCTTCACAGAAGGCATCAGCAGCCTGAGAGGCGGCAGTATGGCCGCTGAACAGTTGTTTGCCGATTTCATGTCCCGCATTGTTTACTACAAGCAATGGCGCGACTTCCCGGCAAGCAAGGGCGTATCCTATCTTTCCACTCATCTGCGTTTTGGCACCATCTCGGTCCGCAAGCTGGCACAGTTTGCCTGGCAACAAGGAGGAGAAGGAGCCGAATGCTGGCTCGGCGAGCTGATCTGGCGCGATTTTTACCAGCAGCTGCTATGGCATTTCCCAGCAGCCGCCCATGCCAGCTTCAAGGAAGAATATCGGCAACTGGTATTTGAAAACCGTGAGGATTGGCTGCAAGCCTGGCAAGAGGGACGAACCGGATTCCCGATTGTCGATGCTGCCATGCGTCAACTGAACCACAGCGGCTACATGCACAACCGGCTGCGCATGATTGCTGCCAGTTTTCTGGTGAAAGACTTGCTGATTGATTGGCGCAAGGGCGAGGCCTACTTTGCTGAAAAGTTGCTTGATTTCGATCTCGCAGCCAATAACGGTGGCTGGCAATGGGCAGCATCAACCGGCTGCGATGCCCAACCTTACTTCCGCATCTTCAACCCGGTAACACAATCAGAAAAATTTGACCCGGAAGCCAAGTTCATTCGTCGCTACGTGCCGGAACTGTCACCACTAAACAATAAGGATATACATGCACCGTGGTTGGCAAAAAATCTGCCCATGGGCTTTCAGCTCGGGCGTGACTATCCACAACCATTAGTTGATCATGCAGTGCAGCGACAAAAGGCACTGGCTCTGTTTGGCAAAAATTGATGCCAGCATCAATAAAAAAGCGCCCGCAGGCGCTTTTTTCACATGCATGATGCCAACCTTACTTCTTGGCAACCGGCTTGGAGGCCTCTTTCTTGGCCGCCATCGGCTTACCAGCAGGAACCGCGGGCTTGGCTGCCGGAGCGGTGGCGACCGGAGCGACAGAGCTGGCACCACTGATACTAATGTCCTTCTTCAGTTTTTCCAGCGTTTTGTCACCAATACCTGAAACCTTCTTCAAATCATCAACCGACTTGAAAGCGCCATTCTTACTACGGTAGTCGATGATGGCCTTGGCCTTGACCGGACCGATACCATTCAGCGTCTCCAGTTGCTGCTGGGTTGCAGTATTGATATTGATGGCGGCCAGTGCCGATGCGCAGACAAAAAACATACCAACAAGCAAGGCAAACAGTTTTTTCATGTAGCAGCTCCTTAATGTCCAGGCGTTAATAAAACAAGACAAGTACGTCAAGTACGATGCAACAACAACTCCAGCACAACCTTGCTACCTATATAGGCAAGCAACAAGGCACCAAAACCCGCCAGGGTCCAGCGTATTGCCACCTTGCCACGCCAGCCCTTGAAATGGCGTCCCAACAGCAAGGCTGCAAACAGCAGCCATGAAATCACTGAGAATACAGTCTTGTGACTAATGGCTACGGCCTTGCCAAATACCTCCTCGGAAAACACGACACCAGTGAACAAGGATACCGTCAGCAGCATGAAGCCAAAGCCAATCACTTGAAACATCATCTTTTCCAGTGACAACAAAGGTGGCAGCTGACGCACTAGCGCCAGCCAGCGCTTATCGTGCAAGGCCTTCTCCAGAAATAACATGAGGACAGCCAGCAACGCAGCGATGGCAAACAGACTGTAAGCCACAATCGAGACTAAAACATGCAGGGCAAAAGCAGGGTTGCCCAGATCGTGCATGATGTGCTCACCCGGAAAAGCCAGTGCAAAGGCCAGCGTCAGCATGGCCAGTGGCATCATGAACAGCTGCAGGCCTTCTACGCGATAGAAGAAGCTGCATGTCCAGTAGATCACCAGCATCATCCACACCACTACGGATAAGGCACGCCCGACGCCGAGGGAAATCATCGTCCCTTCACTCAGCGGCGACATGACCGCGTAGGCATGCAGCAGCAGCAGCACACCCAGCATTGTGTGCTCAAAGCGTGGATTGCGCGGCAAACTGGCAACACCTTTCCAGTTGCCGATGAAATGCCATGAAAGGCCGCCATAAGCGAGGATCAGGAGTATTGTCAGAACGAAGAGAAAGGCAGTCATGGTGTTAGCGCCATCATTTGCGGGCGTCAACCCGGCAGCTCGTGGTAAAATCGATAGTTTGAAAGTCTACACCAACCTGTCCCTTGTTGGCAGACAGAAGGACTCAGCATGTTAGACAACCTGACCAACCGCCTGTCCGGCGTCATCAAGAACCTGCGCGGCAATGCCCGCCTGACAGAAACCAATATCCAGGATGCCCTGCGCGAAGTGCGGATGGCACTGCTGGAAGCCGATGTGGCTCTGCCCGTCGTGAAATCATTCATTGCCCAGATCAAGGTGCGTGCTCTGGGCCAGGAGGTCATGGGTAGCCTGACTCCGGGTCAGGCGCTGGTCGGCGTGGTCAATGAAGAACTTGTCAAATTGATGGGTGAAAAAAACGACGCCCTCAATCTGGCCGCAGTACCACCAGCCATTGTTCTAATGGCTGGCCTGCAAGGTGCAGGTAAAACCACCACGGTTGGCAAACTGGCCAAACTGCTGAAAGAAACTCAGAAGAAAAAAGTGCTGGTTGTTTCTGCCGACGTTTACCGCCCAGCTGCCATCGAGCAGCTGAAATTGCTGGCTGAACAGGTAGGTGTTGAGTGGTTCCCTTCCGATGGCACACAAAAGCCGGTGGATATAGCTCGTGCCGCTGTTGATCATGCAAAGCGCCATTTTTTCGATGTACTGATGGTGGACACTGCGGGTCGCCTGGCCATTGATGAAGCAATGATGGCGGAAATCAAGGCGGTACACGCTGCCATCAATCCGGTCGAAACGCTGTTTGTGGTGGATGCCATGCAAGGCCAGGATGCAGTCAATACTGCGCAGGCCTTCAATGAAGCCCTGCCGCTGACCGGTGTCATCCTGACCAAGATGGATGGTGACTCGCGCGGTGGTGCTGCACTGTCGGTGCGCCACATCACCGGCAAGCCGATCAAATTCATTGGTGTCGGTGAAAAAGTCAGCGGTCTTGAGCCCTTCCACCCAGACCGTATTGCCAGCCGCATTCTAGGCATGGGTGATGTGCTGTCCCTGATCGAAGAAGTCCAGAAGGGCATCGATCAGGATGAAGCCGCGGCCATGGCCAAGAAGCTGAAATCCGGTAAGGGCTTTGACCTAGAGGATTTCAAGGCACAGATGCAGCAGATGAAGAAAATGGGCGGCATGTCCAACCTGCTGGAAAAAATGCCGGGCCAGCTTGGCCAAATGGCCAAGGGTATTCAGGGTGCCGAAGCCGAAAAATCCATGCGCCGCATCGAAGGCATCATCAACTCGATGACGATGGAAGAACGCCGCAAACCGGAACTGCTCAAGGCCAGTCGCAAGCGCCGCATTGCTGCCGGCTCCGGCGTAACGGTGCAAGAGGTCAACCGCCTGCTGAATCAGTTTGAGCAAACCCAGAAAATGATGAAGCAGTTCTCCGCCAAGGGCGGGTTGATGAAGATGATGCGTGGCATGAAAGGCATGATGCCGGGAATGTAAGCAAAACGGGTGCGAGTCACCCGTTTTTCTTGATATGAAGGAAATGCATGCACTTTGATGTAGTCGTTTTAACCAAGCAAACACTACTGGATCTAGATCCTACCGATTGGTACAGCAAGCAGGTTCACCGGGAAGACGGGCTGGTCGTTGCGGCCCTGCAAAAGCAGGGACTACATGTAACGCGCAAAGCCTGGGATGACCCGGATTTCGACTGGCAACAAACCCGCAGCATATTGTTTCGCACGACTTGGGATTATTTTGATCGCTATGCCGAATTCAGTCTCTGGCTGAAAAAGGTTGCCGGCCAGATCGTATTGTTCAATAGTGCCGGGCTCATCGATTGGAACATCGACAAACATTACCTGCAGTGGATTGAAGAAAAAGGCATCAATGTAGTGAATACCCACTACATTGAAAAAGGTGACGCCCGCACACTGGCACAATGCCTGGCGGAGAACAGTTGGGCTGACGCCATCCTCAAACCGGTCATTTCTGGGTCTGCACGACATACTTATCGAACCCGGCCAGAGAATACTCAGCAACTGGAATGTATTTTTGCCGAACTGATTCAACAGGAAGCCATGCTGTTACAGCCATTCCAGCACGCCATCCTGCACCAGGGCGAGATATCGCTGATGGTGATTGACGGTCAGTTCAGCCATGCCATCCGCAAGACACCCCAAGCAGGTGACTTCCGGGTACAGGATGATCATGGTGGCAGCGTGCACCCTCACACCGCCACCATCGAAGAACAGCAATTTGCCGAACAAGCTGTGGCTGCGGTTCCGTTTGATGTGCTGTACGCACGTGTCAACATCATTCGCGACAATGCCGGCCAGCTGGCCATCATGGAGCTGGAAATGATTGAGCCGGAACTGTTTTTCCGCTATAAGCCCGAAGCCGCCGACAACCTGGCCAGCGGATTGATACGCCGACTGGCCCAGCTGTAAACAACGATTTGTTATGTACTGAAACCTGCCAGCCAGGCTGGCAAAACACGTTTGGAAATACCTCGTCATGAATCTGAACCCGCTGATCGCTCTGAGTCCTCTGGATGGCCGCTATGCTGCCCAGGTTGAAGGCTTGCGCAACCTGTTCTCCGAATATGGCCTGATGAAGTTCCGTATCAAGGTTGAACTGGAATGGCTGAAGATGCTGGCCGCCGAGCCGGGCATTGAGGAAGTGAAGCCATTTTCCGAAGCGACCATCCGCGAAGTCGATGATGTCATCGCTAACTTCACCGTACAGCATGGCGAAGAAGTCAAGGCAATCGAGGCTCGCACCAACCACGATGTCAAAGCTATTGAATACTGGCTGAAAGAGCGCTTGTCCGGCAATGCCGAAGTCATGGCAGCCAGTGAGTTCATTCACTTTGCCTGCACATCCGAAGACATCAACAATCTGTCTCATGCCCTGATGCTGAAAACGGCACGCAACACCGTGGTATTGCCGGCACTGGACGAGGTCATCCACAAGCTGCAGCAACTGGCACATGAATTGGCCGACCTGCCGATGATGTGCCGTACCCACGGCCAACCGGCCACCCCCTCCACCATGGGCAAGGAACTGGCCAACACCGTTTACCGCCTGAAACGCCAGCGCGAACAACTGGTTTCTCAGGAGATTCTGGGCAAAATCAACGGGGCTGTCGGCAACTACAATGCACACTTGGTCGCCTACCCACAAATTGACTGGGAAAGCGTTTGTGGTCGCTTTGTCTCTGGACTGGGCCTCACCTTCAACCCCTACACCATCCAGATCGAGCCGCATGATTACATGGCGGAGCTGTATCAGGTTGTTGGCCGTATCAATACCATCCTGATCGACCTCAACCGCGACATCTGGGGCTACATCTCGCTGGGCTACTTCAAGCAAAAAGTGAAGAAGGATGAAGTGGGCAGTTCCACCATGCCGCACAAGGTTAATCCGATTGACTTTGAAAACTCCGAAGGCAATCTGGGCATGGCCAATGCCATCCTGCAGCACTTGGCAGAAAAACTACCGCTATCCCGCTGGCAGCGTGACCTGACCGACTCCACCGTGCTGCGCAATATGGGCGTTGGCTTCGGTTACACCATGCTGGGCTTCAAAGCCTGCCTGAAGGGCCTGAACAAGCTGGAAATCAACCCGACAGCCATTACCGAAGAATTGGGCCGTAGCTGGGAGTTGTTGGCAGAACCGATCCAGACCGTGATGCGCCGCTACGGTGTACCCAACCCCTACGAGCAGCTGAAAGAGCTGACCCGTGGCAAGGATGGTATTACCCGCGAGACTCTTTCGGCCTTCATCAAAGGCCTGGAAATCCCAGAAGCTGAAAAGACCCGCCTGCTGGAGCTGACCCCGATTGCCTACGTAGGCAAGGCTGCCGAGCTGGCAAAACGTATCTGAACTATCTAGTTCAGCAGAACTAAACCGCCCTGAATAAGGGCGGTTTTTTTATTACATCAAGATATGGCTCTGGAAAAAGAAATGGGCCAGCTTCCGAAGAAGGTGGCCCGAAAATATGACTCGAGGGAATACGCTCCCGAACAGCAAACTGAACGTATAACAGCTGTGCTGACGCACACACAAGAAAAGACCACTCAGATGAGTGGTCTTTTCTTGAAAACTTGGTTGCGGGGGCAGGATTCGAACCTACGACCTTCGGGTTATGAGCCCGACGAGCTACCAGACTGCTCCACCCCGCGTCAGAGAAACGTATATTATCCGATACCAACCCAGCTGTCAACCGCCATAGCAAAAATAGGAGATGTCTGCTCCAACTGCTGGCATCTCCGTAAGACAATTACTTGATATTGCTTTCCGCCTTTGCTTTGGCAACAACATCATTGAGCACCTCGATCAGCCGCTCTGGGGTAGCCGGAGCCAGTGCATACTTACCATTCACCACGATAGTCGGTGTTCCTTCAATATTGTAGGCACGGGTAATCTGGCTGGCACGCGCAACCTGACTATTGATCCCAAAGGAATTGTAGGTCTGCATGAATTTGGCCAGATTCACACCAGGCTGTTTCTTCAACCAGTCGCTCAATACCGCGGGATCAGCCAGATTGATCTTTTGCTGCATCACCGCATCAAATACCGGTGTATTCAGCTTCGCCATGTAACCAGTCACATTCAGCGTAGCAAACAAGCGGGCGAAACCTTCCATCGGCTTCTGCCAGACAATCTGCTCACGATGGAAAGCGACATAAGCAGGTTTTTTCTTCTCCCAAGCCGTAATCAGCGGATCAAGATGAAAGCAGTGAATGCAGGTATAAGAGAAGAATTCGATCACTTCCACTTTTTTCGGATTGGCAACTGGCTGCGGCTTGCCCATCAGCACATAATCCTTGCCCAGTTCAGATGCTGCATTTGCCAAACCACTCACCATCAGCAATGCCATCAACAGCCATTTTTTCATTTCTTGTCCTCTAAACGTGTTTTGTTCACTCTGCCTTGACTACAGCAGCATTGATTCCATCCTGCTTCAACTGGGCACGAACCCGGTCAACATCCTCCTGCCTGCTCAATGGCCCCACACGAACGCGGTGCACCATCCCCTTGTCCGGGATCATGACAGACTGGATCTTGGCTTCTACACCCAGCAAAGCTAGCTTGGCTTTAAGGTTATCTGCCTCATTTTCATTCTGGAATGCACCCAGTTGCAGAAAGACTTTTTTGGCTGGTGCGGCGGCAGAAGGTTCCCGATCTTTAGCTACCGTCTTGCCATCGGCAGGCACGGCATCAACTTGGCCAGGCAAAATCTTGTAGAAATCAAAGCGCTGCTCATCCTTACTGCCATTACCTGCCGGAGCCGCTGCCGGCTTGGCCTTGGCCTTGGCAGGGGATGCTGGCACGACAGAGGGTTCTGGCGGCATGACAGGTGCAGCAGGAACCTCCACTTTTGCGGGTGCCGATGCCACCGGGGCCGGAGCCTGAACATCCGCAATCTTGGTACCCGGCTCCAGCAGTTCGGTCGATGGAGATGAAGCCTGTACCGTCTTGCGATCCAGCTTTTCAAGATTGGAAAACGGAGTTGCCGAACGATTGAGATACATCGCAAGACCAACCGCAACTGCCACGCCTACAATCAGGCCGATGACAATGCCCGCTACCATGCCACCGCCACCGCTCTTACCGGCTGCGCGCGTACGCCCGGACGAGGACGAGCGGGACGAATTTTTAACATCACGATTAGCCATGTACCACTACCATTTCCATTCAATCAATCCGATCATTATCTATTAAATTCAGACGAAAATATATTTCACAAAATCACAAAGCCAAACCGCTACGTCTTAACTGAATGGCTTGTAGCATGTGCTGCCGACCTAAACGGTGCTCACCATCCATATCTGCAATGGTACGGGCAATACGCAAGATACGATGATAACTTCTTGCTGATAGTCCAAGACGGTCCAGCGCCTCTCCCAACAACACCAACGAAGTCTGATCAGCTGCGGCATGCTGCTCTAGCTCGGCCCCAGACAGCCTGGCATTACAACAACCCTGCCGCTGCAACTGCCTATCCCTTGCCTGCTGGACACGAAGCCGAATCTGCTGACTACCCTCCCCTGGCGACGCCGTGGCCAAATCCCCTGCCGCCAGGGCTGGGACCTGTACGTGCATATCAATCCGGTCAAGCAGCGGACCTGATAACTTCCCCGCATAGCGGGCTATTTGCTCCGGTGTACATTGGCACCTGCCGGAAGCATGCCCCAGATAACCACAAGGACATGGGTTCATTGCGGCAACCAGCTGAAAATCTGCAGGAAAGCAGGCTTGCCTGCTGGCTCGGGAAATATTGATTACTCGCGACTCCAAAGGTTCACGCAATACTTCCAGTACCTTGCGTTCAAACTCTGGCAATTCATCCAGAAACAGTACGCCATGATGAGCCAGACTGACTTCACCGGGGCGCGGATCAGAGCCGCCACCCACCAAGGCAACGGCAGAGGCCGTATGGTGCGGTGACCGGAATGGGCGCTGCCGCCATTGCTCCGGCCTGAAACCCTGCGTTCCCAGCGACTGTATCGTTGCGGCAGCAAGCGCCTCGTCCTCACTCATCTCAGGAAGTATTCCGGGCAAGCGGGACGCAAGCATGGACTTACCTGTACCGGGAGGACCGATGAAAAGCAGGCTGTGTCCGCCGGCAGCAGCAACCTCTAGCGCATGGCGTGCTGCCATCTGCCCTTTGACATCTGCCAGATCCGGATAAACGGCTGAGTTATCTGCCAGGTTGACCACGGCCGTATCGCAAGGCTGCACACCATTCAGGTGGGCGCATACCTGCAGCAGGCTATCGGCAGCATAAACCTGGCCAGACCTGACCAATGCCGCCTCTGCCGCGCTTTCGCGAGGAAGAATGAAGAACTTCCCGGCACGACTGGCTTGGCAGGACATCGCCAGTGCACCACGAATGGCACGCAGTTGCCCGCTTAATGCCAATTCTCCTGCGAATTCATAATCAGTCAGCTGGGGACATTGGATCTGACCTGCTGCAGCCAGTATGCCAATGGCAATGGGAAGGTCAAAACGGCCAGAGCCCTTAGGCAGATCAGCGGGAGCCAGATTGACGGTGATACGGCGCGCCGGAAATTCAAAACCGGAGTTGATGATGGCGGCACGTACCCGGTCACGGCTCTCTTTAACCTCGGTATCGGGTAAGCCAACGATGGTGAACTGCGGCAGTCCATTGGCCAGATGGACCTCCACCGCCACTTCTGGAGCGTGCAAGCCGGCCAGGGCACGACTTGCAACAAGAGCCAATGACATGCGTAATCAGGAATGGCCAAGCTCGGCCTGTGCTTCAGACTTTGCCTGCGCCTCCTCGGGGAAAGCCTGAGACTCAAGTCGGGCCAGACGCGCTTCAAGAGCAGTCAGCTTTTCGCGGGTACGTACCAGGACTTCCTGTTGCACATCGAATTCTTCACGGGTGACCAGATCCATGCGGGAAAAGGTGGAAGCCATCATGGCCTTGATATTCTTCTCTATATCCTTGGCCGGACTGGCGGCGATGGTATCGCTGATCTTGCTGCTGATTTCTTCAAAAATTTTCTGGCTCAACATTTCGATGCTCCTTGGATTGGGGACAATATTCCTTATTGAGTTTAGCAAAATCCCCTTGCAGCTGCAGTTTCACCCGCCGCACCAATGCAGTGCAAAGGAATCATCATAAATGCTCTGTCATGGTGCCGATACGTAGTTTCACCATGCAAATACGGATTTTGATGTGGAAAATTCTTATGTAACAAGCAGATAGCAAGCTGGCACAGTTTGTGCACTAGTGACTTCAGCAACGCAAACATACATCTGGATCCATTGCAAAGGAGTGAACATGAAACTGGTCACCGCCGTGATCAAGCCATTTAAGCTTGATGAAGTACGTGAAGCACTATCCGCCATCGGCGTACAAGGGATTACCGTCACGGAAGTCAAAGGGTTCGGCCGTCAGAAGGGCCATACCGAGCTGTATCGTGGTGCTGAGTACGTAGTGGACTTTCTGCCCAAGGTAAAACTGGAGATCGCCATTGACGACAGCCTGCTGGATCAGGTTGTTGAGGCCATCGAAAAATCAGCACGTACCGGTAAAATTGGCGACGGCAAGATTTTTGTCTTCGAGCTGGAACAAATCGTACGGATTCGGACCGGCGAAACCGGTATCGACGCGGTTTAAGCGACGCCATTGCCATACAGGGGAAATCAAATGAAGAAGAAACTTGCTGCATTGGGTGGCAGCCTGCTAGCACTGGCACTGCCGGTACTGGCGGATGCACCTGCTGGTCCGGCCATGGCCGATTTCAAGGTGATCAACTCCGGCGATACCGCCTGGATGCTGACCTCCACTGCATTGGTGCTGTTCATGACCATCCCGGGCCTGGCACTGTTCTATGGTGGCATGGTTCGCAAGAAGAACGTGCTGGCAACCCTGATGCAAAGCTTTGCCATCACGGCACTGGTGACTGTGCTGTGGGCCATTGTTGGCTACAGCTTGGCGTTCACCGTTGGTAATCCCTATTTGGGTGATCTGAGCCGTGTCTTCCTGGATGGCATGGACTACATCGCCGATACCAAAAAGGTAGCGGTTCACCCTGCTGCCGGTACCATTCCGGAATCGGTGTTCATGATGTTCCAGATGACCTTTGCCATCATTACCCCGGCACTGATCACCGGCGCATTTGCTGAACGGATGAAGTTCTCTGCCCTGCTGATCTTTACTGCACTATGGTCTTTGCTGGTTTATGTACCGGTTGCCCACTGGGTATGGGGTCCGGGCGGCTGGATGAGTGGTCAAGGCGTGCTGGACTTTGCTGGCGGCACCGTGGTGCACATCAATGCTGGTATTGCTGGTTTGGTTTGCGCCCTGGTAATGGGCAAGCGTATTGGATTCGGCAAGGAAGCCATGCCGCCGCATAACCTGATTCTGACCCTGATCGGTGCATCCATGCTGTGGATTGGCTGGTTCGGCTTTAACGCTGGCTCCGCAGCTGCCGCCGATGGCCGTGCCGGCATGGCGATGGTCACCACACAGGTTGCAACTGGCTTGGCAGCTCTTGCCTGGACCTTTGCTGAGTGGATTCACAAGAAAAAGCCGTCGGTGCTGGGTATTGCTTCCGGCGCAGTCGCTGGCCTGGTTGCCATCACGCCGGCTGCTGGTTTTGTGGATGTAAAGGGTGCGCTGATTATCGGTGCCGTTGCCGGTGTAGTTTGCTTCTGGGGTGCAACTGGCCTGAAGCACATGCTGGGCTATGATGATTCCCTGGACGCATTCGGTGTACATGGTGTGGGCGGTATCGTGGGTGCCCTGCTGACAGGTGTGCTCGCGGTGAAGAGCATTGGCGGCGCTGAGGGCAGCCTGGCGACTCAGGCTATCGGCGTGGGAGTCACCGTGGTGTACTGCGGCATCATCACCTTCATCCTGCTGAAGATCATTGACGTGGTTGTTGGTCTGCGTGTGGCTGAAGACGAAGAACGCGAAGGCCTGGACGTGGTACTGCACGGCGAACGTGTGGAGTAAGCCACGCGCTTAGACAGATTTTGTGGTAAGGGACTTAGGGGCGCTTCGGCGCCCTCTTTTTTTGGCTGCCGCGAGGGCTATGTTAGGTTTCAGTGCATAAAAAAAGCACCGGGGTCACACCCGGTGCTTTTACCTTGCTTTAAGCTTCTGCCGGCTTACAGACCAGCGTCTGCGCGCAGGGCTTCCACTTTGTCGGTACGTTCCCAGGTGAATTCCGGCTCTTCACGGCCGAAGTGTCCGTAAGCAGCGGTCTTGCCGTAGATCGGGCGCAGCAGGTCCAGCATCTGGATGATGCCTTTCGGGCGCAGGTCAAAATGCTTCTTCACCAGTTCCACGATCTTTTCGTTCGGGATCTTGTTGGTGCCGAAGGTATCCACCGCAATCGAGGTGGGCTCGGCCACGCCGATGGCGTAGGAAACCTGGATCTGGCACTGGCGTGCCAGGCCCGCAGCCACGATGTTTTTGGCCACGTAACGGCCGGCATAGGCTGCCGAGCGGTCTACCTTGGACGGATCCTTGCCGGAGAAGGCACCACCACCGTGCGGGGCGGCACCGCCGTAGGTATCGACAATGATCTTGCGACCGGTCAGGCCGCAATCGCCCATCGGGCCACCAATGACGAAGCGACCGGTCGGGTTAACCAGATACTTGGTTTCGGCAGTCAGCATTTCCGGCGGCAGTACCGGCTTGATGATGTCTTCGATCACGGCTTCGGTCAGCGTCTTGTGGTCGATTTCCGGGCTGTGCTGGGTGGACAGCACCACGGTGTCGATACGCTTGGGCAGGCCGGTTTCGCCATCATAAACGCAGGTAATCTGGCTCTTGGCATCCGGACGCAGCCACGGCAGGCGGCCATCCTTGCGCAGCTCGGCCTGGCGCTGTACCAGACGGTGGGCGTAGTAGATGGGGAAAGGCATCAGCGTCGGGGTTTCGTCGCAGGCATAGCCGAACATCAAACCCTGGTCGCCAGCGCCCTGGTTCAGGTCCAGGCCTTCGCCTTCATTCACGCCCTGGGCGATATCTTGCGATTGCTTGTCGTAGCAGGCCATGACAGCGCAGCCGTGGTAGTCGAAGCCCAGCTCGGAGCTGTCATAACCGATGCGCTTGATGGTTTCGCGTGCAACTTTGATGTAGTCGATATTGGCCGAGGTGGTAATTTCACCAGCCAGCACCACCAGGCCGGTGTTGACCAGGGTTTCGGCTGCCACGCGAGCGTATTTGTCTTCGCGCAGGATGGCATCAAGGATGGCATCGGAGATTTGGTCGGCTACTTTGTCCGGATGACCTTCCGATACCGATTCCGACGTAAACAGATATTCGCTCATTTGTTTGTTGATTCCCGAATAAAGCAAAACAGTGTGATGATAAAATAGGCCGCTTTACGATCACCACTGACTAAACCATGTCCAAGCTGGTCCAACTCGTGTTGTCCTTGCTGGCGCGTTTGCCGCTGTCCTGGCTGCAATGTCTCGGCGCCATTCTGGGGCGGCTTACTTACCTTTCATCGCCCCGCTACGCAGAGCGGATGAGAAGTAATCTGGCGTCGAGTAAAATCTGTGAAAATTATCAGGTTTTACAAGGACTAGTCAAACAATCTGCACTGGAAACCGGTAAAGGTGCATTGGAATTGTCAATAGCCTGGTGCCGGGAGCCCGAAGACATCGCCGCGCTGGTAAAAGCCTGTCACGGCTGGGAGCGTGTTGAACATGCCTTACAGGCAGGTCACGGTATTGTTTTTGTCACCCCGCACCTGGGCAGCTATGACATTGCTGGTCGTTATATCAGCTCGCGTCTGCCCTTTCCATTGACTGCCATGTACCGTCCTCCCAAGCTCACCTGGCTGGAGCCGGTCATGCAGGCGGGCCGCGCCCGTGGCAAGGGCAAGACCGCACCAGCAACCGGTGCAGGTGTGCGCATTCTGATGAAAGCACTCAAATCAGGTGAAGCCACCATCATTCTGCCCGATCAGGTTCCCGGCAACGGCGAAGGGGTGTGGGCTCCATTTTTTGGCAAACCCGCCTACACCATGAGCCTGGTGCCGCGGCTGGCACAGGTTGCCGGTGTGGAGGTGTTGTTTTTCGTCGGTGAGCGCCTGCCCCGCGGTGAAGGCTTTGTCGTGCATATCGAAGCCATGCCCCAGCCTTTCAGTGGTGACAAGGATGCTGACTGTGCGCTGCTGAACCAGACAGTGGAAGACCTGATCCGCCGCTTCCCCAGCCAGTACCTGTGGAGCTACAACCGTTACAAATGCCCGGCAGGCGTCACTCCGCCGGACCATCAGCAAGGAAACCCATGAAGATTGCTTTTGCCCTGTTATGGCTGATTCGTCTGCTGCCCATGTGGGCCATCGGCATGCTGGCTGATGCCATTGGCCTGCTTGCTTATCATCTGGCTGCCGATCGCCGCAAGGTTGGCCTTACCAATCTGCGGCTTTGCTTTCCGGAGATGAAAGAAAAAGAGCGCGAACGGCTGATCAAGGCCAATTTTGGCTACATGATCCGTCTTGTACTTGAGTATGGTGTGGCATGGTGGAGTTCTGCCGAGCGCATCCGCAAGCTGGTCACCATCAAGAATCTGCACATTGTTGAGGAGCTGCGCGCTAAGGGCGAGGATGTCATCCTGTTCTATCCCCACTTTGTCGGTTTCGAGATGTGCGTTTTCGCACTGAACCAGGTACTGCCGCTGGTCAGCGTGTATTCACAGCAGAAGAACGATACGCTGGATGCACAGATCTATGCTGGCCGCCAGCGCTACAACAATTGCTATATCGTGCCGCGCAATGAAGGCCTGCGCTCCATCATCAAGGCCATGCGCAAGGAACATACCCCTTTCCTCTACCTGCCCGATCAAGACTTTGGGGTGCGTGATTCAGTGTTTGTGAAATTCTTCGAGAAGGATGCCGCCACCATTACGGGGCTGTCACGCATCAGCAAACTGGCACGTGCCCGTGTGGTTCCGCTGATTGCCCGCAGAGTGGGTAACCGCTTTGAGCTCGAGTTCTACCCGGCCTGGGAAAACTATCCAACAGAGGATGTCGTGGCCGATACCCGCCGCATGAATGCCTTTCTGGAAGAGCGCATCCGCGAGATTCCCGAGCAATACTTCTGGCTGCACAAGCGCTTCAAAAACCGTCCTGAAGGCGAAGCGCGCGTCTACTGACCCGGTAGGGGCGCACTTGGCAACATGACCCGGCACAAGCCGGGTTTTGTTTATCCCTGATCCCGTCTGCAGTCGCAACGAGCCACTTATCCGGGCTGCTGGCCATAACCATGCAGGCACCGCCCTCGCCCCTTACTCGCCCATTCCCGGCCCTCTCTCCTTCCCTGGCCCCTCCCATTCTTTTGCCACAAGCTTGTATCTGGCCATACCGGGTTGCCGAGTGGCTTCAGCCCCGGGTCAAGCATGGATTTCAGACATGAAAAAACCCGGTCGGAGCCGGGTTTTCTTGCACTGCCAAGTTGCTTAGCTACTGCGCTTTTTCCAGAACGTCTGATAGACGAAACCGGGAAAAGCAAACACCAGAAACAAGGCAACTGTCGTGACATAAAACTGCCAGTGCTGCTGCTGAACCGGCATCTGCTTGGCCTCAAGAAAGCGGGCAAACAGACCAACCAGCAAAAACAACACTACCATTTCCAGCAGACGCCAACCAAAATGCTTGTTGGCCACAGGCAGCAGCCCTACCAGACGCGAAGTCAGGAACGGCAGGTTTGCCGCCAGAAAGGCAACGATCAGCAAAGTAGCAACACTGGCTTGCATATGCAGGGCTTTCGCTTAGATTGCTGCCAGCGACTGCTTCATCGCCTGCAGGCACAGCACGATCACACGTTCCGGCACTACACCCAGCACCAGCAGGGCGATGGCATTCACCGACAACACCAGCTTCATGTCAGCGCGCATCACGATGGCCGAGCTATCCTGTGCTTCGTCGAAGTAGATGGTCTTCACAACACGCAGGTAGTAGAAGGCACCAATCAGCGACATCATCACCGCAACAATGGCCAGCCAGTACAGATGGATGTCCACGATGGCCTTGATCACGGCAAACTTGGCATAGAAGCCAGCCAGCGGCGGAACACCGGCCATGGAGAACATGGTCAGCAGCATCAGCAGTGCATACCAGCTGTTACGGTTGTTCAGGCCCTTCAGATCATCCAGGGTTTCGCATTCGAAACCGGCACGGGACAGGCCCATCAGGATGCCGAAGCTGACCATGGACATCAGCACGTAGATCAGGGAGTAGAACAGCGCTGCGGCATAGCCACCCGGCGTACCGGCCAGCAGGCCCAGCAGCAGGAAGCCCATGTGCGAGATGGTGGAGTAAGCCAGCATGCGCTTGATGTTGGTCTGTGCAATGGCGGTGATGTTACCGATAGCCATCGACAGAACCGCAACCAGTGCCAGCATGGCTTGCCAGTCAGCCACCATGGCCTCCAGGCCTTGCACCAGAATGCGCAGGACAAAGACGAAGGCAGCCAGCTTCGGCGCAGCGCCAATCATCAGGGTAACGGCAGTGGCCGAGCCCTGATAAACGTCAGGCACCCACATGTGGAAAGGCACGGTACCCAGTTTGAAGCACAGGCCAGCCACGATGAATACCAAGCCGAATACCAGCAGCATGTCATTGGCGGTATGCGCCTTGACAGCCTTGGCAACCAGCGCCAGATCCAGCGTGCCGGTAGCACCGTAAATCATGGAAATACCGTACAGCAGCAAGCCGGAAGCCAGCGCGCCGAGCACGAAGTACTTCATGGCGGACTCGGTGGCCTTCACCGAATCGCGTTGCAGCGCAATCAGCGAATACAGCGACAGCGACAGCAGCTCCAGCCCCATGTACAGCGACACAAAGCTGGATGCGGACACCATGAAGTTCATACCCAGCAAGGCAAACAGTGCCAGGGAGAAGAACTCGCCGCGCAACAGGCCGCGGTCAGCAATGTACTGGCGGCTGTATACCAGCACGATGGCGGTACTGCCGTACATGGCCAGCTTTACCAGACTGGACAAGGCATCGCTGACAAACATGCCAGAGAAGGTATGTACCGGCACCACCGGGTAGGTTTGCACCTGCAATACGGCACAGACTGCCAACGTCAGCAAGGCGAGGCCGTAATGCATGCCACGCTTTGCGTCAGAGATAAAGGCATCGAGCATGAGGATGACCAGAATTGCCCCGGACATGAACAGTTCGGGCAATGCAGGCATCAGGTTCAGATCAGCCCAATTCATTATGTTTTCCTTATGGCCTTAGCTTAGAGCTTGGTCTGCGCAACATGCGCAATCAGGTCATTCACCGACAGGTGCATCTTCTCGACGAAGCCTTGCGGATACAGACCCATGCCCAGCACCGCAATGGCCAGAACGACCAGCACCAGGAACTCGCGTTTGTTCACGTCAGCCATGTCTTCAACGTGGTGATTGCTCACCTCGCCAAAGATCACCCGCTTGTACATCCACAGGGTGTAAGCAGCGCCGAAGATCAGGGTGGTGGCAGCCAGTGCGGCATACCAGAAGTTCACCTGTACCGCACCCATGATCACCATGAACTCACCGGCAAAACCGGAAGTCGCCGGCAGACCGGAGTTGGCCATGGCAAACAGCATCATGAAGGCAGCAAAAATCGGCATCTTGTTGGCTACGCCACCGTAGTCGGCGATGTTGCGGCTGTGCACGCGGTCGTACATCACACCGATACAGAAGAACATGCCGGCAGAAACGAAACCGTGCGACACCATCTGTACCAGTGCACCTTCAACCGCCCACTGGTTCAGGTGCGAACCGGTGAACATGAACATGCCAAGGGTGACAAAACCCATGTGGGAAATGGAGGAGTAAGCCACCAGTTTCTTCATGTCGGTTTGCACCAGCGCCACCAGACCGATGTACACCACGGCAACCAGCGACAGGGCAACCATGATCCACGACAGTTCACGTGCGGCATCCGGCAGGATGGGCAGGGCAAACCGCAGGAAGCCGTAAGCACCGATCTTCAGGGTGATGGCTGCCAGCACCATGGAGCCACCTGTCGGGGCTTCCACGTGGGCATCCGGCAACCAGGTATGTACCGGCCACATCGGCACCTTCACGGCAAAAGACAGGAAGAAGGCGATGAACAGCAGGATCTGCACGTTCAGCGGAATCTTGGCAATCGCCTGGAAGGCTTGGATGTCGAAGGTCTTACCAGCCTGGAAGTACAGGTAGATCAAGGCAACCAGCATCAGCAGCGAACCGAGCAGGGTGTACAGGAAGAACTTGAAGGACGCATACACACGACGCGGACCACCCCAGACACCGATGATCAGGTACATCGGGATCAGCATGCCTTCAAAGAAGACATAGAACAGGATGGCATCCAGCGCGGCAAATGCACCGTTGATCAGGCCGGACATGATCAGGAAAGCGGCCATGTACTGCGACTGGCGCTTCTTGATGACTTCCCAGCCAGCCAGCACCACCATCAAGGTGGTGAAGCTGTTGAGGATGACAAACAGCATGGAAATGCCATCAACACCCAGGTGGTACTGGATACCGAAGGAGGCAATCCACGGCTTCACTTCCTCGAACTGCATACCGCCGTTCAGGTTGTCAAAGCCGGTAAACAACGGCAGGGACAACAGGAAACTGATCAGGGCACCGGCTACGGCGACCCAGCGAGCCAAGGTGGCCCGTTGGTCTCCTCCCGTAGCCAGTACCAGCAACCCGGCCACGATCGGGGCCCAGATCACCAGACTTAACTGATTTGTGAACATAGTCAAAACCTAAGTAGTTATTCCAATTCCAGAGGTCTGGGCCTTAGCGCAGGATGATCTGCGAGAACCACAGCGTCATCAGAGCCAGCACGCCAATGATCATGGTCGTGGCATAACTGTAGATGAAGCCGGTCTGCAGCTTGCGTACCACTCTGGAGAAGGTTCCCACCAGCTTGGCTGCACCATTCACCACCAGGCCGTCGATCAGCAGCATGTCACCCACCTTCCAGAAGAAGGTACCCAGAGCACGCGAGCCCTTGGCAAACACTGCAAAATACAGTTCGTCCAGGTAGTACTTGTTTTCCAGGATCTGGTTCACGAAGCTGAACTTCTGCTTGATGGCAGCCGGAATCTGCGGAGCCTTCATGTAGAAGAACCAAGCGGTTACCACACCGGCCAGTGCCAGCAGGAAAGGCAGCGAGGTAAAGGAGTGAACACCCATGGCAACAGCGCCGTGGAATTCATGTGCCAGTTCTTCCAGTGCCGGGTGAGCTTCGCTGTTGATGGCAATCACACCCTTGAAGAAGGAACCGTACACCAGCGGCTCGATGGCAAAGAAGCCCACCAGCACAGACGGAATGGCCAGCAATACCAGCGGCAGGGTCACAACCCATGGCGACTCATGCGGCTTGTCGTTCGGACCCAGACCATGATGATGGTCGTGATCGTCATGACCGTGGTGATGGTCGTCCTTTTTCTCCATCCAGCGTTCCTTGCCATGGAAAACCAGGAAGTACATGCGGAAGGAGTAGAAGGCGGTCACGAATACACCGGCAATCACCGCGAAGTAGGCAAAACCGGCTGCCGGCAGGTGCGACAGCTGTACCGCTTCGATGATGGAGTCCTTGGAGTAGAAGCCGGAGAAGAACGGCGTACCGATCAGCGCCAGCGAACCCAGCAGCGAAGTCAGCCAGGTAATCGGCATGTACTTGCGCAGGCCGCCCATATTGCGCATGTCCTGATCATGGTGCATGCCCATGATCACCGAACCGGCTCCCAGGAACAGCAGGGCCTTGAAAAAGGCGTGGGTCATCACATGGAACATGGCAACCGGGTAAGCCGAAGCACCCAGAGCAACCGTCATGTAACCCAGCTGCGACAGGGTGGAATACGCTACCACGCGCTTGATGTCGTTCTGCACGATGCCAAGGAAGCCCATGAACAAGGCGGTGATGGAACCAGCCACCAGCACCACGTTCAGCGCGGTATCCGACATTTCAAACAGCGGGCTCATGCGCGATACCATGAAGATACCGGCGGTCACCATGGTCGCCGCGTGAATCAGTGCGGAGATCGGGGTCGGGCCTTCCATCGAATCCGGCAGCCACACGTGCAGCGGGAACTGTGCCGACTTACCCATCGCGCCGATGAACAGCAGGATGCAGGTAACGGTCAGCAGCGACCACTCGGTACCCGGGATGATCTGGATGGTCTTGTGTGCCAGCGCCGGAGCAGCAGCAAACACGTCGCTGTAGTTCAGCGAGCCACCGAAGTAGGCCAGTACCAGGCCGATGCCCAGCAGGAAACCGAAGTCACCCACACGGTTCACCAGGAATGCCTTGAGGTTGGCATAGATGGCGGTCGGACGCTTGAACCAGAAGCCGATCAGCAGGTAGGACACCAGGCCCACCGCTTCCCAACCGAAGAACAGCTGGATGAAGTTGTTGCTCATCACCAGCATCAGCATCGAGAAGGTAAACAGCGAGATGTAGCTGAAGAAGCGCTGATAGCCAGGGTCTTCCTGCATGTAACCGATGGTGTAGATATGCACCATCAGCGACACGAAGGTCACCACGACCAGCATCATTGCCGTCAGCGAGTCCACCAGGAAACCGACGGAGAACTCATAGCCCCCCACCGTCAGCCAGGTGTAGACCGGCGCGTTGAAAACTTCAGCCTGCCCCGTGAGGAAGGCATAAAGTACCTTGAAGGACAGGGCTGCCGAGACTGCCACGCCGAGAATCGTCACGACGTGGGAAGCGCGGCGGCCGATTGCCCATCCAAACAAGCCTGCGATGATGGACCCCACCAGAGGTGAGAGCGCAATCAGCAGGTATAAGCTTTTCATATCCATGCTTGTGTGCTTTGTAGTTTGGTAACCGGTTTGCCTTAGCCCTTGAGGCTGCCCAGGTCTTCAACGTTGATGGTCCGCATATTGCGGAACAGCACCACCAGAATGGCCAAGCCAATGGCCGATTCTGCCGCTGCTACCGTCAGGATGAAGAACACGAAAATCTGGCCTGCTGTATCGGACAGGTAATGCGAGAAGGCAATGAAGTTGAAATTCACTGCCAGCAGCATCAGTTCGATGGCCATCAACAGCACGATCAGGTTCTTCCGGTTCAGGAAAATCCCCAGCACGCTGATGGCAAACAGGATTGCGGCCAGCACCAGGAAGTGAGTTAGTGTCAGCACATTTCCTCCCTTATGTTGTTCGGCCGTCAGGCCTGTTGCTCACCGGACTCGGCAGTATCGGCCGCTTCCACGTTTTTCTCGGCTTGCATCTTCACGATGCGTACACGGTCCTGACTGCGAACCTTGACCTGATCGCCGGCATCCACCACCTTGGTATCCTTGCGGCTACGCTGGGTCAGACCGATGGCAGCGACCATGGCCACCAGCAACACAACCGCAGCCAGCTCGAACGGCAGCAGGTAGGTGGTGTATAGCTGACGACCCAGTACCTTCACATTGCTGGCATCGGCTGCCAGTGCGGCACCGGCTTTGTAATCAGCCAGGCCGGTGTGCGGGTTGGTCAGGATCAGTACCATTTCGAAAGCCATGATGAGGCCGACAGTTGCCGCCACCGGCAAATTGCGCCAGAAACCCTCACGCAATTGCTCGATATTGATGTCCAGCATCATCACCACAAACAGGAACAGCACCATCACCGCGCCCACATAAACCAGTACCAGGGTAATGGCCAGGAACTCGGACTGCAGTAGCAGCCAGTGTCCGGAGCTGGTGAAGAAGGCCAGTACCAGATACAGCACGGCGTGTACCGGGTTCTTGGCAGTGACCACCCGGACCGCCGCAAACAGCAGAATGGCGGACAGGATGTAGAAAATAACCGTAGTCATGCTCATGAGGCCCCCTTAACGGTACTTGGCATCGGCTGCCTTGTTGGCAGCGATTTCGGCCTCGTACTTGTCACCCACCGCCAACAGCATCGGCTTGGTGTAGTAGAGGTCGCCACGTTTTTCACCGTGGTATTCGAAGATGTGCGTTTCGACGATGGCGTCGACCGGGCATGCTTCCTCGCAGAAACCGCAGAAGATGCACTTGGTCAGGTCGATGTCGTAGCGCGAGGTACGGCGGGTGCCGTCTTCACGCTGTTCCGACTCGATCGAAATCGCCATTGCCGGGCACACCGCCTCGCACAACTTACAGGCAATGCAACGCTCTTCACCGTTGGCGTAGCGACGCTGCGCATGCAGGCCGCGGAAGCGCGGCGAGATCGGCGTCTTCTCTTCCGGAAACTGGACGGTGATCTTGCGGGCGAAGAAATAACGCCCGGTCAGCATCAAGCCCTTGACCAGTTCCACCAGCAGGAAGGTTTTGAAAAAGTTGCGAATCGTATCCATGTTCTTTACCTATCCCCTCAGTTCCACAGCGACAGCGGGGTCATCATCCAGATACCCAGGACCAGGATCCACACCAAGGTAACCGGAATGAACACCTTCCAGCCCAGACGCATGATCTGGTCATAGCGATAACGCGGGAATGTCGCGCGGAACCACAGGAAGCAGAACAGCACAAACGCCATCTTGGCAGCCAGCCAGAAGAAGCCACCGGCGCCCAACAGACCCCAGCTTGCCGGGAAGGGCGACAACCAGCCACCCAGGAACAGGATGGAAGTCAGGGCGGAAACCAGAATCATGTTGGCGTATTCAGCGAGGAAGAACACGGCGAATGCCATGCCGGAGTATTCCACGTGGAAACCGGCCACGATTTCGGATTCACCTTCGGCCACGTCAAACGGGGCACGGTTGGTTTCGGCCACACCGGAGATCAGGTAGACGATGAACAGCGGGAACAGCGGCAGCCAGTTCCAGGAGAACAGCGAACCACCCGCCATGCCATGACCCTGCTGTTTGACGATGTCAACCAGGTTCAGGCTGCTGGATACCATCAGTACGCCGACCAGGGCGAAGCCCATCGCCAGTTCGTAGGACACGATCTGGGCGGCGGAACGCATGGCACCAAGGAAGGAGTACTTGGAGTTACCAGCCCAGCCGGCCACGATGATGCCGTATACACCGATGGACGACAGCGCCAGGATGTACAACAGGGACGCGTTGATGTTGGCCAGAACCAGTGTGTCGCTGAAGGGAACCACCGCCCAGGCAGCCAGTGCCGGGCCGATGGCCAGCACCGGAGCCAGCAGGAACAAGCCCTTGCTGGACTGCGCCGGCAGAATGATTTCCTTCATCAACAGCTTCAGACCGTCAGCCAGCGGCTGCAGCAGACCCAGCGGACCAACCCGGTTCGGGCCGATACGGATCTGCATATAGCCGATGACTTTACGCTCGAAGTAGGTCAGATAGGCCACGGCAATCATCATCGGAGCTACGATGGCGATGATTTTCAGCAAGGTCCACACCGTGAGCCCCGCCTCATTACCGAGAATGCTTTGCAAGAACTCCATGTTTTACCCCTGTGAAAGCGCGATGGAATCGAACATGCCACCCAGACCAGCTGTCAGCGGGTGAGCCGTTGCCAGACGCACCGTGTCAGCCGGCAGACTGTCGTCGGCCTCAACCAGCACCTTCAGCTCGCCACCACCCTGACGCAGCAGGGCTTGCGAACCGGCAGCCACGTTCAGGCTGGCCAGCAGGCTGGAGTGAGCGGTGGCAACCGGTGCAGCTGCATCAGCAGTCTTCTGCAGCGACGGAGCGCGGCGGCAGATGGCATCAGCCTGATACAGCGGCACTTCGCCGATACGTACCAGACCGGTGCTCACCGCAGCATTGATAGCCACATCGCCCAGCGCATTGTTGAAGGCAGATTCGATGGAACCCTTGGCCAGCAGTTCGGCACGCACGTCTTCGGCACTGTTCTGCTCGAAGCCGGTCAGGCCCAGCATATTGCCCAGTACACGCAGTACCTTCCAGGCCGGACGAGTCTCACCCAGCGGACGCACTACACCGTTGAAGGACTGCAGCTTGCCTTCCATATTGACAAAGGAGCCGGCAGTTTCGGAGAACGGCGCGATCGGCAGCAGCACATCGGCGTAATCCAGCAGACCAGCGCCCTTGTAGGCAGTCAGCGCAATCACGGTGGCAGCCTGTTTCATGGCGGCAACTGCGGCTTGCGGGTTGTAGCTGTCGGACTCGACTTCGGTGTTGAGCAGAACGTAAGCCTTGCGCGGCGCGGCAATCATCGCAGCAGCGTTCAGACCGGCAGTCGCCGCAGCGCCGAAGGCTGCACGGTGCGGCAAGGCACCAACCAGTTCAGCACCGGTGCTGTTGGCAGCTTCAGCCAGCAGGCCGAAACGTGCGCCGGTCAGCGCGGAGACTTCCTGCGCCAGCTTCAGCAGTTGGGCAAAGGCCGGATGATGTTGCGCCACATTGCCCAGTACGATGGCGGCAGATTCTGCACCGCTCAGGCTGGCGGCAATCGCTTGCGCTTCGGCACCAACAGTAACTGCAGCCAGATCGACGGCGGTTTGGGCAGACTTGATCTCAACCACAGCCTTCAGCACCTGGGCCAGTGCATTGACCAGCGCCAGCGGCGATACGATCAGCTTGGCATTAAGTGCAGTCAGCAGCGCATCGTCAGTCACATGGATGACATTGAGCTCACTGCCCTTCTTCACTGCCTGACGCAGGCGCGAAGCCAGCAGCGGCTGTTCCTTGCGCTGAGTGCTACCCACCACCAGGATGGACTTGGCGGTGGTCAGTTCAACAATGCTGGAACCCAGCCATTGCGCGCCTTGCTGGGCGGCATCGGCCGAGAAGTCACTGCGACGCAGACGGTAGTCGATATTGTTGACACCAAAGGCGCGAGCCAGCTTTTGCGCCAGATACAGTTCTTCGGTGGTGGAGTGCGGACTGGTGAGGAAGCCGATGGCATCCTTGCCGTGATCGGCGGATACGCCGTTCAGGCCCTTGACCACGTAGGCCAGTGCGGTTTCCCAGTCGGTTTCGTGCCACTTGCCGTCAAACTTGATCATCGGCTTTTGCAGACGCTCGGCAGAATTCAGGCCTTCATACGAGAAACGGTCGCGGTCGGCGATCCAGCATTCGTTGATGGCTTCGTTTTCCAGCGGCAGTACACGCATCACTTCATTGGATTTCACCTGAACGATCAGGTTGGAACCCAAGCCATCGTGCGGGCTGACCGACTTGCGGCGGGACAGCTCCCAAGCACGGGTGGTGTAGCGGAAAGGCTTGGAAGTCAGCGCGCCGACCGGGCAGAGGTCGATGACGTTACCGGATATTTCCGAATTAACGGTCTTGCCCAGATAGGGCATGATTTCCGAGAATTCGCTGCGGTTGGCCATGCCGATTTCCTGGAAACCGCCGATTTCTTCGGTGAAGCGCACGCAGCGGGTGCAGTGAATGCAACGCGCCATTTCTTCAGCCGATACCAGCGGGCCCATGTCCTTGCCCACCACGGTGCGCTTTTCTTCCTGATAGCGGGAAGAGGAGTTACCGTAGCCTACAGCCAGATCCTGCAGCTGGCACTCGCCGCCCTGGTCGCAGATCGGGCAATCCAGCGGGTGGTTGATCAGCAGGAATTCCATCACGCCGGCTTGCGCCTTCTTGGCCATGTCGGAATGGGTATGCACCTTCATGCCATCGGTCACCGGCGTAGCGCAGGCGGGCAGCGGCTTGGGTGCCTTTTCCACTTCAACCAGACACATACGGCAGTTGGCCGCGATGGACAGTTTCTTGTGGTAGCAGAAGTGAGGGATGTGGGTGCCCACGGAATGGGCGGCATCCATCACGGTACTGCCTTGCGGGACAGTCAGTTTTTTACCGTCGATTTCGATTTCAAGCATCGCTCAACACCATTTGTGGTCCACCAAGGGCTTCTTGTGTTCGATCAGATACTCGAACTCATTACGGAAGTGCTTGGTGAAACTGCGAACCGGGAACACGGCAGCATCTGCCAGTGCACAGATGGTACGGCCGGCCATGTTATTGCCTACCGAATCCAGGAGTTCCAGATCGCCCGGACGGCCTTCGCCGTTGGCGATGCGATGGATCACCTTGTACAGCCAGCCGGTGCCTTCACGGCACGGCGTACACTGGCCGCAGGACTCTTCGTGATAGAAGTAGGCCAGACGCTCCAGCGCCTTCACCATACACACGTCTTCGTTCATCACGATGACAGCGCCCGAACCCAGCATGGAGCCGGCCTTGGAGATGCTGTCGTAGTCCATCGTGCATTGCATCATGACGTCGCCGGGCAGGATCGGAGCGGAAGAACCGCCCGGGATCACAGCTTTCAGCTTTTTGCCATCGCGCATGCCACCGGCCATTTCCAGCAGTACCGAGAACGGGGTGCCCAGCGGAATCTCGTAGTTGCCCGGACGATTCACGTGACCGGATACCGAGAACAGCTTGGTGCCACCATTATTGGGCTTGCCCGCTTCCAGGAACTTCTGTGCACCATCACGGATGATGAAAGGCACGGAGGCGAAGGACTCGGTGTTATTGATGGTGGTGGGCTTGCCGTACAGACCGAAGCTGGCCGGGAACGGCGGCTTGAAGCGCGGCTGGCCTTTTTTGCCTTCCAGCGACTCCAGCAGCGCGGTTTCTTCACCGCAGATGTAGGCACCATAACCATGATGGGCGAACAAATCGAAGCTGAAATCGCTGCCGAGGATATTCTGCCCCAGGAAACCAGCCTGACGGGCTTCATCCAGTGCGGCTTCGAACAGTTCGTACTCTTCGAAGATTTCACCGTGGATGTAGTTGTAGCCAGCCTTGGTCCCCATGGCGTAGCCGGCGATGATCATGCCTTCGATTAGCGCGTGCGGATTGAAGCGCAGGATGTCGCGGTCCTTGAAAGTACCCGGTTCACCCTCGTCGGTGTTGCACACCACGTATTTGTCGCCCGGGAAAGAGCGCGGCATGAAGCTCCACTTCAGGCCGGTGGGGAAGCCCGCACCACCACGGCCGCGCAGACCGGAATTTTTCACTTCGGCGATCACGTCTTCTTGCGCCATCTGGGATTCGATGATGCGACGCAGGGCCTGGTAGCCGCCACGGGCCACGTAGGCCTCCAGCTTCCAGCAGTCCTGCGCAGAGGTGTCGACGCCGTCGAAAATCACACCATTGACGAAGATTGCCATTAGTTCAGCTCCGCCAGTTTCTTGTCGATTGCTTCGGGCGTCATGAAGCTGCACATCTTGTGGTTGTTCACCAGCAAGACCGGCGCATCGCCGCAGGCTCCCATGCACTCCCCTTCAAGCAAGGTGTACTTGCCGTCAGCGCTGGTTTCGCCAATGGCGACGCCCAGCTTCTTGGAGATGTACTCGGCAGCATTGACGCCACCGGACAGGGCACAGGGCAGGTTGGTGCAGACCGTGATCTTGTACTGGCCAACCGGCTTCATGTCGTACATGTTGTAAAAGGTGGCCACTTCGTAGGCAGCTACCGGAGCAATATTCAGGTAGTTGGCAACGAATTCGATCACCTCGGTATTCAGGCAGCGCTCTTCCGGTGTCTTGCCGGTTTCCCGACGCTCCACCAGAGCAATGCGCAGCGCGCCCATAACCGCCGAACGGGCCTGGTCTGCCGGATATTTGGCGACTTCGCGGTCGATGGCGGCGAGTGATTGTGCGGATAGCATTAGCGGTCGATCTCCCCAAACACGATATCCTGGGTACCGATGATGGCGACCACGTCGGCAATCATGTGACCCGTAGCCATTTCATTCAGGGCTGCCAGATGGGCAAAACCCGGGGCACGGATTTTCAGTCGGTACGGTTTGTTGGCACCGTCGGATACCAGATAGATACCGAACTCACCCTTCGGATGTTCCACGGCTGCGTAAGCCTCGCCTTCCGGCACGTGCATGCCTTCGGTGAACAGTTTGAAGTGATGGATCAGGTCTTCCATATTCGACTTCATGCCTTCGCGGGAAGGCGGAGCCACTTTATGGTTGTCAGTGATGACCGGGCCGGGATTGTCACGCAGCCAGGCAACACATTGCTGGATGATGCGGTTGGACTGGCGCATTTCTTCCACGCGCACCAGGTAACGATCATAGCTGTCGCCACCCTTGCCCACCGGAATATCGAAGTCCAGACGGTCGTATACATCGTAGGGCTGCTTCTTGCGCAGATCCCACTCGATGCCGGAACCACGCAGCATCGGGCCGGAGAAGCCCAGGTTTTTGGCACGCTCGGCACTGACTACGCCAATACCCACGGTACGCTGCTTCCAGATACGGTTATCGGTCAGCAGGGTTTCGTATTCGTCGACATAGGTCGGGAAACGCTTGGTGAAATCGTCGATGAAGTCCAGCATGGAACCCTTGCGGCCTTCGTTCAGGCGCGCCAGTTCCTTGGCGTTCTTGATCTTGGATACGGTGTACTGCGGCATGGAGTCCGGCAGATCACGGTATACGCCACCCGGGCGGAAGTAGGCAGCATGCATACGGGCACCGGAAACGGCTTCGTAGCAGTCCATCAGATCCTCACGCTCACGGAAAGCATACAGGAACATGGTCATCGCGCCGATGTCGATGGCGTGTGCGCCAATCCACAGCAGGTGGTTCAGGATACGGGTGATTTCAGCAAACATCACACGGATATATTGCGCACGCAACGGCACTTCGATTTGCAGCAGCTTTTCAATGGCCAGGCAGTAGGCGTGCTCGTTGCACATCATGGATACGTAGTCGAGACGATCCATATACGGCAACGACTGGATGAAAGTCTTGCTTTCAGCCAGTTTCTCGGTACCGCGGTGCAAAAGGCCGATATGCGGGTCGGCACGCTGGATGACTTCACCATCCAGCTCCAGAACCAGACGCAATACACCGTGCGCTGCCGGGTGCTGAGGACCAAAGTTCAGCGTGTAGTTACGGATCTCAGCCACCGTAGTTCTCCTCACGAATGATGCGCGGAGTGATTTCGCGCGGTTCGATGGTGACCGGCTGGTAGATGACGCGCTGCTGGGTCGGGTCATAACGCATTTCGACGTGACCGGACAGCGGGAAATCCTTGCGGAACGGATGGCCGACAAAGCCATAGTCGGTCAGGATGCGACGCAGGTCGGGGTGACCTTCGAACACGATGCCATACAGGTCGAAGGCTTCACGCTCGAACCAGTTGGCTGCGTTCCAGATCGGGTTGACCGAGGCGAGCAGCGGGAAGCTGTCGTCTTCGGCAAATACGCGCAGACGGATACGGACATTGTGCTTGAGCGACAGCAGGTGATAGACGGCGGCAAAGCGCGGACCATCCCATGGCTCGTCACGGTAGGCACTGTAGTCCATACCGCACAGGTCAATCAGTTGTTCGAAAGAAAGTTCGGCATGATCGCGCAGCATGGTGGCCACGTCAGTCAAATCTGCCGCCTTGCAAACGATGGTCAGTTCATCGAGGGCCAGCGTGCTTGAAACAAGCTTGTCGCCCAGCACACGCTCGACGACCGATCCCAGTGCTTCCATTTTCTTGGAGGCCATAAGTACTTACCTTATCGGGCGATGGTAGAGGTGCGTTTGATCTTGTTCTGCAGCTGAATGATGCCATACAGCAGTGCTTCGGCAGTCGGCGGACAGCCCGGCACATAGACATCGACCGGCACGATGCGGTCACAGCCACGGACGACAGAATAGGAATAGTGGTAGTAGCCACCACCGTTGGCACAGGAACCCATGGAGATGACCCAGCGCGGCTCTGCCATCTGGTCATACACCTTGCGCAACGCCGGTGCCATCTTGTTGCACAGCGTACCAGCCACGATCATCAGGTCAGACTGACGGGGACTGGGACGGAAAACGATGCCGAAACGGTCCAGGTCGTAACGCGCGGCACCGGCATGCATCATCTCCACCGCACAGCAGGCCAAGCCAAAGGTCATGGGCCATAGCGAACCGGTCCGGGTGTAGTTGATGAGCTTGTCGGCTGTCGTGGTAACGAAGCCTTTTTCCAGAATACCTTCTACTCCCATTCCAGCGCTCCCTTTTTCCACATGTAGACGAAGCCCAGCGTAAGCACCGCCAGGAACTCCACCATTACACCAAAGCCATAGGCACCCAGCTCTTTCAGGACAACAGCCCAGGGAAACAGAAATGCAATTTCCAGATCGAACAGGATGAACAGAATGGCGATGAGGTAGTAGCGAACGTCAAACTTCATGCGCGCGTCTTCGAAGGCCTCGAATCCACACTCGTAAGGAGAGAGTTTCTCAGGGTCGGGACGATTGGGTGCGAGGACCTTACCAAGAACGATAGGACCCACGCCGACCAGCAAACCGACGATGACAAACAACAGAATGGGAAAATAATTTTGCAGCATTTCCCGAACACCCCCAAAAAAAGGAGGAATTACCCTCCTTGGCTCCAAATAAAATAGGCCACCGGAATCCCGGTGGCCTATTTTTGAATGGTGGTGCCGACAGTGAGACTCGAACTCACACAGCCTACGGCCACTACCCCCTCAAGATAGCGTGTCTACCAATTTCACCATGTCGGCACTATATAACTTTACTGTCACTCCGGAATTTTTGATGTAGTACCCGAAGCTTTGCCAGTGGTTGCCCCGACCGGGATTTGCGGCGCAACTTGCTCAACCTTGCCACCCATCACACCCAGATCTGTTTTTCCGCCCCCCGACAGATAAACAAGAGTGAGACTCGTGGAGAAGAATACAACCGCTGCTATTGCAGTGGTTCTACTCAAGAAATTCGCAGAACCAGACGCACCGAACAGACTTCCGGAAGCGCCGCTGCCGAAAGCTGCACCCATATCCGCACCCTTGCCATGCTGCATGAGAACAAGGACGATGATCGTCACTGCGGAAAGGAGGTTTATAACCCAAATAAGCGTCTTAATAAGTTCCATACTATATCAATTTTCCTGCGGCCTGGCAAATCATCCTGAATGATCCGGCGTCCAGAGATGCCCCACCAACAAGGGCTCCGTCGACATTTTCTGTCTTCAGAATTGACTCGGCATTCTCTGCCTTTACACTGCCGCCGTAGAGGACGCGAATATTAGCCGAGGGCTTGGCATTTTGCAAGCACCACGTTTTGATAGCCGTGTGAATCTCGGCAATCTGCTCCAGCGAAGCCACTTTGCCGGTACCTATTGCCCAGACGGGCTCATAAGCAATGACGTACTCGCCGTCGTTCACTTCGGCCAGAATGGCCAGCTGGCGGAAAATCACCTCCAGGTACTGCCCGGACTCGCGCTCATCCAGGGTTTCACCCACACACAGCACCGGCACCAGGCCCGCAGCCATGGCGTTGTTCATCTTGGAGAGCAAGGCCGGATTGGCTTCACCGAAATACTGGCGGCGTTCGGAGTGACCAACCAGTGCATAGCGGCAACCGACATCGCGCAGCATGGCTGCCGAGATTTCACCGGTGAAAGCACCGTCGTCGGCAAAGCTGCTGACATCCTGCGCCGACAGTTGCAATGCATGCGCGGACAGCTGTACCCCCAGCGCTGCCAGATAAACGGCAGGCGCAGCAACACCGACCCAGGACTGATTGCAGACCGGATCGGCCAGCAATGCCGCTACTAGGGATTGGGCACTTTGTGCGCGGGTATTCATCTTCCAGTTGCCGATAATCAGCTTGCCAGCCATGTTGGGTCATCTCCGTACTAAGAGCTGCGGATTATACCCCACTCTCGATGGCGTCAAAACTTCGCATACGGCTTTTCGACGACTTGTAATATTTCTGAAAAGTAGGAGGAATAGGATGCGCCTCAACACTTAAGCAGGCCCTTACCCCAATACTCAGGAGCAAGCATGAAACAGTCTGTACGTCTGGTCGCCTCGCTGGCCTTGTCCGCCGGCTTCGTTGCTGGTGCCGCCATGGCTGCCGATATTACCGGTGCCGGCGCTACCTTCCCCTACCCCCTGTATGCGAAGTGGGCCACTTCCTACAAGGCAACAACCAGCAACAACATGAACTACCAGTCCATCGGCTCTGGTGGTGGCATCAAGCAGATCCAGTCCAAGACTGTCGATTTCGGTGCTTCCGACATGCCGCTGAAGCCGGAAGAGCTGGAAAAATCCGGTCTGACCCAGTTCCCGACCGTACTCGGCGGTGTTGTACCGGTTATCAACGTACCGGGCATTGCAGCCGGTCAGGTCAAGTTTACCGGCCAGCTGTTGGCTGACATTTTCCTGGGCAAGGTTTCCAAGTGGAATGACCCGGCCATTGCCAGCCTGAACCCGGGCGTCAAGCTGCCGGATCAGAAAATCACTGTGGTTCGCCGTTCCGATGGTTCCGGCACCAGCTTCATCTTCACCAACTACCTGTCCAAGGTTTCCAGCGAGTGGGCGAGCAAGGTTGGCTCCAATACCGCGGTAAACTGGCCGACCGGTGTGGGTGGCAAGGGTAACGAAGGTGTGGCCAACTATGTAACCCGCATCAAGGGTTCGATTGGTTATGTCGAGTATGCCTACGCCAAGCAGAACAAGCTGGCTTATGGCGACCTGAAGAATGAAGCCGGCAGCTTTGTAGCCCCTAGCGACAAGTCCTTCCGTGCCGCTGCAGCCAATGCCGACTGGAAAAAGGCACCGGGCTTCTATCTGTTGCTTACCAACCAGCCGGGCAAAGACAGCTGGCCTATTGCTGGTGCCACCTTTATCCTGATGCACAAGAAACAGGACAAGCCGGCACAAGGCACCGAAGTACTGAAGTTCTTTGATTGGGCTTACAAGAATGGCGACAAGACTGCGCTGGATCTGGATTACATCCCGATGCCGGACAACGTCAAGACGGTCATTCGCACCAGCTGGAAGCAGATTACCGATGCCAGCGGCAAGCCGGTTCTGAATTGATAGCAGCTTGGCTACAGCAAATGACAGTGCACACAAGGCACCGTGCCAGTTGCTGTAGCTACAAGGCCGGGGTTCACCACCCCGGCTTTTTGTCTGAGACGCGACCGAGTATCCCTCATGGAAAAGTTCAGTAATAACCAGCAAATGCAGCGGCAACTGCTGCTAGACAATCTGTTCAGAATAGCCACGCGTTGCTTTGCCTTTCTGGTACTGGCCTTGCTGGTTGGCATTCTGATTTCGTTGATCATTGGTGCCATGCCAAGCCTGAGCAAATTTGGCTGGGGCTTTCTGACTGATAGCGACTGGGATCCGGTAGCGCAGAAATTCGGTGCCCTGGTTCCGGTATTCGGCACCCTGGCCACCTCGGTGATTGCCTTGCTGATCGGTGTACCGGTCAGCTTTGGCATTGCCGTCTTCCTGACCGAGCTTTGCCCCAACGTGCTCAAGCGACCGCTTGGGATTGCCGTGGAGCTGCTGGCAGGTATCCCATCCATCATTTACGGCATGTGGGGCCTGTTTGTATTTGCCCCGCTGTTTGCTGATCACGTGCAGCCGCTGCTGATCGACAATCTGGGAGACATTCCGTTGATCGGCCTGCTGTTTCAGGGTGCTCCGATGGGCATTGGCGTATTTACCGCCGGCCTGATTCTGGCAGTGATGGTAATTCCCTTTATCGCTTCGGTGATGCGCGATGTGTTTGAAGTGGTACCCACCATGCTCAAGGAGTCGGCTTACGGCCTGGGCTCCACCACATGGGAAGTGGTGCGCTATGTAGTACTGCCCTACACCAAGACCGGCGTAGTGGGCGGCATCATGCTGGGCCTTGGCCGCGCACTGGGCGAAACCATGGCGGTGACCTTCGTGATCGGCAACTCCTCGCGCTTTGCCGTCGGCCTGTTCGAACCGGGCCAGTCGATTTCATCGGCCCTGGCCAATGAATTTGCCGAAGCAACAGGTGAGTTCCACATGGCCTCGCTGATCGAACTGGGGCTGATCCTGTTTTTCATCACCTTCGTCGTACTGGCCTGCGCCAAGCTCCTGTTGCTGCGTCTGCAGAAACAGGAAGGCAAGGCATCCTGACAAGGCGCTATCATCATGGCTAACAGCACATTGAGCGAATCCCTGAACGTTCAGGATCGCAGCGGAAGCAGCAGCACCATGAATACTTCTATCTATCGTCGCCGCCGTCTGGTGAATGCCTTCAACATGGGGGCCTCCACCCTGACCATGGCCTTTGGCCTGTTCTGGCTGTTCTGGATTCTGATTACCCTGCTGCAACATGGCCTGTCTGGCATCAATTTGCAGGTGTTCACCCAGAGTACGCCGCCACCGGGCAGCCAGGGCGGTCTGGCCAATGCCATTTACGGTAGCCTGGCCATGACCATTTCCGGCACGCTGATCGGCACGCCGATCGGCATTCTGGCAGGCATCTATCTGGCAGAATTCGGTCAGCGCGGCTGGCTGGCACCAGCCACACGTTTCATCAACGACATTCTGCTGTCGGCACCGTCCATCGTGATCGGCCTGTTTGTCTATGAAGTCTATGTTGTCAGCGTCGGGCACTTCTCCGGCTGGGCCGGCTCTCTTGCCCTCGCCCTGCTGGTGATTCCGGTAGTGGTACGCACCACCGAAAACATGCTGCGACTGGTACCCAACACCCTGCGCGAAGCTGCCGCCGCCCTTGGCGCACCGCAGTGGAAAATCACCCTGTACGTTACCTTGCGTTCGGCCAAGGCCGGGGTGTTGACCGGCATCCTGCTGGCAGTGGCCCGCATTTCGGGAGAAACCGCCCCCTTGCTGTTTACCGCATTGAACAACCAGTTCTTCAACAGCAATATGAACCAGCCGATGGCCAACCTGCCCATCGTGATTTTCCAGTTTGCCATGAGCCCGTACGAAGACTGGCACACCCTGGCCTGGACCGGTGCTTTGCTGATTACCCTGAGCGTGTTGACGCTTAATATCCTTGCCCGCTGGATGGGCAGCCAGAAAACCCAATCGCATTAAGGCATGACGACAATGGCTGATAACAACGTCAAGCTTCAGGTCAAGAATCTGAACTTCTTCTACGGTAATTTCCACGCATTGAAAAACATCAATCTGGAAATCGCCCCGCGCATGGTGACTGCCTTCATTGGCCCGTCCGGTTGTGGCAAATCCACCCTGCTGCGCACTTTCAACCGCATGTACGAGCTCTATCCCGGCCTGCGCTCGGAAGGTGAAATCCTGCTGGATGGCAATAACATCCTTGCGCGCGACGTAGACATCAATCTGCTACGCGCCAAGGTTGGCATGGTGTTCCAGAAGCCGACGCCGTTCCCGATGTCCATCTACGACAACATCACCTTCGGCGTGAAGCTGTACGAAAAGCTGTCCAAGACTGAAATGGATGATCGCGTGGAGTGGGCACTGCGCAAGGCCGCACTGTGGGATGAGGTAAAAGACAAGCTGAAGCAGTCCGGCAACTCGCTGTCCGGTGGTCAGCAACAGCGCCTGTGCATAGCCCGTGCCGTAGCTTCGCGTCCGGAAGTACTGCTGCTGGACGAACCGACGTCGGCGCTGGACCCGATTTCCACGGCCCACATCGAAGAACTCATTCATGAACTGAAAGAGGACTACACCATCGCCATCGTCACCCATAACATGCAGCAGGCGGCACGGGTTTCCGACTTCACCGCCTACATGTATCTGGGTGAACTGGTGGAATTTGGCGAAACCGACAATATCTTCACTGCGCCGAAACAAAAGGCTACCGAGGATTACATCACCGGCAAATTCGGCTGATTCCGCGGTCCCCGACCAACACCCCGCCTGCTATCATGCCCGCGGGGTGTTGTTTTGCATGGTGGTCGATTTCAGCTTGAAATCGCTGTACTGCCCCTGGGCAAAGCCTGAAAAAACCGGGTGAAAACCCGGCCTGTCAAGAATGGTCCCTTTCCCGCGACGGGAAAACGACAAGCCGGTTTTTTTTTGTCTCATTTACTTGACGCCTGCAGGTCTGGACACAACAATCCCGGCTTTCCTTTACACGATTTTCATGATCATGCTGGACCTCTTCGCAGGGCTGGACACTCATGTGGCCATCACCCTGGTTCTGTCGCTGGGCTTTGTCCTGGCCTTCGAGTTCATCAACGGTTTTCACGATACGGCCAACGCAGTTGCCACCGTCATTTACACCCAGTCGATGAAGCCCCGGCTGGCGGTTTTTGCCTCTGGCGTATTCAACTTTCTGGGCGTGCTGACTGGCGGCCTGGCGGTTGCCTATGCCATTGTTCATTTGCTGCCGGTTGACCTGCTGGTTTCCGTCAATACCGCGCGCGGCATGGCCATGGTGTTTGCCCTGCTGACCGCCGCGATTGCCTGGAATCTGGGCACTTGGTATTTCGGTTTGCCGGCGTCCAGCTCGCACACGCTGATCGGCGCCATCCTGGGTGTCGGCCTGGCCAATTGCCTGATCAACGGCACACCGTTAGCGCAAGGCGTCAACTGGGCCAAAGCTGTCGATGTCGGTCTGTCCCTGCTGTGTTCACCACTGGTTGGTGCCCTGCTCTCCGGTCTTTTGGTGATGGTACTGCGCCGTTCACGCCCGCAAAGCAATATGCACAAGACGCCTTTCCAGCGGCAGCAGGTGGAAGGCCGCAAGCATCCGCCATTCTGGATGCGCTTCATGCTGATCGTCAGTTCCATGGGGGTAAGCTTCTCCCACGGCTCCAATGACGGCCAGAAGGGTGTCGGCCTGATCATGCTGGTACTGATCGGCATCGTGCCGGCCAAATATGTACTCAACCTGGACAGCACGCCTTACCAGATCGAGCGTACCCGTGATGCCGCCCTGCACTTGCAACAGTTCTACAACCGCCACCAGACCGCACTGGACACCATGTTCAAGCCGGTAGCTGCTGACAGCAATATACATGACTGTCGCCCGCGGGATACCCTGCGCACCGCTGACAACCTGATCACCGCGCTGGGTGATGGCAGCACCTATCGCAATCTGCCGGACAACAAGCGTTGGGATGTTCGTACTGATCTGCTCTGTCTGGATGACGCGGCCAAGAAGGCAGGCTCCCTACCCAATCTGAGTGCTGACGACAAGCAATTGCTGAGCAATCTGCGCAAGGATCTGACTGTTACCACAGAATACGCCCCGACTTGGGTCATCATTGCCGTGGCGCTGGCGCTGGGCGGTGGCACCATGATTGGCTGGCGTCGCGTGGTAAAAACCGTTGGCGAAGGTATTGGCAAGAAAGACATGACCTACGCGCAGGGCATGTCGGCACAACTGACTGCAGCCGTATCCATTGGCCTTGCCAGTCAGTTCGGCCTGCCGGTTTCCACCACCCATGTGTTGTCCAGCGGCGTAGCCGGCACCATGGTGGCTGACAAGGCCGGTCTGCAATGGTCTACTGTGCGCTCCATCCTGCTGGCCTGGCTGTTTACCATGCCAGTGGCCATGCTGCTGGCTGGCAGCCTGTATTACCTGGCCAGCAACTGGCTGAAGTAAAGCTACTCATTGTTGCTTGCAGACGAAAGCCGCCCTCGGGCGGCTTTTTCTATGATGGGCATCATGGCCGGTGTAGTTTGATCAGGATCAAACAGCAGCAACAACACCATTGATTCGTTATTTTATTATTTGCTAATATTACTGCGCTTAATCATGGTTTCTCCTTTGTTGTTTGCAGCAATCCCTTGACGCCTCATTCCGCTTGGAATGAGGCGCTTTTTTTGGCTGATGCTGGCAGGAAAAGCAGAAAACAGGGGGACTTCAGGCTTTGAGGTAGTGCTCGCGTCCGGACAGCCAGCGTTCCAGGTGCGCCTCTGCCGCTTCCGGCCAGCGCTGCAGCACTTCTGGCGCCAGCTCGCGTGCGGCTTCCAGCAATTCGATATCGTCTTCCAGATTGGCAAACCTGAGCATTGGCACCCCGCTTTGCCGGGCACCGAGAAACTCACCCGGGCCGCGTATCAGCAAATCCTGGCGGGCTATCTCGAAGCCATCCACATTCTCGTAAATCACTTTCAGGCGCGCCTTGGCCAGCTCTGACAAGGGGTTTTCAAACAGCAACATGCAGACACTGCGGGCGGTACCGCGCCCAACCCGGCCACGCAGCTGGTGCAATTGCGACAGGCCCATGCGCTCGGCATGTTCGATCACCATCAGGCTGGCATTGGGTACATCCACCCCCACTTCAATCACCGTGGTGGCCACCAATACCTGCAATTCCCGTTTGGTGAAGGCAGCCATCACGGCAGCCTTTTCGTCCGGTTTCATGCGCCCATGCACCAGGCCGACCTGCCATTGCGCCAGCTGGGCTGCCAGTACGCGATGGGTATCCACCGCTGTTTGCAACTGCAAGGTTTCCGACTCTTCAATCAGCGGGCATACCCAGTAGACTTGCTGCCCTTCACCGCAAGTCTTGTGCACATAATCGATCACCTCTTCGCGCCGGCTGCTGTTGATCAGCTTGGTGACGATGGGCGTGCGGCCCGGTGGTAATTCATCAATGACGGACACATCCAGATCGGCATAAAAGCTCATGGCCAGGGTGCGGGGTATTGGCGTGGCCGACATCATCAGTTGGTGGGGTTCCTGCCCCTTTTGCTTGAGTGCCAGGCGCTGCCCCACGCCAAAGCGGTGCTGCTCGTCCACAATGACCAGCCCAAGGCGGGAAAAGCTGACGCCATCCTGAAACAAGGCATGGGTGCCAACTGCCAGTTGGGCTTCGCCATTGGCCATCTGTAGCAGCGACTGTTCCTTCTGCTTTTTGCGCAGACTGCCGGATAACCAGCACACGGTCAGTCCCAGCGGCTCCAGCCAGCCGGACAGCTTGCGGTAATGCTGCTCGGCCAGGATTTCGGTGGGTGCCATCAGCGCCACCTGAAAACCGGCCTCAATGGCGGTCAAGGCGGCCAGCGCAGCCACCACGGTCTTGCCGCTGCCGACATCCCCCTGCAACAGCCGGTGCATGGGGTGTGCCTGCGCCAGGTCAGTATTGATTTCGTCCAGCACGTTTTGCTGTGCCCGGGTCAGTTCAAACGGTAGCTGCGCGAACAGGGCCTGCCTGAGCTTGCCGTTACCCCGGATTGCTGCAGCCTGCCCCTGGCGGCGTGCACGGTAGGCCAAGCGCATGGAGAGTTGCTGTGCCAGCAGCTCATCAAACTTGAGCCGCTGCCATGCAGGCAAGCCGGGCTCGGACAACTGGCTGGCAGAATATTCGGGCGGCGGAAAATGCAACAGGTGCACCGCATCGGCAAAGCTCTGCAGCCTGAGGGGTCCGATCACCGACTCCGGCAGGGTTTCAGGCAGTGGCAGGAGCTTTAGCTCACTGCGAATCAACTTGCGCAGCATCGGCTGGGTGACACCGTTGACCGTGGGATAGACCGGTGTCAGGCTTTCAGCCAGTGGGCTGCCTTCTACGACTTCGCGGGTTTTGGGGTGCACCATTTCATCGCCATGAAAACCACGACGGATTTCACCCATCGCACGGATGAGTGCGCCATCGGTAAACTGCTTGAGCTGGCTGGGATAAAAATGGATGAAACGCAATACCAGCACACCGCTGGCATCCTCGATACGCACCAGCAACTGCTTGCGTGGACGGAACTGTACGTCGTGACTGATGACCCGTCCTTCCACCAGCACGGGTTGGCCATATGGCGCGGCGGCGATGGGGTAAAGATGGGTTTCGTCTTCGTAGCGCAGCGGCAGATGCAGCACCAGGTCGAAACGGCGGCGCAGGCCGAGCTTGTCCAGCTTCTTGGCCAGAGCGGGAGCCACATTCAGCGGCTGGTTGGCGAGGTCATTGGCTTGGGTCATCAGCAGGGATTGTACCCAAAAAACAGGGCGGCGCACCTTGTCGGCACGCCGCCCTGTTCTGCGTCTATCAATTAAGATTACTGGCGTTCCCACACCTGGGTGCGACCCAGCAGCGAAACCCCCAGGAAGCCGCGCACTTCCAGCCTCTTGCCACCATCCACCACTTTCATCTTGGCGCTGTATACCTTGCCATTGTGCGGGTCCAGAATCTTGCCATTGGCCCAGGTATCGCCGTCTTTCTTCAGGCCCCACAGAATGGTCATGCCATTCACCGGTTTGCCTTTGCGTTCACCATCGCATGCTTCGCACACGACATCCGGGTTCTGGTACAGCTTGACGATTTTGCCGGACAGCTCGCCATTGGCTCCTTCGGCAATCTGTACCACGGCCTTGGCTTGCTTGGTATCGTCGTCGATAGTCTTCCAACTGCCGATCGGGCTATCAGCCAGTGCGGCATGCGAAAAAGCGGTGAAGCCCAGGGCCACGACAGCGGCTTTCCACAATGTGCTCATGATGTTTTCCTCGTGTTGTCTGTCTTTTTTGAAACGCTAGTTTGGAGCTGCGGCTCTAGGATGCCAAGGGGCTGGCTAACCGTCAAGCATGGCTCCGGCTCACAAGACAAATTCACCACGCGCCACAGGAATGACGCGACCGCCGACATAAATACGACGCTGCCCATCCACAGTCAAGTGCAACACATTGGGGCGTTGTAGCACCGCTCCCTGCTCCACTCTCCACTGCAGGGGATAACGCTGATGCAGGCTGCACCATCCCCCAAGATTGGCACAGGCCGAGCCGGTGCCAGGGTCTTCCAGCACCGCGCCATCCTGCTCGAAAAACAGCCGCACCGTGGCCAGCTTGTCCGCTTCATGCCACAGATAGGCAACACTGCGCCCCGGCCGCAGGCAGGCATCGCGGGCAAACAGCGCCGGAACCGGCCGCGCGGCCAGCACCGCGGCACGGCTACTGGCCTGAATCAGCAGCTGCTCACTGCCGGTATCCAGCCAGCTGGGCGGTGCGGCTATGGCGGCGGCAGGCAAACCCAGCATGGCTGCTGCCGCGTCGATGGCAAGCCCGGCATCACGTTCGTGCGCCGGATTCGCCTGCAAGGTAAACAGGCCATCCTGATGCGCGATGGGAATTACCCCTGCTTTAGTTTCCAGTGTGAAGGCATCGCCAAGTCCCTGTTGGCGATACAGCACTGCGGCAGCCCCCAGGGTTGGGTGGCCGGCAAATGGCAGCTCATGTGCAGGCGTAAAAATGCGCAAACGCGCGTTGGCTTGCGTCGAGGGCAAGACAAAAACCGTTTCCGACAGGTTCAACTGCCGGGCCAGTGCTTGCATGGATACATCCGGCAAGCTGCGTGCATCGGTAAATACGGCCAGCGGATTACCACCAAAGGTAGTCTCGGCAAACACATTGACGATTTCAAAAGCATGGCTTGGCATGGTCATCTCGCATCATGGAATACAGGCAGCATCCTGCAAGGCCTGTTGCTGGCTGGCAAGCCGCTCCTGTAAACGCAGTGTTTGCCGGGCAGAACGACTGCGCTGTAACTGCCCTTGCAGCTTGTGCTGGCGACTACGCAGCTGATTACAGATTTTCAGCGCCTGCTGCAGCTGGCGCTGTGTTTTATGCTGCTCCCGCTGCAACTGCCGCTCCTGCCAAGTTGGCTGCTTTTGCTGCAGTTTGACAATATCCAGTTGGTAAGGCTCGCGGCTGATCTGGCTGAAATAGCCTCTCTTCAGAGTATGGGCCACATGATCTGCCGGACAGGGATGGTCCTGATAGCTGTGCTGCCCGGAGGGGCTGATACATTTGAATACGGCAGCCTGCAGCACCGTCGACAACGACAGCCCGCACAGCAGGGAAATAAGGCGGCGATACATGGTCAGCACTCCAGCAGAGGGATTCGGCCCCCAGATGAAAGCCGATTCCCCCGGTACTGGCTGCTGCGCCATCAGTCAGGATGATGCACACAATAAAAAACAGGCGATCAAAATCGCCTGTTTCTGCGGTAATCGGGCGAAAAATCAGCCCAGGAAGAGCACCGCTTCCGCTTCCACTTGCACACCCTTGGGCAGGCTGGCCACGCCAACGGCGGCGCGTGCCGGGTAAGGCTGGCTGAAATATTGGCCCATGATTTCGTTAAAGGTGGCGAAATTGGACAGGTCGGTCAGGTAGGCATTGAGCTTGACGATCTGGTCCAGGCTGCCACCGGCGGCTTCGCACACGGCTTTCAGGTTCTTGAACACCTGATGGGTTTCGGCGGCAAAACCACCTTCCACCACGGTCATGGTGGCCGGGTCCAGCGGAATCTGGCCGGACAGGTAAACGGTGTTGCCAGCCTTCACAGCCTGAGAGTAAGCGCCGATGGCGGCCGGTGCATCTGCAGTGTGGATGATTTCTTTGGTCATTTACTGATCTCCGTCCCCGAGAAACAGGGTTAACAGGTCATTGAGAAAACGTTGCCCCTGCAAAGTGGGGCGAATGGTGGTGGCATCCTGCTCCAGCAATCCTTGCTGGATGGCCTGCTGCAATTCATTGCGGATACAGGATACAGGCAAACCGGTACGCTCGGTGAACAGCCGCGTTTCAAAGCCGCCGGTCAGCCGCAGCAGATTCATCATGAACTCGAACGGCAGCTCGTCGCGCTTCACCTTGCGGCTGCTTTGCACCGGCTGGCCATCGGCCACTGCCTGGATATAGGCCGCAGGTTGCTTGTGCCGCATTTCCCGCACGATGCCTTCGTGACTGCTGATCTTGCCGTGCGCGCCGGCACCAATGCCCAGATAGTCGCCAAACTGCCAGTAATTGACGTTATGACGGCTGCGCTTGCCGGGCCGGGCAAAGGCCGAGGTTTCATAATGTTCGAAACCGGCAGCGGCCAATCGTGCTTCGATGGCATCCTGCATGTCGGCGGACACTTCATCATCCGGCAGGTTTTGCGGCGTGCGCACAGCGTACAGCGTGTTCGGTTCGATGGTGAGGTGGTAAGCCGACAAGTGAGTGATGCCATGCGACAAGGCGGTGTCGATATCCTGCAGTGCCTGTTCCAGCGTCTGACCAGGCAAGGCATACATCAGGTCCAGATTGACGTTGTCAAAGCAGGACAGCGCGATGTCGATGGCACGGCGCGCCTCGTCACCATCGTGAATCCGCCCCAATACTTGCAGGTGTTGCGGGTTGAAGCTCTGGATGCCGATAGACAGGCGGTTGATGCCGGCTTCGCGGTAGCCACGGAATTTTTCCGCCTCGAAGGTGCCGGGGTTGGCTTCCATGGTGATTTCCGCTTCCGGCGACAGCCGCAGCCGGGCACGAATACCCGCCAGCAGGGTGTCCATGGCCTGCGCCGAAAACAGGCTGGGTGTACCTCCGCCCATGAAGATGGTGCTGACACTGCGGCCCCAGATGGCGGGCAGGCTGTATTCCAGATCGCGCAGCAGGGTTTCCACATAGGCCATTTCATCGAAACCACCGCTGGCGACGCCAGCTTGCGGGTTCCACTGTACGGTCTGGCCATTACCGCTTTTCAGCTCGTGCGAGTTGAAATCGCAGTACGGGCATTTGCGCACGCACCAGGGGAAATGGATATACAGCGACAGCGGCGGCAGTTCGCGCAGGCCGCCCTTCAGCCCGGACAGGTCAATCACGCTCATGCCAGCTCACGCAGTTTGCTCAGCATGGCCTGCATGGCCTTGCCGCGATGGCTGACACGGTTCTTGTCCTCGGCTGCCAGTTGGGCGACGGTGCAGCCGAATTCTGGCAGGTAGAAGTAGGGGTCATAGCCAAAACCGCCCTCGCCTGCTGCGGTATCCTGCACTTCGCCCAGCCACATGCCGTCGGCCACCAGTGGTTGCGGGTCGTCGGCATGGCGTACCAGCACCAGCACGCAGTAATACCAGGCGCGGCGATTGTCCTTGCCTTGCAGCTTTTCGATCAGCTTGGCGTTATTGCGCTCGTCCGACTTGGGCTCGCCGGCATAGCGTGCTGACAATACACCCGGCTTGCCGCCCAGCGCTTCCACGCAGATGCCGGAGTCGTCGGCCAGCGCCGGCAGGCCGGTGACATGGCTGGCATGACGGGCTTTTTCCAGCGCATTTTCCAGAAAGGTGTAATGCGGCTCCGGGCATTCCGGCACATTGAGTTGCCCTTGCGGGATGACGGTGACACCCAGCGGTGCCAGCAGGGCGGAAAATTCACGCAGCTTGCCAGCGTTATTGCTGGCGAGAACCAGTTTGTCGAACATGTGGATTCATCCTGTTGCGTACAGCGCAGAACAGCAGGGTAAGCGGCCAACCATGCCGCGTCCACCCTGCTGTCAGCACGGATTATTCGGTGTCGGACACGCGGGACGGCATGGCCGCCAATGCCTGCAACAGCAGGCCTTCGTCAGCACCATCCAACAGCTTGGCATCGGACAGCATGCGTCGCCACTGGCGCGCGCCCGGCATGCCCTGGAACAGACCGAGTATATGGCGGGCAATATTACGCAGCTTGTGGCCCTCGGCCAGACGGGCGCGGATATAGGGCAGCATGGCTTCCACCACCTGCTGGCGGGTCACCGCGGTGCTGTCATCACCATAGAAAGCAGCATCCCACTCGGCCATCAGCCAGGGGTTGTGATAAGCCTCGCGCCCCACCATCACCCCATCGACATGGCGCAGGTGCTCAGCGATTTCGGCATTGGTCTTGACGCCACCGTTGATCAGGATTTCCAGCTCGGGACGCTCCTGCTTCAGCCGGTAGACATAATCGTATTTCAGCGGCGGGATTTCGCGGTTTTCCTTGGGGCTGAGACCCTTGAGGATGGCATTGCGCGCATGCACGATAAAGGTGTTGCAACCGGCGGCAGCCACCTGATCAACAAAATCGGCCAGATAGTCATAATGCTCAATCTGGTCGATACCGATACGGTGTTTGACGGTGACATCGATATCCACCACATCCCGCATGGCCTTGACGCAGTCGGCCACCAGTTGCGGCTCTGCCATCAGGCAGGCACCGAAGGCACCCTTCTGGACCCGCTCGGACGGGCAGCCGACATTCAGGTTGACCTCGTCGTAACCCCACTGTTGCGCCAGCCGCGCGCACTGCGCCAGCTCGGACGGCTCGGAACCGCCCAGTTGCAGGGCCACCGGGTGTTCGGCTTCGTCAAAGCGCAGGTGCCGCTCCACATCGCCATACAGCAGCGCGCCGGTGGTGACCATTTCGGTATACAGCCAGGTGTGGCGGCTGATTTGCCGGGCAAAGTAGCGGTAATGGCGGTCGGTCCAGTCCAGCATGGGGGCTACGGACAGACGGCGTGAGGGCAATACAGGCTTGGTGGCATTCATCGTGGTCAGGGCAAGTGAACCCGGCCTTGCAGGCCAGGGTGCATCAGAGGGCAGCGGCTGCTGACATGCTGCAAAAACAGAGACTTAACAGGGCGCACATTATCCGGCGCGCTCTGGTGCAGGGTCAAGCCTGCTCATGGTCAAAGCCGGCGGGCAAAGAAAAACCTCCGCGGCAGACTGGCTGCTGGCGGAGGCTTGATCTGACATGAGCAGGGCTCAGAGCATCCAGCCGATATGCGCCGGCACCTGGCCATCCACCGCCATCATCACCGACAGTGCGGTCACGGTGATGATGGAGAAGAAGAACACCTGACGCGCCCAGACGCGGTCGTCAGTGCTTTCCTTGTAACCGGACAGCGCCATCTTCAGCCACCACAGGCTGGTGGCACAGGCCACCGCCAGATAGCCATAACCGGCATAGCCGTAGAACACCAGCAGCAGTGTCGCCACGGCAAAGGCCAGGATGTACAGCACGATCTGCTGCTTGGCCTCGGAGATGCCCTTCACGACCGGCAGCACCGGAATCTTCGCCGCTTCGTAATCCTTGAAGCGGAAGATGGCGATGGCGTAGGAGTGCGGCATCTGCCACAGGCAGAACATCAGCAGCAGGATGGCAGCACCGCTGTCAAAGCGGCCACTGGCGGCACAGTAACCCGCCACCGGCGGTACTGCACCGGACAGGCTGCCCACCAGGGTGCCGTAAACCGACTTGCGCTTCATGTACAGGCTGTACACGCCGACATAGATCAGGAAACCGAACAGCGCACAGCACAAGGCCAGGATGTTGGTCCAGATCGCCAGCGTGGCAAAGCCGGCCACGCCCAGCACAAAACCGTGGGCCAGTGCCGCCTTGGGACTCATGTCGCCGGTCACCAGCACCCGTTTCTGGGTGCGGGCCATACGCGCGTCGATATCGCGGTCGATGCAGTTGTTGATGGCGCAGCCGGAGGCCACCACCAGCGACAGCCCCACTACCGTGGCCAGCAACAGGGTCCAGTCCAGACGACCCTGTGTTGCCAGCAAGAAACCACCCACGGTAGAAATGAGGTTGCCGAAGATGATGCCCGGCTTGGTCACCTGCAAATAGCGCTTGAGTTTCATCACGTCCCGGCTCAGCGCAACATCAGCGCATCGGCGGTGGAGATGATCCACACCGACAGGCCAACCAGCATCACGATGATCATCGCGGTGAACAGGAAGGAGAAGCTGTTGAGCTTGCCGTCCTTGGTAAAGTTCAGATGCAGGAAGTACTTGAGGTGCACGATGATCTGCACCACGGCGAAGCCGAAGATGCCGATCATGGTGGCCTGCTTGGTGAAGCCACCGCTCATCACCATCCAGAACGGGATGGCGGTGAGGATGATGGCCAGCACAAAACCGGTGAGGTAGCTTTTTACACTGCCGTGGTCGGCAGCGTGTTCATGAGCCTGACTCATTACATGGCTCCTTTCAGGTACACGACGGTGAAGACGCAAATCCACACGATGTCGAGGAAGTGCCAGAACAGGCTGAGGCAGTTCAGACGGGTCATGGCGCGGCCGGTCAGGCCGGTCTTGGCCACTTCGAACATCATCACCGTCATCCACAGCAGGCCGGCGGTCACGTGCAGGCCGTGCAAGCCCACCAGACCGAAGAAGGACGACAGGAAGGCGCTGACATTCGGGCCATGGCCTTCGGCGATCAGGTGGTGAAACTCGTTCACTTCCATGCCGATGAACACCGCACCGCAGGCAAAGGTGACCGCCAGCCAGCCCAGCACGGCCGACTTGTTGCCCTTGTAACCGGCAATCATGGCAAAGCCGTAGGTGATGGAGGACAGCAGCAGGGCTGCGGTTTCACCCATCACATAAGGCAGCTCGAAGATTTCCTTGCCCGAAACACCGGTGGCAACGTTGCGGTACAGCACCGCGTATGCCGCAAAAGCGGTGGCGAACAGGATGCAGTCGGTCATCAGATAGAACCAGAAGCCCAGCACGGTCTGCGAACCGCTGTCGTGGTGCTCGTGGTCGTCATGCGCGTCGTGCGCGTGCTCTACATAAGTACTCATCTTGGCTCAACCTATTAAGCGGTAGTGGTGGGACGGCTGCCACGACGCGGCTTGTCGGCATCGCGTTCGGTGTAGTTGTCCACATCAATGCCCATCTGCTCGAAGTGGGCACGCTCGATTGTTTCGACCTCATCCGGCTGCACGTAGTAGTCCAGATTGTTGTCGTAGGCACGGGCCAGCATGGCGCCGATGATGCCGACCAGGCCGACAATCGCCAGCCACCAGATATGCCAGATCAGGGCAAAACCCAGCAGGGTGGTGAAGCCGCCGATGTACACGCCGGTGGCGGTATTGCTCGGCATGTGAATCGGTGCGTACTTCTGCGGCACCTTGTAGGCTTCGCCCTTTTCCTTCATGTCGGTGAAGGCGTCGATATCATGCACATGCGGCACGACAGCAAAGTTGTAGAACGGCGGCGGGGAGGAAGTGGACCATTCCAGGGTATGGCCATTCCACGGGTCGCCGGTCACGTCGGCCAGTTTCTTACGGTCGCGGATGCTCACCACGATCTGCAGCAGCTGGCAGCCGATACCGCAGGCAATCAGCACGGCACCCACGCAGGCGATGTACAGCCACGGGTCCCAAGCCGGATTGTCGGTATGGTTCAGACGACGGGTCATGCCCAGGAAGCCCAGGATGTACAGCGGGATAAAGGCAAACATGAAGCCGCTCTGCCAGAACCAGAAGGCTGCCTTGCCCAGCTTTTCATTCAGCTTGAAGCCGAAGGCCTTGGGGAACCAGTAGGAGAAACCAGCCAGATAGCCGAATACCGCGCCACCGATGATGGTGTTGTGGAAGTGGGCAATCAGGAACAGGCTGTTGTGCAGCACGAAGTCGGCACCCGGAACGGCCATCAGCACGCCGGTCATGCCGCCGATGGAGAAGGTCACCATGAAGCCCATGGTCCACAATACCGGCGGGGTAAAGCGGATACGACCCTGATACATGGTAAACAGCCAGTTGAACAGCTTCACGCCGGTGGGCACCGAAATCACCATGGTGGCGATACCGAAGAAGGCGTTGACGTCCGCACCGGAACCCATGGTGAAGAAGTGGTGCAGCCACACCATGAAGCCCAGCACCGAAATCACGCCACTGGCGATGATCATGGAAGTGTGGCCAAACAGGCGCTTGCCGGAGAAGGTGGAGATGACTTCGGAGAAGATACCGAAAGCCGGCAGCACCAGAATGTAAACTTCAGGATGGCCCCAGGCCCAGAACAGGTTCAGGTACATCATGGCGTTGCCACCGGCTTCCGCGGTAAAGAAGTGGAAGTCCAGGTAGCGGTCCAGGCTCAGCATGGCCAGGGCGCCGGTCAGGATGGGGAAGGAAGCCACGATCAGCACGTTGGCCCAGGTGCAGGTCCAGGTGAAGATCGGCATTTGCATCAGCTTCATGCCCGGTGCGCGCATCTTGATGATGGTCACCAGGAAGTTGATCGCCGTTAGCGTCGTCCCTATCCCGGATATCTGTAGCGCCCAGGTGTAGTAATCCACCCCCACATCAGGACTGAAGCCCAGCTCGGACAGCGGCGGATAGGCCACCCAGCCGGTACGGGCAAAGTTGCCCACACCCAGCGACAGGTTGACCAGGATCACCGCCGACACCAGCAGCCAGAAGCTCAGCGAGTTCAGGAAGGGGAAGGCCACGTCGCGCGCGCCAATCTGCAGCGGCACCACGATATTCATCAGGCCGGTCATGAACGGCATGGCCATGAAGATGATCATGATCACACCGTGCGCGGTGAAGATCTGGTCGTAGTGTTCTGGCGGGAATACCCCCAGATGCCCGTCGGTGGCCATGGCCAGCTGGGCACGCATCATCAGTGCATCGGCAAAGCCACGCAACAGCATGACCATGGCGACGATGATGTACATCACGCCAATCTTCTTGTGGTCGACCGAGGTCAGCCACTCTTTCCACAGATAGCCCCACTTGCCGAATTTGGTAATGAGTGCCATCACCAGCAGGCCCATCAGGCCGGCGCCGGACAGCGCGGCGACGATGATGGGTTCCTTGTAGGGGATGGCATCCAGAGTCAGTTTGCCTAACAACATCGATTATTGCTCCTTGACGGCCGGGGTTTCGCACAGACGCTTGGTCAGTGCCGCCAGCTTCAGTTCGTCGTCCGTGGCAGCCAGCGACTGGCGACCTGCCATGTATTTGTGCAGCACGGCATCAAACAGACGCGGTTCAGGCGTATTGAAGAAGGCCACGGCATTGTTTTCGCTCGGCTTGGACAGGGCGAGGTAAGTGTCGGCATTCAGGGCCTTGCCCGATGCGCGTACCTTCTGTACCCAGGCATCAAACTGTTCCGGTGTTTCGGTGGCAATGGCATTGAACTTCATGCCGGAGAAGCCAGCACCGCTGTAGTTGGCGGAGAAGCCCTTGTAAGTACCTGCCTCGTTGGCTACCAGATGCAGCTTGGTTTCCATGCCGGCCATGGCGTAAATCTGGCCGCCCAGTTGCGGGATGAAGAAGGAGTTCATCGCCGCATCCGAGGTGATACGGAAGTTGACCGGCACATCCTTGGGGAAGGCGATCTGGTTGACCGTGGCAATATGCAGATCCGGATAGATGAACAGCCACTTCCAGTTCATGGCCACCACCTGCACGTTGATCGGCTTCTTGTCCGAATCCAGCGGACGGTACGGGTCCAGCTTGTGGGTGGTTTTCCAGGTCACCACCGCCAGACAGGCCACGATGATGATGGGAATGATCCAGACCACGGCCTCGATCTTGTTGGAGTGCGACCACTTGGGTGTGTAGATGGCGTCCTTGTTGCTGGCACGGTACTTCCAGGCAAACAGGAAAGTCATCACGATCACCGGAATGACAACCAGCAACATCAGCACGGTGGCCGTGATGATCAGGGACTTCTCATCCGCTGCAACCTGCCCTTTCGGGTCAAGAATGCCACCCTGACAACCGGTGAGCAGTGCAGTCACGACAGGAGAAAGCCCCCACAACAGGCGGGTGGGTCTAGAGTTTCTCATCATACGACTTTACGGGTTAAAGATTCCTTGCTCGCACTAGCGCGAGAGACCGTGTCCTGGCTGGTACAGCCGCGTCACGATCAGTGATGTCCAGGCGGGAAAGTCCCGCAGTCCGGGCCTGGCTCGCACACACGCAGCCCGGTCCAGGGTGAATACCGTCCGTAAATACTGTCGGTATGAGTGGTTTGGCTGCCGCAGGGCAGTACCAGGCATACCGCTGTAAGCCGTGCTGCCAGGCAGCACCAGCGTGGCGGGCCTTCTTGAAGAAAACACACCACACCACCACTTGCGAAGAAAGAGTCGAGCGGCCAAATGGCATGGGCTGACAAGCTTGCGTCAATTTGTCACAGTGGCGGGCGCGCTATTAAAAATCAGTTTCATTGCGCTTAGCAAGCAAGCGGCGCGCAGTTTGAGGAGCAAATACGCCTCAAAATGGTGCATATTTGATTTGCATCAAGGTCAATTAGCTCAACTTGTGGCTGACGCGACAACGATTTAAGCCATAAGCATTACTTGCGCGATGCAGCATTTGTGTCGTTACATTTTGTTACAAGAAAATGTCAGCGCACCAGCATCCTCCGGCAGTCCGCAAGCACAGCACTCCGTGCTTTGGGCATGAAAAAACCGCCGCTTGCAAGCAAGTCGGCGGCTGGTGAAATCCGGAGGCGGCAGATTCAGCGTTCGAGCGCCAGAATGGCCTCCAGGTCCTGATCCACCTTGCGCATGCGCTCGTACAGCTCGCCGGTACTGCCTACCATCTGATCCAACTGTTCCTGGCTACTATTGGACGAGGCAGTCAGTTTGCCCAGCAGCTCCACCACCTGCTGCATTTCACCGGCAAAGCTGCTGACATGCTCGCTCATCAGTCGCATATCCACGCCCACCTGGGCCACACCGCTCATCACATGTTCAACCGCACCACCGGTAGCATCCAGATTGGACTGGGTGTTATTAGCCAGTTTGCGCACTTCGTCCGCCACCACGGCAAAGCCGCGGCCAGCCTCACCGGCGCGGGCGGCCTCGATTGCCGCATTCAGTGCCAGAAGATTGGTCTGTTCGGCAATCTTCTTGATCATCAGCATCACGTCGCCAATCTGCCGGGCATCCTTTTCCAGTTCGACAATACGCAGGCTGACATTGGCCGAGGTCTTGTTGCCCTGTTCCACACTGCCGGAAAAACGGGAAATCTCGTTCTGGATGGCCACCAGATGGGTCACCAGTTCGGCAGAAGCCTGCCGGAACAGTGGCAGGCTTTCCATCAACTGACTGGCAAAGCTCTTGTAGCCCTGCAGTTCGTGAATCACCTGCGACTTCATCCGGTCGATGCACTGTGCCCGTGACACTTCCCTACTGTAAAAGTAGTTCTTGAAATTGGCATAGTGCACCGGGAAACGCTGGATGAAATCATCCTGGAAATTGTCCTGGGCGGGATAGAAGAACACGGCGGTCTGGGTCTGGTTGATATTCACCCCCAACAATTCACCAAACGAGGAAAAACCTGCCACCGGGATATCACCGTAGACATTGCTGCCGGCGAGCGCTGCACTGTTGTTGAGCCGGCGCAAGATACAGTCGTTGAGCAAGCCGCCAATCGCTTGCGGCTTGCCCTGGGTAAAGCGGGAAAAGTCGCTCTGGGTGCGTTCTACCAGACCCTCTTGCTTGAGCAGATGCAGCTCTTCGCCAAACGACAGGTCACAGGCAAAGTGCAATATCCCGCGCTCGGCATCCACGCTCAACACCGAGCGTACAAACATTTCATTCTTGATCTTGATGCCGAAGCTGAATTTGGCCAGCCGCTCAGCCACCTCGGCAGATCGACAGGAAAAATGGCGCGCCAACACCTCCACCACATTGGCTACCTTGCCATCCCGGTCAAATACCGACTCGACGCTGCGCAGTTCGGAACTGGCCTTGGCGATGGTGAAGGAAGTACCGGTGTCCTGGAAATTCTGCGACTTGAACACGCCATAGCGATAAGCCGGTGCCAGCTTGATGAACACCAGCACGGCATGGCCTTCACGCACGCTCTGGCCGTCGTGCAGCCGGGTCATGGAGAAATCCAGCGGGCCACCAGCCGAACCGCCGATGAACAGGTAGGGGAAACGGTCCGACTCGTAAATGGCCTCCATCAGATAGCTTTCGCTATTGGACAGGCCATCTACCAGGGTCAGTACGAAACCTTCCTGGTAATTCATGGCAAATGTCGGCTGCACCCGCGACAAATTGTCGATCAGCCGGCGCACGCGTTCCTCATGCCCCACCTTGGGCTGGCCCGCCTTGATATCTTCACAGCCCAGCGGCACGCTGGCCACATGCACCCCGGCCAGCAGCTTCTTATCGAACAGCTGGAACACCATGCTGTCCCAGCCGGCATTTGCCGGCAGATACAAGGCATCGCCGGCCTTGGCAGAACACAGCTCACCGGCCGTGGTAGTCAATACCACTTTGGCTCCCGGAAAAGCCGCTGCAGCGCTGCGGGCAACCTGATCCAGATTCGCCGCAGGGTTGATAAAACCCAATACCAGCTGGATATCGTCACGGCTGGCGGCGCGCAGATCAGCCTCAAGCGAAGCTGTGCGGCTGCGAATCACCTGAACGGGCGGCAACCCGGCCCTGTCGGCCTGAGTAACCGTGGTGGTTTTATTGCGTTTGAAAAACATCCGTACTCTCCCGTTGGTGCTGACTATTATTATTTCCATGCTTACCGCATGGATCAGACTTCATGTTAGCAAGAAAAATCACACATTCCATATGCTTACTCGGAAAGGTCTGATCTACCTCAGAGTCGCATCCGGCGTAGTACACGGTTGAGTCTGTGCGCACCTCGCGCCATACTCCCCCGATACCGATTCAACCGGATGGATAGCAAGGCATGACTTACCGTATCGTATTTGTAGAAGATGACGCCGATCTGGCCGAACTGATCAGCGACTTTCTGGCCCGCCACGAAATGGATGTCGTGATCGAACCACGCGGCGATACGGCGCTCGCGACCATCGAGCGCGAAGCACCCGATATGGTGTTGCTCGACATTATGCTGCCCGGCAAGGACGGCCTGTCCATCTGCCGCGAGCTGCGGCCCAACTTTGACGGCCCCATCATCATGCTGACCTCACTGGACAGCGACATGAACCAGATCCTGGGCCTGGAGCTGGGTGCCAACGATTACATCCTCAAAACCACCCCGCCCTCGGTGCTGGTGGCACGCCTGCGTTCGCAACTACGCAATATGCGGCCAATGCAGCAGGCAAGCGAAGCAGCACCGGTAAAGACTCAACGCAAGCTGATATTCGGCCAGCTGTCGATTGACCCGGTCAGCCGCGACGTGATTCTGGGCAAGGAAAAAGTCTCCCTGTCCACCTCCGACTTCGACCTGCTGTGGCTGCTGGCCAACCATGCCGGCGAAACCCTCAACCGCGACATCCTGCTCAAGGAGATGCGCGGCGTCAGCTATGACGGACTGGATCGCAGCATAGACGTGGCCATTTCACGCCTGCGCAAAAAACTGGGCGACAACCCAACCGAACCTTTCCGCATCAAGACAGTACGCAATCGCGGCTATCTGTTCTCGCTGTCCGGCTGGGAATAAGCAATGCGCCGTCTGTTCATCCAGTTTTACCTGTTGCTGGTTACCTGTTTCATGGTGGCGGTGGTCATGGTGGGTGCGGTTTACAAACAGGCCGTGGACGATGTGGGCGAGCGCTATCTGTCCGACCTGCTACGCACCACCCTGTCGCTGATTGAGGCAGACCTGCACGGCGTGCCGGAAGACCGCTGGACCGAAACCCTGCAAAGCTCCAACCACGACTTCACTTTCAAGGTGACGGTGGAAAAGCAAAGCAACTACCTGCTGGATGAAGAGTCGGAGGATGCGCTGAACCGGGGCGAAATCGTCATGCTGGAAGACAAATACCTCTTCTTGCAAAAAATCGAGGACAGCAATTATTTACTGGTTGCCGGCCCGCTGCGCTATCTGTTCTTCCTGCATCAGCTCAAATCGGTGGATTACGCCTTGCTGGCACTGCTGGGACTGTCGCTGGCCATTCCGGTATTCCTGTGGATGCAGCCACACTGGAAGGATCTGGTTACGCTGGAAAAGACTGCCGGCAAGCTCGCCGGCGGCGATTTTTCCGCCCGGGTACACCTGCCCAGCCGCTCCGGGGTACGCCAGGTAGCCGCTGCCTTCAATCACATGGCCGACAGCATTGCCGCCCTGCTGGCCAGCAAGAAGGCCCTGACCAATGCCGTGGCCCACGAACTGCGCACACCTCTGGCGCGACTGCGCTACCGGCTAGCCTTGCTGGAGGGTGAGGAGGACTCGCCAGCCAAGAAAGCTATCGAGAAAGATCTGGCTGCCATCGATTCGCTGGTGGAAGAACTGCTGTTCCATGCCAAGCTGGACCGGCCAGAAGCGCCACTCCAACTGACCCAGTTTGAAGCGGTGGCATGGGCGCGCGAACGCATTCACGAACAGGCGACACTCGCACCGGACATGCACTGGATAGAGCCTGCGGGAGACGAGCTGGTTTTTCTTGCCGACCAGTATCTGGTCACGCGGGCGCTGGACAATTTCCTGTCCAATGCCCGCCGCTACGCCACCAGCACCATCCAGACCACGCTCAGCGTAGAAAACCGCAACTGCACCATCATGGTGGACGACGATGGCCCCGGCATTCCCGAAGCCGACCGTGCCAGGGTATTCGACCCCTTCATCAGGCTGGATGAAAGTCGCGGGCGCAAGACCGGTGGCCACGGTCTGGGCCTGGCCATCGTCGCGGGCATTGCTCGTCTGCACCATGGCGAAGTGCGTGTCGAAGCATCACCGCTGGGCGGTGCCCGTTTCATTATTCGTTGGCCAACATGAGAATGTACATTTAGTTACATTGAGATACATGGTTCGGGTAGACGCTACCCGGCCCACGCCGTTACGATGCCCCCCTGAATAGGACTATCAGTCCGCCTTCCAACTTGAATTTTCAAGATGAACTTAGGAGTTGTATAAAAATGAAAAAGCTGGCTCTGCTCGCTCTGACCGCTGCCTTCGGCCTGACCTCCACTGCTGCTTTCGCTGCTGACACTTCCGCTCCGGTAGCTATCCACAAAGCTAAAAAAGCTGAGAAGAAAGTAAAGAAAGACGCTTCCGCTCAGAAAGCTCAAGCTGCTGAAGCTTCCGCTCCGGCCAAGAAAGCCAAAAAAGTAGCCAAGAAAGACGCTTCCGCTCAGAAAGCTCAGGCTGCTGAAGCTTCCGCTCCGGCCAAGAAAGCCAAAAAAGTAGCTAAGAAAGACGCTTCCGCTCAGAAAGCTCAGGCTGCTGAAGCTTCCGCTCCGGCCAAGAAAGCCAAAAAAGTAGCCAAGAAAGACGCTTCCGCTCAGAAAGCTCAAGCTGCTGACGCTTCCGCTCCGGCCAAGAAAGCCAAGAAAGTAAAGGCTAAGAAGGACGCTTCCGCTCAGAAAGCCCAAGCTGCTGACGCTTCCGCTCCGGCCAAGAAAGCCCACAAAAAGCACGCTAAAAAGCACGCTGCCAAAAAAGTAGATGCTTCCGCTCAGAAAGCCCAAGCTGCTGACGCTTCCGCTCCGGCCAAGAAAGCTCACAAAAAGCACGCTAAAAAGCACGCTGCCAAGAAAGTAGACGCTTCCGCTCAGAAAGCCCAAGCCGCTGCTTCCGCTGCTGACGCTTCCGCTCCGGCCAAGAAGGCTCACAAAAAGCACGCTAAAAAGCACGCTGCCAAGAAAGTAGACGCTTCCGCTCAAAAAGCCCAAGCCGCTGCTTCCGCTGCTGACGCTTCCGCTCCGGCCAAGAAAGCTCACAAAAAGCACGCTAAAAAGCACGCTGCCAAGAAAGTAGACGCTTCCGCTCAGAAAGCCCAAGCTGCTGATGCTTCCGCTCCGGCCAAAAAGCACGCTGCCAAAAAGCACCACGCTAAAAAGCACGCTGCCAAGAAAGCTGACGCTTCCGCTCAGAAAGCCCAAGCTGCTGAAGCTTCCGCTCCGGCAAAAAAGGCTAAAAAAGCCGCTTCCGCTGCCAAGTAATCAGCACGGAATCGACAGCTGACCCCGGTTGGCTGCAAGTCTTACCTTCGGGGCGCTTCGGCGCCCCGATTGCATTGGAACCGACCCTATGTTGCGCACTACCCTGCTTGCCCTGAGCCTGTGTCTGCTGCCGTTGGCAGCCCAAGCCAAACCTACTGCCGAACAGCTGATCCTGTTCTTTGGCAAGGATGATCGCGTCAAGACCGATCCGGACAGTGGGCTGTGGCAAGCCGTGGGCCAGCTGGAAACCAAAAGCCATCTGGTCTGCACCGCCACCCTGGTGGCAGAGGATGTGGTAGTGACTGCCGGTCATTGTTTCATCAACCGGCATGGCCGCTTTGATCCCGCCATCAGCTTTACGGTAGGCCTGGCCGGCAAGGAATACAGCGAGCAGAGCACCATTCGTGAAGTTCAGGTGGACAAGGCCTTTCTGGCCGGGCTGGAACACCGCCCGGACGGTACCTATATCCCCAAAAAAATAGCCGGGCGCGATTTCGCCTTTGTCCGGCTCAGTCAGCCTCTGGGGCGCAGCCGCGGGGTGATACCGGTATTTGCCGGAGACAGCCAGGCGCTGAAACAACAGTTGCAAGGCATCCATAACACGGTCACCAATGGCGGTTACCCGCTGGATGACCTTACTCACCTGCTGGTGCATAACAACTGCAAAGCCACCGGGCTGCTGGCTGATGGCCGCCTGACCCACCATTGCGACACGCTGGAAGGCAATAGCGGCTCGCCCATCCTGGCCAGCATCAATGGCCGCATGACGCTGATCGGCATCCAGAGTTCGGCCCCGATCGCGTCCCGCCGCCACAAGGAAGACAATATGGCGCTGTCCAGCCCGGTGTTTTACCAGCAGCTGCAGCAGTTCATCCAGCAAGGCAGCGTCAGGAAATGACAACAGGGGCCGCAGCCCCTGTATTCATGCAATACCTGCAGCAGACTGCCGGCTGAGCTACACGCCGAGCACCTGCTGTTGCAGGGCGATCAGCTCGCCAATACCCTTCTTGGCCAGTTGCATCATGGCAGCCATTTCCTCTTCGCTGAACGGTTCGCCTTCCGCCGTGCCTTGCACTTCCACAAAGCGGCCATTGCCGGTCATCACCACATTCATGTCGGTTTCGCAGTCCGAATCTTCCAGATAATCCAGATCCAGCACAGCTTCACCCTGATGGATACCAACCGAAATGGCGGCTACAAAATCCCGCAGCGGGCTTTGTGTCAGCTTGCCTTGGGCGATCAGGCCGTTGATGGCATCGTGCAAGGCAACAAAGGCACCGGTAATGCTGGCGGTACGAGTGCCGCCATCGGCCTGGATGACATCGCAGTCGATCTGGATCTGACGCTCTCCCAGTTTTTCCATATCCACCACTGCACGTAGTGAGCGGCCAATCAGGCGCTGGATTTCCTGGGTACGACCGCTTTGCTTGCCAGCAGCCGATTCGCGCCGCATGCGGCTGCCGGTGGAGCGCGGCAGCATGCCGTATTCGGCCGTCACCCAGCCCTTGCCCTTGCCCTTGAGAAAACCGGGTACGGATTCATCCACGCTGGCAGTGCAAATGACTTTGGTATCGCCAAACTCCACCAGCACCGAGCCCTCGGCATGCTTGGTGTAGTGGCGGGTAAGACGGATGGCGCGCAAGGCGTCGGCATTTCTTTGGGAAGGTCGCATCTTGATAATTCCAGTATGAAACAAGCGCTGCGCATGCCTTACGGCATGCGCAGCCTGAATGATTGGGGCAGCAGACTACACGGATCAGCTCTGTTTGCCGGAGGGGCTGGCCAGACGGCTGGCAAGAATCTCCTGATGCATCAGCTCCAGATTCGGATCCAGGATGACCCGGCCACTGTGGCGTGGCGGAGTAACCAGGGTGTCCAGCACATCAGGCTTGCCTGCAATGTCTGCAGCATCGTCCAACAGGGTTACCGCTACCGCCGACAGATTGTCACCGGCACTGCCGGCACGCCGCTCGGCCACATTCATCAGTGCAGGCATCACCTGGCCAACAGCACGGCCAATGAATACCTTCTCCATTTCGCCATCGCTGATCTGCGACCACAACCCATCCGAGCACAGCACCACGGAAGAACCGGCCTGCAGGAACTGCTTCTCGCCAATATCGATATCCGGATCGGTAGTGGCACCCAGGCAGTTGTAGATCTTGTTGCGTTCCGGATGGGTGCGCGCACCCTCCTCGGTGAGCTTGCCCTGATCGATCATGCGCTGCACCTGGGAATGGTCACGCGAGCGCAGCAGCAGGCCCTGCTTGCTGTCCAGCAGATACAGGCGTGAATCACCAACATGACACCAGTACAACATGCCCTGCTGGATGATGGCTGCCACCACGGTAGTGCTGGGGATTTCAGGCAAGCGCTGGTCGGCCGCATAATCGAGAATCGCCTGATGGGTTGAGCTGATGGCATTGACCAGAAAGCGGTTGGGATGCGACAGCGTCGGCGTGGCTTGCTGGTAAAACAGTTCGCTCATCAGATCGATGGTGATCTGTGCGGCCACCTCACCTTGCAAATGCCCTCCCATACCATCGGCCACCACCAGCATCACGGCTTCGCGGGAATGGGCAATGACCTGACGGTCCTGATTATAGGAGCGGCCACCGATACGGCTTTCCTGATATATGGATAGTTTCATCGGGTACTCCTCAGGAAGAACGGCCGCCAGCCAGGCCCTTGATCCAGCCGACCAGTTTTTTGGCGGCAATGGCAGATTCGGGCATAGGCTCGGGTTTGCTGTAGTCGGTTTCAAGCAGGCGCTTCTGGATGGTCATCACACTCGGTGGTCGTGCATCCGGAGCCAGCATCAGGCATTGGTCCGTCAATTCAAGCAGCTCTCTGGAATAATAGTGGCGGAACAACTTGCTGGCCGATGCCAGTTTGTCATCCGCCATACGGTCATGCGCAATTTGCGGCGTCCTGCCACCCATGCAGACATACAAGCAGGCACCAATGGCGTAAATATCGGTCCACGGCCCCAGCGGCTGGTCCTTCTCATACTGCTCCGGCGCAGCAAAACCTGGGGTGTACATGGAGGCAAAATGCTTGTCACGACGCGACAAGGTTTGCCGGGCGGCACCGAAATCCAGCAACAGCGGGTGCCCGCCACGGCGCAGGTAGATGTTTGCCGGCTTGATATCCAGGTGTAGCAGGCGGTGCAGATGCACCTCGCGCAGGCCAGACAGCAGCGCGGCAAACCACTTGCGCAGGCGGCGCTCTTCGATGCGCCCGCCGGCCACTTCCAGCTCGCGTCCCAGCGAGCGGCCGTCGGCATACTCCATCACCATGTATACGGTCTGGTTGGCACGAAAGAAATTGCTGACATGCACCACATTGTTATGGCTGATTTCCGCCAGAATGCGGCCTTCTTCAAAAAAGCACTTAAGGCCCAGATTAAAGGCATCGCGGTCCAGTTCGTGTGGCACGGTAATCATGCCTTCATCGTCGCGCTCGGCCAGATTGCGCGGCAGGTATTCCTTGATGGCGTACTTGCGGTCGGCATCGTCCAGCGCCAGATAGACCACGCTGAAACCGCCTACGGACAGCTGGCGGACAATGGTGTACTCGGCCAGGCGATAGCCCACCGGCAAGGCAGTCAGTTGGCTGGATTGAGTCATGACATGGCAGTTGCTATAGTGTTCGTTGGCCCGGAATTGAGCTACAACAGCAATTCGGGCCCTGTTCTGTTTTTACTGATACCACTACGGGGGCCCACAATGATTCTAAGTATGACAGGCTTTGCATCCATCAGCAGAGACTTTCCCGGCGGCTTGCTCAGCCTGGAAGTCCGTGCCGTCAACCACCGCTATCTCGATGTGCAGATGCGCCTGCCGGAAGAGCTGCGGGTCATCGAACCGCAGCTGCGTGAGATGGTGTCATCTCGCGTCACCCGTGGCAAGTTGGAATGCCGTGTCGGGCTGAACCAGCTGGAGTCGGATAACCCCACGCTGGAGCTCAATACCGATTTTCTGGCCAGTCTGCTACAAGTAGCCGCGCAGGTGGAAAAACAGGCTCCGCAAGCCAAAGGTCTGTCAGTCGGCGAACTGCTGCGCTGGCCAGGCACCCTGAAGAGCAATACCCTGGCACCGGAAGTGCTGCAGCAACTTTGCCTGCAAAGCCTGGCTACCGCACTGGAAGACTTCAACGCATCACGTGGCCGCGAGGGCGAGAAGCTCAAGCAGATCCTGCAGGATCGGGTTAGCGCCATGGAAACCATCATCGCCGGTATCAAGCCCAAGCTGCCGCTGATTCTGGAAGCCTATATGAACAAGCTGTCCGGCCGTCTGCAAGAAGCGCTGGGCAATGTGGAAGACGACCGCATCAAGCAAGAGTTCGCTCTGTTCGCCCAGAAGATTGATGTCGATGAAGAACTCTCCCGTCTGACCACCCACCTGACTGAGGTAAAACGCATTCTCAAGACAGGTGGCCAGACCGGCAAACGCCTTGACTTCCTGATGCAGGAGCTCAACCGGGAAGCCAACACCCTGGGTTCCAAGTCGGTGTCCACCGAAACCACCCAGGCCTCGGTAGAACTGAAAGTTCTGATAGAACAGATGCGCGAGCAGATCCAGAATATCGAGTAAACTTTCATACCGTGTCACACCGTGGCACCGAACCAACAGAAGCCCCGCCAGCCGGGGCTTTTGTGATTTCAGCCCATGCAACACCACGCCGCGCTTACCTCTCTTTACACCTGTAACACCATGCAAGTATCCGTTACGACTTAGAATGCCGGCTCGGACACAAGGAATACATGATGATGATGAAGGTGGTATGGCTGAGCGTGCTGGTAGGCAGCTTGGCGGGCTGCAGCTATGGAGAAATGCTAGACACCATTCCTGCCGGACAGCCTCGGCCTTATCAGCCATCATTGCCACCCGCGGTTCAGATCCTGTCGCCGGCACCGGAGGAAACCAGCTTCCTGCAAGCGGATGCTTGCATGCAGTGCCGGGAAGGCGATCGCTTTCACCGTTTCATCCATGGCGATCCGGATGTACGCAAATCCCGCATCCCGCGCAACGCGGCACTGGCCGATGATGCCGGCATAGCCAAGAAACAGTGGGTGGATCAAGTCCGGACCGCAGTCTACTTCTCCAAACACATACGCCTGGCCAATGGAGAAACTCTGTTCAAGCTCATTCAGCAGTGCTCTTCCGGCTGGGACAGCCCGCAAACCCAGGCGGTGGTATCCCGACAAAACAAAATGGCCAGCGGCTTTGACATCCAGTATCTGATCCGCTTCAAGAAATACGGCCAGCCCATCGGACTGGAAATGCGTGCAGCCTTCATCCGTAAAGGGATGCATATACAGGCTGACAATCCGTTTGCGGACGCCCTGCTGCGTGATCCTGACTTTATGCAAGCTAACCAGTTGCGTTGTTGGAATGACTGAATTGCTGCAATCACTGACGCAGATGGCCGCAACATCTTTTCATTTTGCATTTTTTTACCTTGATTACTGATGAGCAGGTGCGCGGCCACCGGACAGCCACGTTAAGATGCCTACGGCAAAATGACCGAGGCTGGAATATTGTCCCGGCAGACTATCTCCTTGGATGCACAACCACGATCGCGGACCTCACCTTTGCTTCCACAACACCCGACCATTCCGAAATTCATGCACCTGTGCCGCCTGGCCCTACCCTGTCTGCTGCTCGGTGCAGCCCTGCTGGCTGGCTGTACAACAGCGGAATATACGGTGTTTGAATACCGTAACGGCAGCAAGATCATTGACGGGGAAGGCGGCAGCAAGCGTGTGGTGGATGGCGTGGAAATCTGGGATGCGGGAGATCCGCCACATCGTTACCGGATCATGGGCATGATCCGTGTCAGTGACTACGACATGGCCACGGTAAACGGCACCATGCTGCGTGCCATCGCGCAGCAAGTCAGGCGTGCAGGCGGCAGCGCCGCCATTTTACTGACCAGCAATGGTGGCATGCGTGGCGCAATTGACAGCATGGCCTGGCGGGAGCGTTTGGGAACCCCACAGGAAAACGGTTACCGGATTTTGCGGGCACTGGTGGTGCAATACCTGCCGGAGCAAGCGAGCGCACCGGCGGCGGCAGCAACCGTCGTCAGCAAACCGGTGAAAGCGGTCAAACCGACTCGCTAAGCTGCTTGACCAGAAGATCGGCCTCAACACTGCGGAACTGCAAGTCCTGCCCATGTGCGCACAGTGCGGCCCCTGCACCAACCAGGCGTTCCAGTTCATCTACAGTAAGTTTGCCGGTAATGGGGGCAATGGCCTGTGCCAGCAATAGCGGAATGGCCGACAGGCTGACGGGCTCCACCGGTGGATGGGTTTGCATCAGGCTTAGAATATCAATGGCATCCATCACAGCCTCCTGCCAGTGTTTTCCTGTCTGGAATGCAGTGTTAGAGCATATGGCCCAGCATATCGTTCAGTTGAACCCGTACTTCACTTCGGCACGGTATTGATGACGTTGCAGCGGACAATTTCTTCCCACTCATCCAGACTCAGGTTGATTTCCTCGACATCAGGCTTGCGCTGTTCAACATCCTTCCGCCGCTCATGCCCGGTAGGAGAACTGCCATCCTTCTGCCGACGATCCTTGCCCGAACGCCGTTCTTCATTGTGTTTTCTTTGTTTGAATGTAGTCATCAGCAGCCCCCCGACAGCCATTGGGCGAATACTTCCAATGTAGTACACCACGCCACAGGACTAAACCTGACTCCATGCATGCGGATGGACAATGGCCAGATATGGCAGCAGGAAGTCCGTATCCGCACTCCCCTACGCACTGGCATTGAACTAGGCTGTGATTTTGACCACTCAGGAATGCATCATGCTGGAGTTGCGACCGAGCTGTGAGCAATGCCGCCGTGCGCTGCCACCGGAATCTACGGTGGCGCGCATCTGTTCATTTGAGTGTACCTTCTGCGCCGATTGCGCAGTACTACTGCAGCACTGCTGCCCCAATTGCGGCGGCAATCTGGTACCACGCCCCATCCGTCCAGAACGTGACGGTCGTAATGGCAATGATCTGCAACATTACCCAGCCGGAACACGGGAGGTATATCAGCCAACTGATCTGCAGGAGCACGCGCGCTGGCTGGACAGCAGAGGCAGCAAACCCACATGAAACAGGCCCGCTGCGAGCGGGCCTGTTCACGGGAGCAAGGTAGCCGGGATCAGTTTTGCTGCCAGATCAAGCGGGCGATGGCAGCAGAATCCAGCTCACCCTCACCTTGCTCCACCAATTGCCGGATCAATCCTTCAACCCGCTCGGCTTCCGGCAAACGGATGCCCAGCTGCTGGGCAGTATCCAGCACAATACCCATATCTTTCTGATGCAAATGCGCCTTGAAGCCTGGCGTATAGTTGTCATCAATCATGCGCTGGCCATGGATGTCCAGCACGCGGCTCTGGGCAAAACCACCCAGCAGGGCTTCCCGTACCGGTGCCGGGTCCACACCGCAGGCCTTGGCCAGTTTCATCACCTCGGCAACCGCTGCTACGCCGACACCGACAGCGATCTGGTTACATGCCTTGGCCACTTGCCCGGCACCAGAATCACCAATATGAGTGATGGTCTTGCCCATGGCCTCCAGGGCCGGGCGCACTTTTTGCAGCGCATCTGCCTTGCCACCCACCATGATGGTCAGCGTGCCATTAACCGCACCAACCTGGCCACCAGAAACCGGGCAATCCAGAAAATCAACACCGGCAGAAGCCAGCCGGCCAGCAATTTCCCGCGCACCGATGGGAGAGATGGTACTCATGTCGACACATACCAGGCCAGGCTTGGCACCATGTACGGCACCATTCTCACCCAACAGTACATGCTCAACATCCTTGGTATCGGACACATTGGTAATCAGCACCTCCACCTGGGCTGCCAGTTGCGCCGGGCTGTCTGCCCAGGTGGCTCCGGCGTCCAGCGCTGCAGCCGCCCGCTCGCGCTGGCGTGACCAGACGGTAACGGCATGGCCGGCTTTCAACAGGTTCAACACACAGGGCAGGCCCATGATGCCCAGGCCGATATAACCGACTTTCATATCCACTCCAGCAGTATGCAGAGACAAAGCATAAGATTACCGCAATCTGGTGCGGTGAAGGAGATGGTGTTCAGAAATTTCAGCGGCGACTAGCAAGGCATGCACGGCCTGAAAACCGTTTGGCAGAAATCAGGAAGATGGCTGGCTGTCACGCCGCCCGGCCAACCAGGATTCAAACTCGAAGTCGGCACCGGTAGCCTTGTTTTCCAGGAAATAAACAAAGGCCAGAATTTCTGCTACCGCGCGGTAGAGCTCTTCCGGAATATGCCGGTCCAGATCAACCTGCATCAGCAATGACACCAGCTCTGGCGAATCGTGCACAAATACGCCAGCATCCTTGGCTCGGTCAATGATGCGCTCTGCCAGTTGGCCATACCCCTTGGCCACTACCGTTGGCGAGCGCTGGCCTTCCCGGTAGGCTAGTGCTACGGCTGACTTGCGGTGATCCTCAGTCTTGGGTGACTGTGCCATTTTTCACCGCCAGATTGGCCAGAGTCAGGCCCGCGGCCTCCATGCCGCTTTGCAACTGATTTGCATGTTGCTGGATCAATCCGCTGGCCTCATCTTCTTCCGCCACAAATGATACCTGCACGCTTTGTCCCACCAACCTGACCCGCGCCGACAAGCCGCCAAGCGCAGGCAGGTTGAGTGACAGCGATGTACTCCAGACACCGACATCATCGGCACCCAGGCTCGCGGTGCGCTCATTGGTATGTTCCTGCTGGATCTGCAGTTGCATGGGCTGGCCCGGCCAGGCATAGCCATTGAGCTGCAGTTGCTGGTTTTCCACAATATCCAGCTGGCGCTGAACCAGATTGGCCAGCTCCGGTGCTACCGTACGCGGACTAAGGGTGTTTGTGCTGCTTGCTTTCTCGGGTGTGGGACTGGCCAGATCATCATTCAGCTTGCTCAACAGTCGCGACTGTGGCTCCTGCTGCACCTGGGCGAGGTTATGGCGTCCGTCCAGCCATTCCTTGAGGTGGGATTCGTAAAACAACCCGCTCTGGCTAATATTGCTTTTCAGATCCTGCGCCGTCGCTGCCGGAGGCTGCTTGGCGGCATCGAGGCTTAGATCGGTTGCCGGAAGGCCGGGTTTGCTGGTTTGCAGCATGCCGGTAAGGTATTTCGATGCCGGACTGAGCTGCACCTCGACCGAGCCATCTTGTGCGGCCTCGGTGGTTTGCTCCTGCAAGGCAAAACTGAGCGTCGGGGCCAGATTGGCCACCTTGAGCGACAGGGTATTGCCGCTGACGGTCATACCCTGTGGCACATCCAGGCTAAACAGGCTGTTCTTGATCAGAACAGACAGTTGCTGACCATTGTTCTTGCTGTCCACCACCTGGGCAGTCACCTGCTCCCCGAGCATCAGCGGAGGCAGTTTGGCCGGTACAACGCTGGCATCCAGCAGTGCCTTCCCGCCTTCCAGCAACAGCCGTACCGAGGAGACGGTTTGCGGTGCAAGCGTACCGCTTGCAATGGTGGGTGGCAGGGACGGAATCATGAGGTGGAATTGTTTCGGTAAAGGGAGATGATCAGTTCGGCCTCGCTACGGGAAATGCCACACTGGCTGGCAACCTCGGAGGCTGAAATGCCTTTCTTGATCATTTCTATTGCCTGGTTGTAGGGACTGAGGCTGGCAGGCTCGCTACGGGACTGTTGCTCAAGCCGCGCCATCAGACGTGCGAGATCCCGTTGCAAGGTGCTGATTTGCTGCTGTTGTTGATCCAGATACATGGTGGTCAGACTGTCGCGCCGGTTTTCCAGCCGCTGCAGACGCCAGTACAAATAGCCGCAGACGACTGACAGTGCCAGCAGCAGCAACACGACAATATAGAAAAAGGGCGAACCGGACATGATGAAACCCTCACGCAGCGCTTTTTCTAAGTGTATGGTGAAACCGGCAGTAACCCAAGCCGGTCTTTACGAAGTGTATGTCTTCAGTAGTCGATTATTTTGGCTGACCGTCTGCATTTCATCACGCATCTGGCCTATCCAGTTGGCAATTTCTCGCTGCAAATGTTCGCGCTGGGCAATCAGCAAGATGACTCGTTCACGTGTTGCATCCGGCAGGCTGGCCACTTCCACTTGTAATTGCGGCAACAAGGTGGCCAGTTCGCTTTCCTGTTGTTCGGACAACCGGGTTACCAAGTCAAAATCGCGGGCTTCACAGGCGGCCAGCGCCTGGCTCAGTGTCGCCAACATCGCATCGATTTGCGCGGGCTGGATGCTAGTTTTCATGGCGACACCTCATCGGAGCAATCTCAGTAAGCACTGCTGGCCGCACTGGTTGACATGCTGGAACGGTTGAGTTCCTGCCAGGCAGGCAGGATGGTTTCCAGCAGGCGGCGCACTTCTGCCAGAATTTCCAGGTCATTCTTCAGGTTGGCAATGCTCATCCGCTGCTTCATGTAGATGTAGAGGTCGTTCAGATTAGCGGCGGCGTCACTACCCTGTTGCAGGTCGAGTGATTCACGCAGGCCATCGATGATGTCGATGGTTTTGGACACCAGCCGCGCCTTTTCATCGTAACGCTGCGCCTCGATGGCATAACCGGCCTGGTTGATGGCCTTGATCGCACCTTCATACAACAACACCACCAGTCCGACCGGGCTGGCACCATACACCGCAGCCTTCAGGGCATCGTCTTCATAAGCCTTGTTGAACTGCTTGAGCATCTTGGAATTCAGCATGATTCTTTACCATTTGGTTCTGTCCTAGGCCAGCAGGTTGGCCAGATTGCTGGTCGATTGCTGCATTTTCGACAATACGGCATTCAACGCTGTGTATTGCTGGGTATACATGGTCTGGCGTGCGCTCAGCTTGGCACTCAGACTGGTTTGCAAACTGGTTTCCGACGTGATCAGGCTGTTGATGGATGTCTTGCTGGTTTCAATCACCCCGTTCGGGCCCAGCAAATCATTCACCGCCGAACTCAGACGGTCGCCAAAACCTGTACTGCTGGCATTACCGAACAAATTGGCCACCGCCGTCGGATTGGCGCTAAGCGCCTTGTTGAAGGCAGTCTGGTCCAGTTTGAGCGTGCCATCCTTCTGGATCGAAATCCCGGCCTGAGCCAGATAGGCATAGGAAGTGGTCGCATCGACACCCGGAATCTGGGTACTCAGAATGCTGGTGAGCTTTTGCTGGATCGCCAGTACCGAGGCATTGGCCTTCAGGCTGCCGGAACGTGCAGAGTCTACCGCAGATTTCACCTGATTGTAGGCATCAACAAAACCTTGCAGCGAAGTGGCAATGCCGCTGCTGTCCGATGTCATGGTGATGGTGGACTGGCCCAGCTTGGTGATGTCCACATTGGCCCCGGAAATGACATTGGTCAGGTGATTACTACCGGAGGACACGCTGACGCCGTTGACGGTCAGCAAGGCATCGCTAGCCGCAGTGGATTCACCTGCCGCCGTGATGCTCTGGCTCAGACCGGCCAGCGTCGAGCCGGAAGTCGAGCCGGAATCGGTACCACCTGCCTTGATGGTGAAGGCGTTGTCACTACCTGAGTTGGACGAGGCAAGTACCAGCTTGTACTCACCATTATTCTGTACGACAGAGGCGTTCACTCCGGCACCGCTCTGGTTGATACGGTCGGAAATGGACTGCAGGCTGACGGTATCGGTAGCACTGGGCGTCAGATTGATGACGGTATCCTTGCCGGCCACGGTCAGCGTCAGCGAGGTTGGCGCACCGCTCAGGGTTGCCTTGGGATCGGTGACGGCACTGCTGCCAACGCGGTCGAACACCAGTTGGCGCGACTTGGCCAGTTGGGTCACATTCAGTGCATAACTGCCAGCAACCCCACCGGTGGTCGTCGCTACGCTGGCAATGCTGGTATCGGTGGAACTGGCCTTGAACTGCTGCAGGAAGGCTCCAGTCGACATTTTACTGGCGGAGCTTTGCAAGGCAGACAGTGCAGAGCTGATCTGACCAATCGAACTCAGCTGGGTATTGTATTTGCTGGAACGCTGCTGACTGGCTTGCAGAGGCTGCTGCTCGATGGTCATCAACTGGCTGACAATGGACTGGACATCCAGTGTGCCGACACTGGTCGTAATCGAAGCCATCTTGCATTACCTCCTTTACTGAAGGGGCATGACCGCTCTCAGGCTTTATCCTTGAGCAGCAATCCCCTGAAATCGTCAATCGCCTTGGCGATGCGGATCGCATCTTCCGACGGAATCTGCCGAATGACTTTTTGTGTTTCCTGATCCACCACCTTGACGACCTGGATATTGGTTTCCTTGTCTACAGAAAACTCCAGTTGGCTGGAGTAAAGCTTGGCCACGTCGTTCAACTGCTTGACCGAGTTCTGCAACTCAAGTGGATCGGCCTTTTTCTGCTTCGTTCCATCACTGGTGGCATTTTGCGCCTGGCTTTGCCCTACGGCAACGACACCGTTGGTGGTATTCGGCAGCACCGAACTGGCGGTGGCGTCGGCTGTATTTCCTTGAGTCAGCTGATTCTGCTGGCGCGCGGTCGGCGTGCTTGTCAAAGGAAGGACAGGACCATTTGTAGATGATATTTGCATGGCAGCGACTCCCGTACAAACGGCCCCGGTCAGCATGCCAACCGAGGCCGGTTCTTCAGCTTATGCTATCAATGTAGCTTACTGCAGCAGCGTCAGGGCCGACTGAGACAGAGAGTTAGCCTGTTTCAGGATGGAAGTACCAGCCTGTTGCAGAATCTGGTTCTTGGTCAGGTTGGCCGTTTCCGATGCGAAGTCCACATCCACGATACGGCTGTTGGCTGCGGTCAGGTTGGTGACGTAGTTTTGCAGGTTGGCAACCACGGCATCGAAACGGTTCTGTACCGCACCGAAGGTGGAACGGATGTTCGATACGGTACCGATATCCGCATCCAGGGCCGACAGCTGGGCCTGGGCACCAGTCTGGCTCAGTACGTTGATCGTTGCGCTATTGGTCAGCGACGAGTTGTACGACGACAGCTGGGTGGTCAGGTCGGAAGCCGATACCGATACGGTGTTGTCGGTAGAACCGGAGGAACCCACCTGGAAAGTCAGGGTGTTACCACCGGACAACAGCTTGGTGCCGTTGAACTGGGTGGTTTGTACAATACGCGAAATTTCCTGGGTCAGCTGGTCAACTTCTTTTTGCAGCTGCGAACGGTTAGTGTCGCTAACCGAGCCGTTGGCGGACTGGGTAGCAATTTCACGGATACGCTGCAGGTTGTTGCCGATCTGACCCAGCGCGCCTTCAGCCGTCTGGCCTACGGAGGTACCGTCGTTGGCGTTACGGATGGCCTGGTTGTTACCACGGATGGCGGCAGTCAGGGTTTGGGAAATGGCCAGGCCGGCAGCATCATCCTTGGCACTGTTTACGCGCAGACCGGAGGACAGGCGTTGCAGGGACAGGTTGAGCGAAGAACTGGAGTTGCTCAGGTTGTTCTGTGCGGTGAGCGACGCAATATTGGTGTTGACGGTAAGTGCCATGATGATTCTCCTTAGAGCATTCGGGGGGGCGACTGTGTGGGCCTTGACTAGTTATCGACCCCCCGCTGGCAAACTTTAGAAGTTAGGCAATTATTTTTTGCCGACTTCTTCGCTCAAGCCTTGCTGCCAATCATCAAGGTGATCCTCCAGCCAGTAATGGCGGTCTACCCAGGCGCGTAGCGCATCGCCTTCCCGGTAGGCAGCATCCAGATCGCCAATACGGCTGCGGATGGCCTCCACCCACGCCTCGGTGGTATTGGGTACGCGGCATACCGGTGCGTCATTGGTCTGGTAGGGGTAGATATCCGTGCAGATGACCGGCCAGCGCATCACACCATATTCAAGCAGGCGCAGATTGCTCTTGGATTCATTGAAGGGATTGATTTCCAGCGGTGCGATGGCCAGATCAAGATTCAGGCTGGCCATTTTTTCCGGATACTCCTGGAAGGACACGCAAGGATGCTCCTCGGCGATATAAGGCCGCATCTCGGGCAGGCACATGCCCATGAATACCCACTCCACTTCGTCTGCTGTCTGTTTGACCACATCGATGATCAAGGCCAGATCACCCTGGTGCTGCTGGGCACCTACCCAGCCCACCCGCGGTTTCTTGCCCTGGCCGCGCAATGAGGAAACCTTGCCCCACATGTGACGGGCCAGGCGGTTTGGCACCACGCGAATGTCGGCAATCATGTCGCGGCAGGCGTCGGCCAGCGGCTCGGTAGAAACCACCAGCGTATCAAAGTGCTTGAGCATGGCGCGCAGACGTGGGCGCGCATCCGGCATGGTCTTGCGCCATACGCGGTTGAGAATGCTTTTTTCCGGCAGCGCCCCCACCAGGTCATCCAGGCCAAACACCAGACGCAAATCCGGCAGGTATTCGCGATACTGCTTGACGGCATGCAGGACACCGTCGGTGAGCATGGTGTGAATCAGCAGCACATCCGGATTGAACCTGGCCATTTCCACCACGGACAGCAGCGGAGCCGCCCCTCTTTCCGGTGAGATCATCGTCACATCAAGCCGCCCGCTTTCCTGCAAGGCATGGAAGGGTAGCGATACGCGGTACTCGCCGCTACCGCCAGGAATGGGCAGGCCCAGTACCTTGCGACGCCCGGCCTGACGCGGCAACCAGTTGGTATCGCGCGTCGGCTCGAAAGCCATGTCCTTGGTACGGAAGGTAAGGTGGCGGTTGTAGGCTGGATCATGCGCCAGCTGTGGCAGCCAGCGCTTGAGCACCACGGCCAGTTCCTGTTGCTCGCGCACGGCGGCTGCCAGCGCAACGGCAGGCTCATACGTCAGCTTGCCGATACTCTTGGCGTGGTGGTGCACCATGGTGACATAGGGAGTAAAGACGTTCAGCAGCCCTTGCTGCTGCAGCTTGAGACAGAAGTCCACGTCGTTGAACAGCACGGTAAGCTGCTCGGCATCAAAGCCACCGACGGCCAGATATTTATCCTTGGCCACCATCAGGCAGGCTGCGGTAACGGCGGAATAATTCTGCTCGGTCAGCAGGCGGTTCATATAGCCCGGCGTATCTAGTTCGGACTGCTCGAACACATGATCAGCCACCGACAACACGCCGCCTGGCAGGCCCAGCACGATGCCCGCATGCTGGATGCAGCCGCTTTCCGGGTACACCAGCCGGATACCCACCGCTCCCACCTCCGGGCGCTGTGCGATGCCTATCATCCGCTCCAGCCATTCCGGCTGGATGATTTCGGTGTCGTTATTGAGCAGCACGATGTAATCCCCGCGCGCCTGCTCCACCCCCAGATTGCACTGGGCCGAGAAGTTGAAGGCATGGGGATAATCGATGATGCGGACTTGATCCGGATAATCCTGCAGCAAGTCCTGATAAAAGCGGAAGGTATCCGGGTCCTGCGAGCCGTTGTCGATAATCAGCAACTCAAACTTGCGATAGCCGGTGCGGGCAAACAGGCTTTCCACGCAGGGCTGCAGGTATTCCATCTTGTCGCGGGTGGGGATGATGACCGACACCAGCGGATTGCCAGTGACCTGGTACTCCACATGCAGGGTGTTGTCGGCATAACCGTTGACCACGCTGGCAGCGATACCCAGCCGCTGCAGATGATTTTCCAGGGCAACCCGGCGTGCCGCCTCACGTTCATGCTGCACCCCCAGCGGCTCTGCCGGGAAGTGCATCAGGACTTCATCCAGGTGCTGCACCACGCCCAGACCGTAGTTTTCTGCCAGACGCAGCAGGTGATTCCAGCTTTCGCACCCCGGATAAGCTTCAAAGCCACCCAGACTGGCCAGGCCCTGATAGGACAGGGCAACAGCGGAACCGACATAGTCCTGCGCCCGCAGGTAGTCCAACGAGAAGTCTGGTTTCAGCTGCGGCAGCACACGGCATTCCGGCTGCGTGTAGCTGTCGTGATCGGTATAGATGGCCAGCGCCTGCGGATTGGCCTGGATGCAATCGCCCATGCGCAGCAGCAATTGCGGTGCAATCATGGCCCCGGCCGGCAACAGCAGCACCCAGTCAGCCGGGATTTCCCCCAGCAGGCCATTGAGTGCCATGCTGAACAGTTGCGGGTCATCCAGGGTGTCCAGCTGCAGCCATCCCAGCGTGTCATTCTGACTAAAGATGGGATCCGGCATTTCCCAGTCTGCCACCACAATCAGCTTCCAGTGCTTATACAGCTGCTGCTGCAGGGCGTCGATGGTATTGGCCAGCAGGGCCGCTTCACTGGCACGAATGGGCATCAGCAGCAGGAATTGTGGCTGCTGCTGCCATTGCGTGATCATGCGCTCGGCCATCATCTCGGCATCGATTTCGCGCAGCTGGTGCTGTTTGTCCCAGCTTTGCCAGGCACGATAGGTATTCGGCCACATCAGTTGCAGACGATTGTTTTCCACCACGGCCTGCCGTTCGGGGTGATAGCTGGCCAGGGTATCCAGAAACGGTGTCGGCAGCACTTCACGCAACAGCTCCACCCAGCGGTAGGCCTGGCTCTCCAACGTGGCATAGCGCAACAGGTAATCACGCGAGGTGGTGTGCAACTGGCGACGGCGCTCGGCGTCTTCCACCAGCCGTGACAGGGCGGCATCCCAGCTGGCGGTATCGTTGCCCACCACTTCGGCCAGGCCCAGTTCCTTGGCTTCGCGGTAGGCCGGGACATCGCTCAGCACGCATGCTGCGCCGATGGCGGTGTACTCCAGCCATTTCAGGTCGGACTTGGACTCATTGAAAACAGTGTCTTCCAGCGGAGCGATGCCGATGTCGATCTCCAGCCGGTTAAGCTCCTGCAGGTATTCGATGTAGGTAACCGACTTGCCAACTACCTTGACGTTGGCTGCCCCTTCCAGCCCGCTCAGGCTGCAACCCCAAAACACGAACTGCACCAGATGTGCATATTTTTGCTGGATATTGAGCAGGGCCTGGCCAATGACTTTCATGTCGTCGGCGTGAGTGGAGGTTCCGGCAAAGCCGATGGTAATGGGCGCGTCCGGGCCTTTGGGCTCTCGCTTGAGGCCAGCGTAGCGGGACGCAGACAGCGCATTGGGAATCAGATGCACATTCTGGTTCAGCTCGCGCAGCCGCACTGCCAGCGGCTCGGTGCTGGCAGTCACGGCGGCAAACAGATGCATCTTGTCGCGCCAGAAGCGCAGCAGGCCGTAAGGATCGAATTCGTAGAACTGACGATGCGATGCCGGCATGCCCGGCAGCCAGTCGTCCGCTTCAAAAATCATGGTTTTGCCACTGGCAAAACACTTGTCGAGAAAGTCGCTGTTGCGTTCGCTCAGAATACCGCGCTGAATGATGAAGACATCGGCCCACTCCACCAGGGTATCGATATCAAACTCTTCCCGGCGGCAGCCAACTGCCGAATTACCGGGGAAATAAGCGGTGTCAATCCAGGGCGACAGCAAGCTGAACGCATCATGCAGGCGCAGGCGCATGCAGGCACCATCCAGGAAATCCCCGGACAGCACGCCCACGCGCAAGCGTTGTGCCGGAAGCGTATCGGTTGCCGTGCCTGCCGGCAGGGTTGGCAACTGGCGTTCGGTACGGCCTGATTTGCCAATGGCCAGCTGAACGGCGACATTGGCATAGGACTTGGCGCGCACCCGGCCCTGCGTGGTATCGACGAAGTCGCGCAGCTCCTGCAGGAATTCCTGGTGGATTGCCTCGTAGCGCTCCCTGGCTTTGTGCACGGTGGCCTTGGCATGGGCAATGGCTTCCGGGCTATCGCCCCAGGCCACGCCATCATCACCCAGATAGCTGTGCAAGGGTTTGTCCAGCATTAGCGGATTGGGCAGGTACACCACCGGGCAGCCACACAGCAGCGCCTCGAAGCAGCCGGTACTGTGCTCGTAGGTGTAGAACAGCTCGGCGGAACGGTAGAGTGCGGCCAGTTCACGCGGGCTGCGCACCTTGCCGCGGAATGAAATTTCCGTGGCATCGGCCACCACATCGCCCGGCACACCACCCTTTTCCAGATAACGGTGCAGCCACACCAGCTTGCCGTGGCGCTCCCCGATACCGTCGCTGTTGTAAACCTGGGTATCGATCAAGGGCACTTGCAGCAAGGCGGCGGACCAGCCATCCGGTACGATATCCCAGCCGTGGGTATACACCATGTCACTGGCTGCCCAGCCCAGCTTGTCCAGCGGGGTATTGGACAAACGTCCGGGGTAGTTCAGCAGGTAGCGCACCACATGACGCGCCTGCAGCGGGTTGCCGCGGATGATTTCCGGGTAGATGACAACTGGCTCACGCCCGGCTTCCCGATGCGCCTGATAGATTTCCTGCGTGAGAACCCGTGTATTCAGGCCATGACTGGCCTCCTGATGCATCACATACGCTTCCTGGCCTGCCTCGTTCAACCAGTGGCACAGGTGGTAGAGCGCACGCACTCCGCCGGAAGTCTCACGGTAGGGGGGCGCATAGATGTAGTAAGGCGAGTTGGCCAGATCAGCAGTTGTAGACAGGGCTTGAGACATAGGGGCCTCGAATTGGAGTAGTAATGCGCACTTAACAGAGCGTCTGATAGAAAGCCTGTACCGCCAGACAAACCCGGCGGACCTGTTCCATTGTCATTTCGGAATACAAGGGCAGCCGCAGCAGTCGGCCAGCTAGGTCTTCCGTGACGGCCAGACTGCCGCTGGTACGGGCAAAGCGCTGCCCCGCCGGCGAGTCATGCAAGGGAACATAATGGAATACTGCCGAGATATTCTGCTGTTGCAGATGGGCGATCAACGCACTTCTCTCCTCGGCACGGCGGCACAAGAGATAGAAAATATGCCCGTTTTCCGGGCGGTTTCCCGGTGACAGTGGCAGACGGAACAAACCTTGTGCCGCCAGCGGTTCCAGCAGGCTCAGGTATTTGCCATACAGGGTGCGGCGGTGGGCATTGATGCGTTTGGCTTGTTCTAGCTGGGCATACAGGAAGGCAGCACTCAGCTCGCCGGGCAGAAAGGACGAACCGATATCCACCCAGGTGTACTTGTCCACTTCGCCCCGGAAAAAGGCCTTGCGGTTGGTACCTTTCTGCCAGATCACCTCCGCCCGCGCCATCAGCGCCGGATTGTTGATCAGCAAGGCACCGCCTTCACCGCAAATGATGTTCTTGGTTTCGTGAAAGCTCAGACAGCCAAGATCGCCAATCGTCCCCAGTGATCGACCGTCGGATTGCGCCAGAATGGCCTGGGCAGCATCTTCGATCAACAACAGTCCATGCCGCTGACAGATGTCCTTGAGCGCTTCCATCGCACAGGGCTGACCGGCGTAATGCACGGCAACAACGGCCTTGGTGCGTGGTGTGATGGCTGCTTCCACCAGCGTTTCATCCAGATTCAGCGTATCGGGGCGGATATCGATGAAAACCGGCACGCCGCCACGCAAGACAAAGGCATTGGCGGTGGAAACAAAGGTGAAGGACGGCATGATCACCTCATCACCCGGGCCGATATCAGCCAGAATGGCCGCCATTTCCAGCGCAGCGGTGCAGGAGTGGGTGAGCAGGGCCTTGGGGGTTCCCAGATGTTCTTCCAGCCAGTGCTGGCACTTGCGACTGTAGACACCATCTCCGGCAATTGAACTGCTCATGACCGCTTGTGCGATATAGAACAGCTCTTTGCCGACGATGAACGGTTTGCCAAACGGGATGCGCGGAAGGCTCATGCCGCCACTTTCTGGAAAATTCCGAATAGTTTGTAACCCAGCATGGCCTGGTGCACATGCTCCACGGTCAACTGCCGGGGTTGTTCCAGCACCTGCCCCGTCAATTGCTGCCATGCAGTAGCAATCACCTCGTCTGGATAGGCAAGGATGCGGTCCAGCTCGCTGATGTAAGTCTCGAAAAAGCGCATTTCAAAACCTGCCTTGCGCATTAGCCCAGGCAAAGTCTGCTCTTCGAAATAGCTCCAGTGCCCATGACAGATATTATTATTGCGCCCACCTTCTATCGTAAGCAGCAGGCTGCGGAAGTTGGGTACCTGGATCACCAGCCAGCCACCTGGCTGCATGTCCGCAGACACCCGGGCCAGAAATGCCAGCGGATCCGGCAGATGTTCCAACACATCCAGCATCAGTACCGCATCGAAAGGCCCCCAGTCTGCGGATAGCGCACATGGATACTCGCCACACACGGCCTGCAGCTGCTGCTGGCGGCAGTGGGCAACCGCTGCCGGATTGATTTCCACACCACGGGCCGTCCAGCCGGCGGCTTCGGCCGCCTGCAGCAAGGCACCGGTGGACGAACCGATGTCCAGCACGCTGCCGGTTCCAGCCAGGCTGCCCAGCCTGGCCATCACATAGCGCGCCTTGTCCTGCTCCAGCGCCGCATAGTGCGGGTCGATCTTGAGCGCCATATTGGCATCCGCCGCCTGGCTGGCCTGGTAGCGCTGTTGTTCGAAAGCACGGTTGATCACTTCACGGCTGTAGACCAGCCCGCAATCGGCACAACGCATCAAGTGCATGCCATATGCCTGCAACACCAGGCTGGCTGTTGCCGACGCAGTATGACAGTAGGGACAATCCCGTGCAAAGCTGGCTCCAGGCAAAAACTGGCCGTCCTCATCCAGCAAGCGGCGAAATGTCTCATCCTCCGCCCGGCGCAATGCCGAATTGGATGGGGCAAGCGCGGCACGCACTCCGGGGCGCAATGCGGCGTCGAAACTGTTCTTATCCACAGAAATGCTCCACAAATCCAGCTATCCGCACATGGGCCGGCCAGTGGCCATGCTCATGCCACGACGGCTTCATGCACGGCGGTGCTGGGCCAGCACGCTGGCCATTTGTTCTACGGTCAGCCCGCTCAGGGTCTGCGCGGTGAGTTCGTCAAAGCAGTGAAAACGCTCCTCCACCGCCATCAGAAAGCCCACCACGCTGAAGGAGTCGATCTGTTCAAACAGGGGGCGATCGGCCAGCAGCTCGGTTTTGCCCTCTTCACGCAGGTAATCTGCGATCCAGCTGCGGATTTCTTCCATTTTCTTTCCTTATTGTTAGCGACAGTGGCAATACTCCCTGCCGTGCCGCTCAGGGCAGCTGTACCGAGCGTATGCCCATGCTGACATAGCGGCCACCAGCAGCCACCTTGTCCTTGATCACGCAGCCCACCCCGATGGAGCAGTTTGGCCCCACATCGGCGCCGGGCAGGATGACGCATTGGGCACCGAAAATGGTATGTGCGCCAATCAGCACATCCCCCTCTACCTTGTTGCGCGGGCCATCCGCCTGCTGCTGGTAATCGTCGCTCTTGGTAAACACACTGACATGGGTGGAAAAGCCAACGCCCTCTTTCAGCACGATGCGCCCGCCAGTTCCGCCCAGGAAACAGAAGGGCGAGATATGGGTATGCGGACCAATCTCCACCCGGCCAGTGAGAATGGCAAAGTCGTCAATACGCGCACCATCGCCAATGCTGCCGTCAATGACATAGAACACGGCGCGGCGTGATACCCGCACCCCCTCGCCCACCGTATGAAAGCCGATGGCCAGCAGCTCTTCCCGACTAAGCAGTTCCATGGGCACGCTTAGATGAACAGGTCGAAATCGGACACGGTATCCACCACCTCTCCTGCCGCCATGCGTTCCAGCAGCAGATTGGACTCGTGGCGGATGCAGTGGAAGGTACAGTGCCGGGCCGGATCAACCCGGTTCATCACAGTCTTGCGCCGGTCGCCTTGCCATAGTTCCTCCAGCGAAACCTTGGCGATATCGCCAATGCGCATGTTGAGGTTGCCGCGATGATAGGGGCAGACATAAGCACCGCTAGGCGTAATCACCGTGCGTAGTTCCGCGGTGAGACAACGGTTGTAGGACTTCACCTGGGTACCCACGCCGCGCAAGGCTTCTTCCAGCGTAAACGGTGCAATGATCTTGAAATTGTCGTCGGCCAGTTCGTGGATGGCCTTGAGGTTACGGTTAACCAGATCCACCACCGACAGATCCTGCTGCTGCAGGAAGTGCATCATGTCAAAGGCAGGTTTGACCTCGAAATAGTCACAACCGATATCCTTGGCCAGCTGTGCTGCCTTTTCGATATCCACTGCATTGGTGCGGTGCAGGCTGCCATCGGGATTGAACTTGGACAGCAGCAGGAAGGAATAACCCAGCAAACCCTTCTTGCTGGCAGCCATCTGGCGCATATTGTCGATGACAAGATTGAACTGCGACTTGCCGCTGGCATGAGGACGGAACTCGGCAAATACTTCCTCGCTACCGGCATCCACCGACACCCGCAGCCAGCTGGTCATGTTGATGCACTGGTCCATATAGCGCGGCATCAGGGTTCCATTGGTGGTTACCCCCACCTTGATGCCAGCCTGGTAGAGCGACTCGACCAGCGCGCCAAACTTTGGATGCGCCATTGGCTCGCCGCCGCCAATCAGCACCACGGCACGGACGCCATGCTGGGCAAACTCCTCGGCCAGCCTCATCAGGCGCTCGTTGTCGATACCACCCTGATTGAGCAAGTTGGCACTGATGCAATCATGGCAAGCCAGATTACAGGCAGTGGTGGGATCAAGCTCCACCACAAAAGGTGCGCTATTGCTCTTGTTCCACAGGAATTTGTTGATGAACTCCTGTACGGATTCCTGCTTCAGCTTTTCAACCAGCGACAGCGGGCGCGAAATCTGACCCATGAATTCACTCCTCGATAGACCCGGGCACCATGTTGCCGCAACGGCCGGCAGTCCCGGGGCGTGTTTCCCGTGCGGCGCACGAGCCACGTTTGTTCAGTAAATGATGGCTGACTTGGGCAGGGAGTAAGTGTCCAGCGCACGCACGCCCCCCTCGCGCCCAACCCCGGAATCGGCAAAGCCGCCAACCGGCAGCTCGGGCAGCCAGAACTCCGGGTTGGCGTTGACCCATATCCGCCCGGCGCGCAACTGCCGCACCACCTGTAACGATGTTTTGCTTGCTGCCGTCCATACATAAACGGCCAGCCCATACTGGTTATCGGCAACAATGGCATTAAATTGACTGGCAGCCACGCGACAGATGGTGATCACCGGGCCAAAAATCTCCTGCCGACGCAATGCCGACGCTGCAGCAACATGGTCAATCAGCACCGGGCCCAGATATTGCCCGGGGCCATCCAACCGTGAACCGGGCAGCAAGCTGCCGCCCTCTGCCAGCCCGGCCTGCAGCAGCGACTGGATGCGCTGCTTGTGTCCAGAGGTGATCATGGGCTGCAAACCATACGGTTTTTCATCCATTGCGCTATCAGGATGACGGCGCTGCAAGGCCAGCTGCAGCTCGGCAACAAAGGCATCTGCCACGGCGGGATCAACCAGCACATGGGTGCCGGCAATGCATGCCTGGCCACCATTGCGCAATGCGCCGGCAATCACGCCATCGGCTGCAGCGGCCAGATCTGCATCCGGATACACCAGTACCTGGTTGTTTCCACCCAGTTCGGCACTCACCCGCTTGCCACAGGCCACGGCCGCCGACTCAATGGCCCGACCGCTGGCGGTGGAGCCGACAAAGGCAATCATGTCCACTGCCGGATGCGTGGTCAGCCCACGCCCCACCTCACTGCCAACGCCATACAGCAGCTGCACCACATCCGCCGGGAACAAAGGATTTTGCTGCAAATGCGCCACCAGCATGGCCAGCGATCCCACCGCCAGTTCGCTGGGTTTGAGCACCACGCAGCAACCCGCAGCCAAGGCAAATGGCATGCGCTCTGCGGTGGTGATCAGGGGGTAATTCCAGGGCACGATCAACCCGACCACGCCCATAGGCTCGCGCAAGGTCAGCGCCAGGCCGGTGTCCATGGAGCTGCCAAGCGTCTCGGTATGCTCCACCCGTGCCAGCGCCGCCGCATATTCCCATAGTGCAGCAGCGCCCTCCACTTCACCCTTGGCCCCGGCAAGTGATTTGCCGGTATCTGCGGCCTCCGCTGCCGCATAGACGGCAAGATTGGCCCGCAAATGCTGTGCCACGCTGTTTAGAGCCTGGCTGCGGCAGGCTGCAGGCAGGCTGCGCCAGTGTTGGAAGAAAGCCTGCCGTGCGCGCTGGCAGACCTCGTCAAGCTGTGCGGCATCGGCACAGGGGTAGTGGGCCACGGCTTGGCCACTGCACGGGTCAAACGTGGTCAGAACATGCGCTGTCATTGCACCGCCTGATAGCTGATCAGCCGCTTGATCGGCTTGCCGGAGGCTGTGCGTGGAATGCTGTCCACCGCATGCACCTGATCTGGCCGCTGTACTTGCGGCAAGTTGCTATTGAACAGGCGGATCAAGGCATCACGCACTGCCTCGGCATTGCCACCGGCCTGCAGAATGAAAAACACGTCGTAGGTTTCACCCCAGAACAGATCAGGCTTGCCCACCGCATAGCACTCTTCACACAGCCCAGTGGCATGTACCATGTCCTCGATTTCCGACAGGCTGATCAATTCCCCGCCCTTCTTGATGGAATCCTTACGCCGGCCAGAGACAAACAGTTCGTCCTGCTCCAGCTGCCCAAGATCGCCAGTCCGGAACGGCGTGTTGCGATCAAACAAGTCGATATGCCCCTCGGCCCCCAGATATCCCAGCGCCATATAGGGCGATAGCACCAGCAGTTCGCCATCGGCTGCGGCGTCGATACTTACTTGTACGCCGGACATCACCTGGCCCACGGAAAAGGCAGCCGTCTCCTTGCCACCTATGGTGAAGGAACCACCCAGCTCGGTAATACCAAAGCAGGGGCGGATGCCAACGCCCATTACCTGCATGAACTCATCCTTGATGGCCGGGTACAAAATGGAGCTGGTGGAAATCACGCTGGCCTGCCTGAGCGGTGCCAAGTCGGCCTTGAAGAATTTGTAGGTCTTGCTCAGCGACGCCGCCATGGTGGGTGACAGATACAGATAATCCGGCTGGTAACGGGCCATATCCTCCCAGAAACCACCGATTGCTCGAGCCGAAAAACGTGGGCAGACCGCAATACGTCCACCGGTCACCAAGGGGCAGGCAAACAGGTTGAACAAGCCTGCGTTGTAGAACATCGGCCAGTTGTGCAAGGTAAGCTGGCCTGGCTGCTGGCCCACCGCACCGGCAAAAGCGGCTGCCGCGCTGAAGAAATTACCCAGGGACTGGACAATGCCCTTGGGTGCGCCGGTGGTACCCGACGAAAACACCACCAGGAAAGGTACATCCAGCCCCCCCTGTGCCACGCAGTCCGGCACGCTGTTATCCAGCGCATAGGCCAGTTGATCGTAAGAGGTGATGCTCAGGGCGGCCTTCACCACCTGACGGGTCTTGTTCAGCTGCTCGACACTGATTTCCGGATCAACCGGGCAGGCCGTCATGCCGCCCAGTGCCAGTGCCAGCATCAGCTCCAGATATTCCGGGCGGTTTTCCAGGCCGATGACGATGCGATCGCCATGGCGCGCCCCCTGCTGCACCAGATGATTGAGCAGACGCAGTGACCGGTCGAAAAACTTGCCGTAGCTGATGGATTCATCACCATAAAGGATCAGCGGCTGATCACAACGCGGGGCAAAGATGGCGTCAAAAAAATCATAGCGTACCGAGGACATGAGGCTCTCCGGAAAATAGGTACAGGCAGCGAAACCGGGGCATGATCACACAGAGGGGCTGGCAGACAGCAAGGCCAGCAATACCGCGGTGACATCATTCATCCCCGCCTCCGCCGTGGCCGGGTCGAAATCGACAGTAGCCGTTCCGCCCTTGCCTGCCGCCCAGTTCACTACCAGGCACAGGTGGGCGTAAGGCAGGTTTATCTCGCGGGCCAGGCAGGCTTCCGGCATGCCGGTCATGCCGACAATATCGGCACCATCACGCTCCAGCCTGAGAATTTCCGCTGCCGTCTCCAACCTGGGACCCTGGGTGCAGGCATAAATGCCCTGGTTCACTGCGGGCTTGCCGGTGGCGCTGACCGCCTCTATCACCTTGCTGCGCAGGCAGTCGTCATAGGGGTTGCTGAAGTCGACATGTACCACCGGCCGCTCCGGGCCATCAAAGAAAGTGTGCTTGCGGCCCCAGCTGTAATCGATGATGTTGTCCGGCACCACCAGCGTTCCCGGCCCCATGTCGGCACGGATGCCGCCAACCGAGCCAATGGACAGGATGCCCTTCACGCCCTGGTTGTGCAGCGCCCAGATATTGGCGCGGTAGTTGATTTCGTGCGGTGCCAGTGAGTGGCCGTGGCCGTGACGGGCGATGAACACCACGTTCTGCTGGCCGATATGGCCGAATGTTAATGCGCAGGATGGGTCGCCATAAGGCGTTCTCACCACCTGACGGTGGGTCACTTCCAGAACGGGCAGCTTGGCTAGACCGCTGCCCCCGATAATGGCCAACATAGTCGGTCCCCCTTGTAATGGCACGGCAGCGATGCAAACGCCATGCAGCTTGGTTTTACTCGCATTATGGCTGAATCGGACGAGGGGATAAATTGCTTTATCCGGCTGACGGATATTTCCAGCGGCAAGGCAATCCGGCCGACCAAGGGATAAGGCTGAAGCAGACCGGCAGTCAGTTCACTGATCAGAGCCCCGCCACAGCAGCCAGCCGGCAACCATGACAATCAGCAAGGCAATTGCCTTGCCGACCCAGGCGGTCCAGTGCTGACCGGTTTCCAGACAGGCTTCGGCCGGATTGGCCGGGTTGTAATACACCCGCACCTGCGCGCCTGCCGGATAGCGCGCCAGGATGTCGGCTACCTCCTGCTGGCTGCGGCTGTAGCCCGGATTGGGAAAGCGGCGGTTGGCGGATTGGTAATCCCGGCCCTGCACCTGATACTGGTAACGGATGTGCGGGAAATACTCCCAGGTATTATCGCGGTCTCCGCCGGCATTCACCTGCCGTTGTTCCAGCCGGCTTTCCTGCACACTGCCCACCGCACTGGGCCAGCCGGATGAAGCGTCACCCTTGGCCCCTAGCCACCACAGGTAGGCAAACGCCACCAGCCCGGCCAGCAGCATCAGACACTGCAGTAGTTTTTCAACCATGCGCGGCCACCCGGTGGCGACGTCCATGACGCCAGCGCTGCAATAGCCGGTCCAGCAATGCCCAGCCAAACAAGGTACTGAGCGCTCCCAGGATGAACTGACCGCTGCCGATGCTGCTGTCCCCTTCGCGGATCAGCACCGCACGGCCCGGCTCCTGCGGATTGAAGTACACCACCACGGCTTTGCCTGCCGGAAAACGGCGGGTGATATCTTCGGCACTGCTGTGATCGCCAGGCAAAGCCGTGGCAAGGGCATACAGCTGATCTGCGTGATATACCTCGCCATTAACGGTGTACAAGTACTGCACATAAGGCTCCCAGCGTATCTGGTCCGGGTGGTTTTCCGGACTGATGACCAGAATGCGACTGGACTCCACATGACCCGGCGCAGCCTGCCAGTGACGGGCACTGTGAGCCGGATCCAGCATCAGGCTGACCAGCCCGGACAGGCTGAGCAAGAAAGCCAGCATCAGGACAGAAGTTTGCCAACGGGGAGAAAGATGCATAGTGGAAGGAATCTAGACGGCAATGCCGTGGCTCTCGAACCAGGTGGCAAGAATGGCCTGGGCGGCTACCTGATCCAGCGCCGGCTTTTGCTTGCGGCCACGCACACCGGCCTCGGCCAGCATGGATTCGGCAATCACCGAGGTCAGGCGCTCATCCACCAGCCACACCGGCAGGCCAAAGCGCCCTTTCAGCCGATTGGCAAAGCGCCGCGCCAGCTGGGTCATCTGATGTTCGGTATCGTCCTGGTGCATGGGCAGACCTACTACCAACTGGGCCGGACACCACTCTTCAATCAGCTTGCCGATGGCGGCAAAGCGGGCATCGGTGATTTCGGTATCGATGGTCAGCAGCGGATGGGCGATGCCCAGCATGGTTTCACCCATGGCCACGCCAATGCGCCGCTCGCCAAAATCAAAAGCCAGTACCGTTCCCTCAGGCATGACCGACATCTCCGGACAGCAAGGATGGGTCAAAACCCAGCAAGGCCATGGCGGCGTCGTAGCGGGACTCTGCCGGCAGATCAAACAGAATGGCCGGATCGGCCTTGACGGTAAGCCAGCCGTTGTCGCTGATTTCCTGCTCCAGCTGTCCTGCCGACCAACCTGCATAGCCCAGGGTAATCAGCATGCGCACAGGACCCCGACCTTCAGAAACGGCAATCAGCACATCCTTGGAGGTGGTGAGGGCCATGTCGTCCTTCACCACCAGGCTGGACTGCCAATGCCCGGCGGGCGCATGCAGCACAAAGCCCCGGTCCGGCTGGACTGGTCCACCAAAAAACACTGACTCGCCACGCAAGGGATCGATATCCAGCGGCAGGTCGATCTGGTCGAACAGCTGCGCCATGGCGATGCCGGAAGGCTTGTTGACAATCAGGCCCATGGCCCCGTGATCGCCATGCTCGCACAGGTAGACCAGCGCGCGCGCAAACAGGGGGTCTGCCATATTGGGCATGGCAATCAGAAAGTGATCGGTAAGCGATAACGGTTCCATATGGGCATTATGGCACAACAAATCTGACAAAAGTTCTTGCAGCCCGGCACTGTCTCACCCTGCTTGTCCTGCAGCAAAAGCAAACAAAATCCGCCACCCTGATAAAATGCCGCCGTTGCTTTACTTTACCTTGCGAGAACACCTTGCGCCTCACCCACGTCAAACTGTCCGGCTTCAAGTCCTTTGTCGACCCCACCAGCATTCCGGTCCCCGGCCAGTTGGTGGCGGTAATCGGCCCCAATGGCTGTGGCAAATCCAATGTGATTGACGCGGTGCGCTGGGTGCTGGGCGAATCCAGCGCCAAGCAACTGCGCGGCGAGTCGATGCAGGACGTGATTTTCAACGGCTCCTCCACCCGCAAACCGGTCAGCCGCGCCTCGGTAGAGCTGGTATTCGATAATGCAGATGGCCAGCTCACCGGGCCGTGGGGCCAATATGCCGAGGTGGCCATCAAACGCGTGCTGACCCGGCAAGGCGAATCCAGCTACTACATCAACAACCAGCAAGTGCGCCGCCGCGACATTACCGACCTGTTCCTCGGCACCGGCGTCGGTGCGCGCGGCTACGCGGTGATCGAACAAGGCATGATTTCGCGCATCATCGAAGCGCGGCCGGAAGAACTGCGCGCCTATCTGGAAGAAGCCGCCGGGGTGTCCAAGTACAAGGAACGCCGCCGCGAAACCGAACACCGCATTGCCGACACCCGCGCCAACCTGGAGCGCATCGAAGACCTGCGCCAGGAACTGGAACGCCAGGTAGAGCGCCTGAGCGAGCAAGCCGAAGTAGCCGCCCAGTACCACGACCTGCGCGGCACCCTCACCCACAAGCAGAACCTGCTGGCGCTGGCCCGGCGCGAAGAAGCCAGCCGCAACGAAGCCCATGCCCGCGCCGAGCTATCGCGCATTGAAACCGAAGAAGCATCCATGGAAGCGGCGCTCACCCATCTGGATACCGAACTGGAAACGGTGCGCGAAAGCCATTATGCCGCCAGCGACGCGGTGCACGAAGCGCAGCAGCGCCTGTTCGAAGCCAATGCCGCACTGGCACGACTGGAAGAACAGCAACGCCACCGCCAGCAAAACCATGTACGTATCGAACGCGAACTGGCCACCACCCGCAATGAACGCCAGCAACTGGCAGAAAACCGCCACCAGGCTGGCATGGAGCTGGACGACTGGCTTCCCCGGCGCGAAGAAGCGCAAATGCGGCTGGAAGAAGCGCAGATGGCACTGGAGGACGGTGCCGACCTGCTTCCCGCAGCCGAAGCCGGATTCCGCGCCAAGGATCAGCAACAAGCACAACTACTGGCCCAGCAGGCCAACCTTACCCGCGAACGCGACCTGGCCCGGCAAAAGGTGGAACACCAGCGCCGCGCACTGGAACAACTGGCCAGCCGCCAGCAAGCCCTGCACAGAGAACTGACCGAACTGAACCTGCCGGATCACGCCCAGCAAGCCGCCGCCCAGGCCGAAGTAGAACGCGCCCGCTCCGCACTGGAGGCCGTGCGCGCCCGCGTGGTGGCCGATGAAGCCAAGCTGGCCGACCTGGCCTCGGAACGGGAAAAACTGGACGAACAACTGGCCAGCCAGCGCGCCGAACTTGCGCGCGCCGAAGCCGAAGTCGCCGCGCTGACGGCAGTGCTGGCACGCGAAGCTGCCGGCGAGAAGCTGGGCGACTGGCTGCATCAGCAAGGACTGGCAGATACCCCGCAGCTATGGCAGGCGGTACAAGTTGCGCCGCAGTGGCAGACCGCGCTGGAAGCCGTGCTGGGCGAGCGGCTGAGCGCCCGTGCCGCACAGGGCGTTCAGCCTCCCCCTGCCGCGCTAACCCTGGTGGATGGCCAGCGCCCGCCAGCCGCCGCGCCGACACAGGACTGGCCACGCCTGCTCGACCAGCTCAGCGCCAGCGCCCCGTTCGATGCCGCCCTGGCCGACTGGCTGGACGGCGTCTACCTGGCGGAAGACCTGGCCCAGGCCATCCGCCGCCGTGGCCAACTGCAGGCCGGACAATGCCTGCTCACCCCGCAAGGCCATCGGGTCAGCGCCAGCAGCGTGTGCTTCTACAGTGCAGCCAGCGGCAGCGGCGTGATGGAGCGCAAGCAGCAACTAGACGCAGCCCAGGCACGCCAGCAACTGCTGCAGCCGGAGATAGACCGCCTGCAACAGCGCCGCGAATCGCTGCAAAGCATGAATGGCATGCTGGCCGAAGCCGTACGCGCACAAAAAGGCGCGCTCACCCGGCTGGAAGCAGAACTCAATGCCGTTACGCTGGAGCACGTCAAGCTAGACCAAGCCGCGCGCCAGGGTGCCGCCCGCCTGAGCTTCATCGAGGCCGAGCGCCAGCGTATGCAACAGGAACAGCAACACGCCCAGCTGGAAATAGAGGAAAGCGAGCTGTTAGGCGAAGAATCTGCCATGACGCTGGAAGAGCTGGCGGTACAGCTGGAAGAGGTAAGGCTGGATCGGCTGAACGCCGAAACCGGGCTGCAACTGGCGCGCAACAAAACGCGCGATGCCGAGCGCCAGCTGCATGAAATCCGCCTGGAGCTACACACCGCCGAACAGAAAACCGCCGAACTGGCACGCCGCGCCAGAGAACTGGAAGAGCGTGACCAGCAATTGGCCGAACGGCTGGAAACCCTGGCCGAAGAAGCCGAAACAGTTGATGAAACCGTGCCGGAAGAAGCCATGCAACTGGCTATCGAACTGCGCGAGCAACATGAAGCGGCACTGGCCGCCACCCGCGACCAGCTAAATGGCCTAACCGAGCAGCTACGCCAGCTTACCCAACGCCAGCACGACATCAATTCTGCCCTGCCGGCGCTGCGCGAAGGACGCTCCGACTGGCTGCTCAAGCATCAGGAAGCCAGGCTGGCGATGGAGCGCTTTGCCGAAGAGCTGAAAGAAGCCCAGGCCGATGAAAGCGCACTGCTGGCCGATCTTACCGACGCCATCAAGCCCAATGCGCTGGCAGCGGAAATCGCCCGGCTGGCCCGGGCGCTGGAAGGGCTGGGTGCCGTCAATCTGGCAGCACTGGAAGAACTGGAAGAAGCCCGCAAGCGTGGAGAATACCTGGGCAGTCAGGCCGAAGACCTGAATCAGGCCATGGCCACGCTGGAAGAAGCCATCCAGAAAATCGACGGTGAAACCCGCCAGATGCTGCAAAGCACCTACGAAGCAGTCAATACCAAGATGCGCGAATTCTTCCCCACCCTGTTTGGCGGCGGGCGCGCCGAGCTGGTGCTGACCGGTGAAGATTTGCTGGACGCCGGAGTACAAATCATCGCCCAGCCGCCGGGCAAGAAAAACAGCACCATCCATCTGCTGTCCGGCGGTGAAAAAGCCCTGACCGCCATGAGCCTGGTGTTCTCGCTGTTCTCGCTCAACCCGGCACCGTTCTGCCTGCTGGACGAGGTGGATGCGCCGCTGGACGATGCCAACACCAGCCGCTTCTGCGATCTGGTGAAACAGATGTCAGAACGCACCCAGTTCCTCTATATTTCGCACAACCGCCTCACCATGGAAATGGCCGAGCAACTGGTGGGGGTGACCATGCAGGAACAGGGGGTCAGCCGCATCGTGGCGGTGGATATCGTGGAAGCCCTGAAGATGCGCGAAATTGCATGACGCATCTACGCAAGTTTCTGCGTAGCCCAGTTGATACATCGCAATCTATCCTCTGCTAGTGGCGCTCATACTGCGCGACTTGCAGCCAGACAGGCTGCGATTTTTCTTCCTTGGGGCCTCTGGCATGACCGTCAGCATCAAGCGCTGGGAGCCGGAAAACATCATTTTCTGGCTGACCCGCGGACGCAGGATTGCCAACCGCAACCTGCTGCTTTCCACCCTGGCACTACATCTGAACTTCAATGTGTGGATGATGTGGAGCATTGTCGTCAGCAATCTGCCGGCCGTCGGCTTTGCCATGACCGGCCAGCAGCAGTTTTTGCTGGTGTCCATTCCACCGCTGGTGGGGGCCATCATGCGGCTGTTTTACGCCTGCATCTGGAGCTGGGTGGGCGGCGGCACCTGGCTGGGCATTTCCACCCTGTTCCTGCTGATTCCGGCGCTAGGCGTCGGCTGGCTGGTACAGGACATCAGCGCGCCTTTCCCCTTGCTGTTGCTGGTGGCCGCCTGCTGCGGTATTGGCGGCGCCGCGTCGTCGTCACACTTATCCAACACCAGCTTTTTCTTTCCCAAATCGGCCAAGGGCTTTGCCATGGGCCTGAATGCGGGCCTGGGCAATCTGGGAGTTTCGGTGGTGCAGATCGTGGTACCGCTGGCCATTGCCGCTCCGCTGTTTGGCAGCCTGGCCGGCGAGCCGCAAATCTGGGGGCGTGGTGCCCAGGTACATCCCGTCTGGCTGCAAAACGCTGGCTATATCTGGATTCTGCCCATTCTGCTGATTGCCACCTTCTGCCTGCTGTATGCGCACGACCTGCCCAAGATGCGTCTGACCCTGCGCGACCAGTGGCTGATGATGAAGGAACGGCACACCTGGTATATCTGCCTGCTCTACCTCAGCAGCTACGGCACCTTCATCGGCTTTTCCGCAGCATTTCCGCTGCTGGCCCATGCACTGTTTCCGCTGGTAGATGCCACACCTTATCTGTTCATGGGTCCGATGATCTGCGCCCTGGCCCGCCCGATTGGCGGCTGGTGTGGCGACCGCATTGGCGGCGGCATCACCACCCTGGTGTGCAATCTGCTGATGGCCATCGGCACACTGGGCATTCTGGCCAGCCTGCCCGGTGATAACGACGGCGGCAGCTTCAGTCTGTTCCTGATTGCCTTTCAGCTGATTTTCTTTGCAGCAGGCGTGGGCAATGGCTCGTCCTACCAGCTCTCCCCCAAGGTATTCCTGATCGAAGCCGGACGACAGGCCAAGCTCAGCGGCGAAAGCGTGGCCGATGCCTACACACGAGGCGGCCGCCGCGGCGTGGCCGCGATGAGCATCAGTTCGGTATCTGCCACCCTGGGCGGTTTTTTCATTCCCAAGGCATTTGGCAGCGCGCTGGAGTGGTTTTCCAGCTTTGTCCCGGCCTTCATGTTGTTTCTGGCTTTTTATCTGGTCTCCATGGCAGTAGCATGGTGGCAATATGCCCGTCCCACAGCCAGCATGCGCTGCTGATGACTCATGAAATTGCACCTGACTGACACCTTGCCATCTTCCAGCCAGCCCCTATCCATTGCGCTGTTACTGTCCGGGCTGGTACACGTGGCCCTGCTGGCGATATTAATCAATATGCTGCTGGCAAAGCAGCCGACATTGCCGCTGCCCTCACTGCATTTACGATTGCTGCCCGCCAACCAATCAAATACGCATCCGCCAGTGATTATTCCCGCCAGGGCGGGCATGCCGACCGCAAAAACCGTTATCAAGCCATTGCGGCAGACAATGCTGTCTCGATCGCTGCCAAATCCGGCAGTGCAGTCACACGACACACCATCGCCCAGCCTGGGAGCAGGTGCAGCCACCGTACGGGCAGACACGGTCACCGCGACAAGCGGCAACAGCACCAACAGCTCACCGACCGGCATGGGCAGCAGCGACAATCAACCAGCCATCTATCACAGTGCTTACCTGCACAATCCGCAGGCACCATATCCCGAGCGCTCACGCGAGCTGGGTGAGCAGGGGCGCGTGCAGCTCAAGGTCCGCGTCAGTACCCAGGGCAAGGCGCTGCAGGTGGAAATCGTCAGTAGCAGCCACAGCCGCCGCCTGGACGAGGCGGCCCGTCTGGCAGTAGCAGAATGGCGCTTTCTGCCGGCCCGGCAAGATGGTGTTGCCATCGAATCCACCCTGCTGGTGCCAGTCAGCTTCGTGCTGTCACCCTGATATGTGAACACGACACATGGGGAGTCATCATAGAAAAAGCCCGCAGGATGCGGGCTTTTTCATTTGACTGGCTGATAACAGCTTACTGTGCCTTGACGGCTTCGATGGCCACTTTCAGGGTCACGTCGTCAGCAATGGCCGGCAGGAAGGTCTTCATGCCAAAGTCGCTACGCTTGATGGTGGTTTCAGCATTGGCACCGTAGGTTTCCTGGCCACTCATCGGGTTCTTGCCGCCACCGAAGTTGGTCACGGTCAGGGTAACCGGCTTGGTCACGCCCAGGATGGTCAGGTTGCCATTTACGGCGGTCAGCTTGTCACCGGCAAACTTCAGGTCGGTAGACTTGAAGGTGATGGTGGGGAACTGAGCCACATTGAAGAAATCCTTGCTCTTCAAGTGGGTATCGCGTGCAGCCAGGAAAGTCTGCAGCGAATTGGTGTCGATGGTGATATCGACAGAACCCTTCTTGGCTTCGGTATCAAGCACCACGGTACCTGCCGCCTTGGTAAAGGAACCGGACTGTACCGAGAAGCCAAGGTGGCGTACATCGTACTGGGCTACGGTGTGGGTCGGATCCACGCTGTAGCTAACCGGAGCAGCCAGGGCAGCACCAGCAAAGGCGGAAAACGCAACGGCGAACAGGGCTTTCTTCATCATGACTTCAACTCTCCAGAGTGTTTATTTGCCGGCCGGGATGGCCACTTTGAACTTGATTTGCACTTCGTCGGCCACCGTGCCGGTATCGGCCCAGTCACCCTCACCAATCTTGTAAGCCAGTCGCGATACCGGCAGCACGCCTTCCACCACGGTCAGCGTACCTTCCTGACGAGCCGTAAACGCTGCGCTCACATCACGGGTATTTCCCTTGATGCTCAGCTTGCCGGCAACCTGCAGCTTGCCGCCGCCCAGATTCTTGATGCTGCTGCTGACAAAACGCGCAGTGGGGAATTTGGCCACATTGAACCAGTCGGCCTTTTTCGCCTCGCCCACGGCTTCGGCGGTGGGCAGGCTGATGCTGGCGGTATCAATGCTGATATCAGCCTTGCCGGCTTCCGGTTTTTTCAGGTCAAGCACCACATTGCCGCTGAATTTTTTGAAGCTGCCAGTCACCGGCACATTCAGCTGCTTCATGGTGAAGTTGATCTGGCTCTTGCCTGCGTCCAGCGGAGCGGCCTGCAACAGGGGGGCTGCCAGCAGCAGCGCTACCGGAATCAGTTTCAGTTGTTTCATGCTTGTTCTCACTTGAGATATCGGTTTATTGACGCGGGCCACGCAGACTCATGCGATACAGCATGCCGTCCTTGTCAATGACATGGTGCTTGATAGCGGCAAGCACATGCCCCACAACACAGGCCGCCATGATCCAGTTCAGGGTTTCATGCACGCTTTTCAGCGTGGCGGCCAGCTGTTCGTCCTGGGCGATCAGATCCGGCAGTTGCACCAGTTTGAACAACACCACCGGGAAACCATAGGCCGAGCTCATCAGCCAGCCAGTCAGCGGCACGGCAAACATCAGCAGATACAAGGCCAGGTGGCCACCGTGCGCCAGCACCCGCTCAACGCCATTCATGTGCGCCGGCAATTCCGGCGGACGTTTCAGCACACGCACCAGCAGGCGAACTGCCACCAGTGCCAGCACGGTGATGCCTGCCCACTTATGCCAGGCAATATATTTGAACTTGGCCGGTGACAGCGGCATGCCGGCAACCACCAACCCCCAGATGAAGGTAGCGATGATCAGGGCAGCCACCAGCCAGTGCAGTACGATGGCAGGGACGGCATAACGTTCATTCGATTTCATGTTTCTTCTGCTCCAAAACCTGGTTAAAGGCTGCACGCAAACGCTCCAGTTGCTGGCAAAGCACATCCATGTCTGACGGCTCCAGCAAATCGAACGCCGTTTTCATATAGGCCAGATGTTCCGGAAAAACCTGCTGAAACAGGGCATCGCCTTGTGGCGTCAATGCCACCATCACGCTGCGGCGGTCTTGTTCCTGCGCACAGCGGCTGACAATGCCCTTTTCGATCAGGCGATCAATCACCCCGGTCAGTGTGCCCTTGGTGATCAGCGTTTTCTCCGACAACTCCTTGCAGCTCATGCCTGGGGTATTGCCCAGTGTCGCCACCACGTCAAATTGCGGCGGGGTGAGATCCATCTGCCGGATATGAAAAGCGGACAATTGCTCAAAGGCCTGGAATGTCCGGGCTAACTCGCGAATGACCGACAGAGACGGCTCCTTTTTTGCATGACTCATTGCGCCAACCTTTTGTTCGAACAATTATAGTTCGCATTAGAACAATATTGCAAGCCATACGAGAACAGTTCTCGTATCTGCTGACAAAAAACACACAAGTCTGCCATGACACAGGGCAAACCGCAGTTGACCAAGGCAAACGAAAATAATTCCCGCTATCTGTCAGGAAGCAGTAATTGGCGCTATTCTGAACAGAACCTCCCCCACCAAAGCAAGACCCTGGTGTCTTCTCATTCCGGTTGCTTGACATGAATATCCTGCAGGATCGCTTCGGCCGCAGCATCGACTACCTCCGCCTGTCAGTAACGGACCGTTGCGACTTGCGCTGCAGCTACTGCATTCCCAAGGGTTTCAAGGACTTCGAAGAGCCGGAAAACTGGCTGACTTTCGATGAAATCGAACGGGTGGTTGCCGCCTTTGCCCGGCTGGGTACACGCAGGGTCAGACTGACCGGCGGTGAACCCCTGCTGCGTCGCAACCTGCCCCAGCTGGCGGCCAGGCTCTCGACCCTGCCCGGCCTTGAGGACCTTTCACTCAGCACCAACGCCACCCAGCTGGCACGGCACGCAATTGCACTGCAAGCCGCAGGCGTAAAACGGGTGAATGTCAGCCTGGATTCGCTGCGCCGCGAATGCGTGAACAGCATTACCGGCCGTGACAGCCTGCCTCAGGTGATGGCCGGCCTGCAGGCCGCGCGGGATGCCGGCCTCTCGCCGATCAAGATCAATATGGTGGCGATGAAGGACATCAATGAAGCCGATATCGAAACCATGGTGGCTTTCTGTATTGAAAGCGGCTTCATCCTGCGCCTGATCGAAGCCATGCCCATGGGTGAGAGTGGTCGCAACACCAGTTTTCTGGATTTGCAGCCGGTGCTGGAACAATTGCGCCAGCGTTTTGGTCTGTTGCCACAGCACAGTGAACTGGGCGGTGGCCCGGCACGTTACTGGCGCAGCGTGGATGGCCGCTTCACCCTGGGACTGATCACCCCGATCTCCCAGCACTTTTGTGCCAGTTGCAACCGCGTACGTCTGTCAGTCGATGGCACGCTGTATATGTGCCTGGGCCAGGAAGAACGTTTCGAACTGCGCCCCCTGCTGCGGGCGGGCATTAGCGATACGCAACTGGAAATGGCCATACGCCAGGCCATCGAACTGAAGCCGGAACGCCACGAATTTCGCGAAAAGCCAGGCAAACTCATCCGCATTATGTCGATGACTGGCGGCTAATGCGCTCAAATGCTGCGACTTTGCGCCAGCAATAGCCTGCAACAGCCCGCTTTCGTTATACTATTGGCAAATTATTCGCCTTAACGCGGACGGCCTAATGAGCGAATTGCAGATCGGTGTACTGATATTGGGCGTGGCAGTGATCGCCCTGGTGTTCGGATTCAATGTTTTTCAAGAGTGGCGTTTTCGCAAGAAAACCAGTCAGGCCTTCGCGCGCCCTCATGACGACGTACTGCTGAACGTACCCAAAAACAATGTGCGGGATGGCGCGCGCCACGACCGGATGGAGCCGGTGCTGGCAGACAGCATCCACGTCCCTGCCGGCTATGACGATGAGCCGTTCGAACCGGAAATTCCGGAAGACACCTCATTGATCATGCCGCCACCGGTTGAACGCCCGGCCCCCATTCCCGAACCCATGCCGCTGTCGCCGCGCGAGGACGAAGACAACAACCAGTTCGAATCCGCCGATCACCAGGCGCTGGTTGCCGCCCTGCTGGACCCCTCGCTTGATTTCATTGCCGAGGTGGTGTTCCACGAACCGCACGAACTGGCAGCCATGCCGCGCTTCAATGTAGGCAAGCGCACCCATATCATTGGCCGTACCGAAAAGGGTCTGTGGAAACCGGCCGAAGCCCTGCCCGGCACCCGCTACAAGCAGATCAACATCGGCATGCAGATGGTGGACCGCAGCGGCTCGGTAACCGAGCAGGAACTGGCTGGCTTCTGCCAGCAGGTTTCACACTTTGCCGAAGAACACGATGCCGCCGTCAGCTTTCCGCAACGTCAGCAAAAGCTGGTAGCCGCACGCGAGCTGGACCGGTTTTGTGCCGATGTAGACGTGCTGATCGGCATCAATGTGGTTCCCCGCCAGGCGGTGGAAGGCACACGGCTGCGCAGCTTCGTGGAAGCCGGTGGCCTGCAGCTGGAGCCGGATGGTGCCTTCCATTACCTGGCGGATTCCGGCAACACCTTGTATTCGCTAATGGCCGCAGACCAGATGCCCTTCACCTTCCACACCTTGCTGGACAAGTCCTTCCCGGCCCTGACCCTGCTGTTTGATGTTCCGCGTGTAGCAGGCGGGGTAGAGGTTTTCGATCGCGCAGTACTGTTTGCCAAGCAACTGGCAGTGGAATTCGACGCACAACTGGTGGATGACAACCGCCGCGTACTGTCAGATGTAGGGCTGTCGCGTATCCGCGACCAGCTGGTTCATATTTACAGCAGCATGGACGACCGGGGCATTGCACCCGGCAGTGTTGCTGCACTCAGGCTGTTTGCCTGACACCCGCTGCACACAGGCCGGCATATGCCGGCCTTTTTCTGTTTGAGATCATGCAATGAGCACCAACGACCTTGCTTCCCATGCCAGCAGGCTGCGCCAGCTGCTGAGCCGCTACGGACATGAATACTACGTGCTGGATGCCCCCAGCGTGCCAGATGCCGAATACGACCGGCTATTCCGAGAATTGCAGCTACTGGAAGAGCATAACCCGGAACTGAAAACCCCGGACTCACCCACACTACGAATAGGCGGCAAGCCGCTGCCGGAATTCAGCCAGCTTACCCATAGCGTACCTATGCTGTCGCTGGGCAATGCCTTCTCCGACATGCAACAGGCCGAGTTCAGCCAGCGCCACGCCGAGCTGATCCAGTTTGACGAACGCATCCGCCGCGAGCTGGGCGAAACCACCATTGCCTACGCCACCGAGCCCAAGTTCGATGGCCTCGCCATCAGCCTGCTCTACCGCAACGGAGTGCTGGAGCAAGCCGCCACCCGTGGCGATGGCATTACCGGCGAGAACGTGACGGAAAATATCCGTACCATCCACGCCATCCCCCTCAGCCTGGAGCTGGAAAATCCTCCTGCTCTGCTGGAAGTACGCGGCGAAGTGCTGATGCTCAAGCGCGACTTCGAGCGCCTCAATACCGAGCAACTGGCGCGTGGCGACAAAAGCTTCGCCAACCCGCGCAATGCCGCGGCAGGCAGTCTGCGCCAATTGGATTCACGCATTACCGCACAGCGCCGCCTGTCGTTCTTCGCCTATGCCATCGCCCAAGTTGAGGGCGCCGCCTGGCCAACCACACATGCGGGGGAAATGGAATGGCTGCAACGACTGGGCTTCCCGGTAGTAGAACCGGCACTGCGCCCTGTAGTGGAAGGTGCTGCCGGCCTGGCCGCCTATTATGAAACCGTACTGCAACAACGGGCTGAGCTGCCGTTTGAAATCGATGGTGTGGTCTACAAGGTAAACAACCGAGCACTGCAGGACGAACTGGGCTTTGTCTCGCGCGCACCGCGCTGGGCCATTGCCCACAAGTTTCCGGCCGAAGAAGCGCTGACTCTGGTTGAAGCCATTGAGGAACAGGTTGGACGTACCGGTGCCATCACCCCGGTGGCACGCCTGCAGCCAGTGTTTGTTGGCGGCGTCACCGTAACCAATGCCACCTTGCATAATGAGGATGAAGTCCGTCGCAAGGATGTGCGTATCGGCGATACCGTCATCGTGCGCCGCGCCGGCGATGTGATTCCGGAAGTGGTATCCGTGGTACTAGAGCGCCGCCCCATGCAGCCAGCTACAGGAGGCGACCTGTTCAGCCAGGGCGAAGAGCCACAATACCCGGCCTATCGCCTGCCCACGCAGTGCCCGGTTTGCGGCAGCCATGTGGTGCGTGAAGAAGGCGAAGCCATTGCCCGCTGTTCCGGCGGTTTGTCCTGTCGCGCCCAGCGCAGCCAGGCTATTCAACACTTTGCCGGCCGCCGCATGATGGACATCGACGGGCTTGGCGAGCGCTACATCGACAAGCTGGTGGAATATGGCTACGTACGCAGCGTGGCCGACCTGTACTGCCTGTCCCTGGATAATCTGCTGGACATGAAACGCCGCGCCGACGAAGACGATGGCGTGACACCCGAAACCGTCAAGACCGGCAAGATAGCCAGCAAGTGGGCGGAGAACCTGCTGGAAGGCATTGCCGCCAGCCGTACTCCGCCACTGGCACGCCTACTATTTGCACTGGGTATTCGCCATGTTGGCGAGTCCACCGCCAAGACACTGGCTGACTGGCTGGGCTCGCTGGCGCTGATCCGCCATACGCCGGCAGCCCTGTTTGCCGCCCTGCCGGATATCGGTGCCGTGGTTGCCCAGTCACTGGCCGACTTTTTCGCCGAAGAAAACAATGAAGCCGCTCTGGATGCCCTGCTGCAACACGTCCAGCCGGTGGATGAACACCCGCCTTCAGCCAAACTGGCCGAACGCCTTGATGCCGCCGTATTGCTGGCACGACTGAATATTCCTCGCCTGACCGAGGTGCGCAGCCAGCAACTGGCAACACAAATCAGTGGCCTGGAGCAACTTGCTCGCATGGAGCGTCGCCAGCTGATGCTGCTGCAGCTACCCGCCGAAGTGGTAAACGCCCTGGCCGACTGGCTGGATCAGCCGGCACAGCGCAGCGCCTTACAACAGCTGGCCAGCCTGCGCGAAGAGATACTGGCCAGCCTTCCGCAGGAAACTGCAAGTGCGCACCCGCTGTTTGATGGCAAAACCTTCGTCCTCACCGGCACCTTGCCCACCCTGTCGCGTGATCAGGCCAAGGCCATGATCGAAGCCGCCGGTGGCAAGGTTTCCGGCAGCGTCTCCAAAAAAACCCACTTCGTCCTTGCCGGTGCAGAAGCCGGGAGCAAGCTGGCCAAGGCAGAAGAGTTGGGGATTGCCATTCTGGACGAAGCGGCCCTGCAAGCCATGTTGCAGCAAACGGCAGGCTGAAAGAAAGGCAAGGAAAGCCATGACCGAAACTGCATTCGAACGCGGCAACCGCCTGACCGCAGCCAATCAGCAAGAACAGGCCATTGCCGCCTTCAGCGAATGTCTGCAGCACAATCCTCAAGACTGGCAGGCATTGTTCAACCGGGGTACCGCCCAGATGCGTCTGAAGCAATACCCGCAGGCACTGGAAGACTACCTGGCCGCCGCCGCACTTAATCCCGCCTCCAGCAATATTAAATGCAATCTGGCTGTGTTGTTGAAAGAGCTGGGAGAGCTGGCGCTAGCCGAAAACCTGTTGCTGGAGGTGTTGCAGACAGAGCCGCAGCATGCCGAGGCCTGGAGCAATCTGGGTGTGGTGCTGCAATACGCGCTGCGCTATGACGATGCCGTGGTCTGCCACCAGAATGCCCTGCAACTGGCGGGTAACAGTGGCGGACGACTTAATAATCTGGGCAATGCCCTGACTTGCGCACTGCGGCTGGACGAAGCCGTCAGCGCCTATCGCCATGGGCTGGACTTGCAGCCGGACGATGCCTATCTGGCATTCAATCTTTCTGTCGCCCTGTTGCTGCAAGGCCGCTATCGGGAAGCATGGCCACTTTACGAACAGCGCTGGCGCACCATCATGCAGCCCCGTTATCGCGAACGCGCCTGGCAAGGCCAGGATCTGGGCCGTCAGCATCTGCTGGTATGGGCAGAACAAGGCTTGGGCGATACCTTGCAAATGGCACGCTTCCTGCCCGTTTTGCGTCAGCAGCACCCGGCCGCCCGCATTACTCTGGCCTGCCAGACGGCCTGCCTGCGCCTGTTCGGGCAGCTGGAAGGCATTAGCTTGGTGCCGCTGGAAGATGCACCGCCAGCCCACGACTGGCAGATTCCATTGATGTCATTGCCACTGCGGCTGGATGTCACACTGGAAACCTTGTCCGATCAGCCTTATCTGCATGCAGATGCCAGCCTGGCAAGCCGCTGGGATCAGCAATTGCCAGCACGCCAACCAGGCCGTCTGCGGGTGGGGATTGTCTGGGAAACTGGTAGCTGGGGAGTGGGCATCGCCGACCATGGCCGCCAGAACAAATCCATCCCGCTCGCAACTTTCCTGCCCTTGCTGGACAATCAGCAAGCGGATTTTGTCTCGTTGCAGCTCGGGACACTACCTGCAGAACTGCAAGACAGGGTATTTGCCCCGCATATCAGCGATTTTGCCGATACCGCAGCCATTATTGATCAACTGGATCTGATCATCAGCGTCGATACCTCGGTCGTGCATCTCGCTGGAGCCCTGGGCAAACCGGTATGGGTGATGATGCGTGCGGAAAGCGCCCCCTTTTTCATGGCACAGGGTGAAAGCTCCCCCTGGTATGCCAGCATGCACATCTGGCGACAGGCCATGCCCGGCGACTGGTCGCCCTTGATCGTCAGCGTGGCAAAAACGCTGCGGCAATTGCCACGGGATTAAGTTGTTGTTTGGAGCGGCACGCAAGTCAGGATAGAATGCGCGCCAGTCAGAAATATTTTCAATTGAAGACTTTTTACGACGATGAAAAAAATCAGCAAGGCAGTATTCCCCGTTGCCGGGCTTGGCACCCGTTTTTTGCCGGCCACCAAGGCCAGCCCGAAAGAAATGCTGCCTGTTGTGGACAAACCACTGATCCAGTATGCGGTGGAAGAAGCCATTGCAGCTGGTATCACCGAACTGATTTTCATCACCGGCCGTAACAAGCGCTCGATCGAAGACCATTTCGACAAGGCCTATGAGCTGGAAACCGAGCTGGAAAACAAGAACAAGCAGAAGCTGCTGGATACCGTACGCGGCATCATCCCGCCATCGGTCAGTTGCATCTACATCCGTCAGACCGAAGCACTGGGACTGGGGCATGCGGTACTGTGTGCGCGCCCCGTCGTCGGAGATGAGCCCTTTGCCGTGATTTTGGCCGATGACCTGATTGATGGTGAACCGGGTGCGATGGAGCAGATGGTCAGCCTGTTTGATACGACCCACAGCTCCATTCTGGGGGTGGAAACAGTGGCACGGGAAGAAACCGGCTCCTACGGCATTGTTGAAGTCAGCAGCGATACCCATGGCCAGCAACGCGTAGTCAGCATCGTGGAAAAACCACACCCAGATGTAGCTCCGTCTAATCTGGCTGTCGTTGGCCGCTATATCCTGACACCGCGCATCTTTGACAAGCTGCTGAACACCACCCCGGGTGCGGGTGGCGAAATCCAGCTGACCGACGGCATTGCCGCCTTGCTCAAGGAAGAGGCCGTCCTGGCCCTGCCCTTCAAAGGAACGCGCTACGACTGCGGCTCCAAGCTGGGCTATCTGAAGGCAACAGTCAGCTACGGCCTGAAGCACCACGAAGTAGCCAAAGAATTTTCAGCCTACCTGCAGCAATTGCAGGACTGAACCCGATATTTTCCATCACGCCGCTCCAGCGACGGAGCGGCGTTTGCATTTTCCTGAGGAGTCAACATGCCCAACATTGCCGAAGCTCGCGGACTGATCAATAGCTCGGACATTCTGTTCACTGCAGAACAGGTAAGCGCTGCCGTCGACCGCATGGCCGTGGAAATCACCGAAAAACTGGGTGAAACCTATCCGCTGGTACTGTCCGTCATGGGTGGTGCCGTGGTGTTTACCGGCCAGTTGCTGCCACGCCTGAACTTCCCGCTGGACTTCGACTACGTGCATGTTTCCCGCTATGGCGACAAGACACACGGCGGCGAACTGGTATGGAAGCAAGCCCCGAAGGAAGATGTACAAGACCGCGTGGTACTGGTTCTGGATGACATCCTGGATGAAGGCCACACTATGGCAGCCATTCGCGACAAGGTAATGGGCATGGGTGCCAAGGAATTCTACAGTGGCGTGTTTGCCAACAAGCTGATCCCCAAGGAAAAGCCGATTGCTGCCGACTTCGTTGGCCTGGACGTACCAGACCGTTACGTATTCGGTTATGGCATGGACGTACGTGGTGCCTGGCGCAATCTGCCGGCGATTCACGCTCTGAAGTAAGCCACCCCGCGATGACATGGAACAAGCCGCACGCAGTTATCTGCATGCGGCTTGTTCATGAGGCCGCATGACAGGCCACATCAGGCAGCTCGGGCTTGCAATATGGGCGGCAGAATGTTTTTTACCCACTGCCGTTGCTGGTCATACGCGTGCGCCAACTGCAGTACCGCCATATCTACCCGGGGACGTCCCACCAGTTGCATGCCCATCGGCAGGCCATTACGGCCAAAACCAGCCGGAATATTCATTACCGGCAGACCAGCCATGGTTGGCCCGATCACCACTTCCATCCAGCGGTGATAGCTGCTCATCACCCGACCTGCAACCATGTGCGGCCAGTGTTGTTCCAGCGCAAAGGGATAAACCTGGGCACTGGGCAATATCAGGAAGTCGTACTCCTCGAACATGCGTAAAACCGCACGGTACCAATCACTGCGGATGCGGGATGCACGATAAACATCCAGTGCACTCAGCTGCAGACCACCCTCGATTTCCCACAATAATTCAGGCTTTAGCTGGCTACGGCGTGACGCATCCTGGTAATCGGCATTCAGGCTACCGGCCATCAGCCAGTGGCGATGCACCTCCCAGCTTTCCCATAGCAGAGAGGGATCAAAACCGATGCTGGCGGCTTCAAGCTGGCAACCTAGCGCCCTGATATCCTGCAATGCCAGCTCACACTGCTCCAGTATGCCGTCCTCCATGGGCAGGTAGCCGTTCCAGTCGCCCAGCCAGGCGATGCGACAGGCACTGAAATCCTGCTCCAGCACCTGATCCAGACCGCAGAGGCCACTGGCCAGCGGAACCCGCAGGTCTGGGCCAGCCTGTGTTTTCAGCAGTGCCAGGATGTCCGGAATGTTTCGCCCCATCGGCCCTTCAGTGGCCAGCTGCTGCAAGAAAAGCTCTGGCGTTGGTCCCAAAGGAATACCTCCCCAGCTCGGGCGGAAGCCGAATACATTGTTGAAAGCGGCCGGATTGCGTAGCGAGCCCATCATGTCACTGCCATCAGCAACCGGTAGCAGTCGCAATGCCAGTGCTACCGCAGCACCACCGCTGCTGCCACCAGCACTGCGATCCGAGGCATAGGCATTACCGGTAGCGCCGAACACGCCATTGTAGGTATGCGAGCCGGCACCGAACTCCGGCGTATTGCTCTTCCCGATGATGATGGCTCCGGCACGGCGCATGCGCTCCACCATGATTCCATCATGATCGGCAATTTGATGACGATACAGGGGAGAGCCCATGGTCGTGGCGATGCCCTGCGTTGCGGATAGATCCTTGATCGCTTGCGGGATGCCATGCAGCCAGCCACGCGACTGACCCTGCGCCAGCTCCTTATCGCAACTGGCCGCCTGCTCCAACAACATTTCAGCCGGCTGCAATGACACCAACGCATTGACGCTGGGGTTCAACTGGTCGATGTGATCAAGATAGGCGCGCATCACTTCCACACAGGAATAATCACGCTGATGGATGGCCTGCGATAACTCAAGCGCCCCCAGGGCGACAATGGGGTGAAGCACAGTACTTCTGGCTAGCATGTTGACTCCCGAGAAAAGTGAATATGGCGGCAGGTCATCACCGTCAGCGGCCACATGCCGACATCACATGGCCTGATCGGTTGATTGAACAAACTGGAAATAACGGGATGACACTTGGCCACGCGGTCAGTGGGGAGGCTGGCTAAGCGGGATCGCCGTCAGCTCGTCCCCGGTGACAGCGCGCCCGCGAGGCAGGAAATAGCAGGCCAGCACCCCCAAAGCGGTAGACACTAGCAAGTAGTAGACCGGCGCAATCGGCGAGCCGGTGCTACCAGCCAGCCAAGTAACAATGAAGGGGGCAAAACCACCAAATATCATGACTGCCAGGTTGTAACCGATGGAAACACCGGTTGAGCGCACCTTGACCGGAAACAGCTCGGACACGGCAGTCGGTGCCGGGCCATAACTCAACCCCAGCATGGTGCAGAACAGCAGCTGTACCACCAGCAATCTCTCAATACTGGGGGCTGCCGCCAGCCAGGAAAATCCGGGATACACCAGCAGCAACAGGCCAAAATAGGGCCACAGTAGCAAGGGGCGGCGGCCAATACGGTCGGACAAGGCCCCGGATAACGGAATCAGCAAGGTCATCCACGCCACGGCCAGCATCTGGATGGCAAAAGCCTGATCCAGTGGTAAGCCGAACTGACGATGTACATAGGCCGGCATGTTCACCAGCAATACGTAAAATGCAGCAGTCCCTGGAATGGTCAGTCCTATAGTCAGCAGGATATGGCGGTGATTCTGCTGCAACTGTCCACTCAGCCCGACCGGGTCCGCCGCAGTGGGGGTAGCCTCGACAAAGGCTTCGGTTTCATCCATATAGCGCCGGATCCACAAACCAACCGGGGCAATCAGCAGGCCGACCAGAAACGGCAGCCGCCAGCCCCAGGCTTCAAGCTGCCCCTGATCAAGGTTATGCGTGATCAGCGCACCCATGCCGGCACCACCCAGAATGGCCAGCATCTGGCCCACCAGTTGCCAGGAACCATACAATCCACGTTGATTGGCTGGTGCCGTTTCCACCAGAAAGGCAGTTGCGCTGGCGTATTCCCCGCCTGTCGCAAAACCCTGCAGCAACCTGGCAATCACGATCAGCAATGGTGCTGCAATACCGATGGCTGCATAGGGCGGTGCGCAGGCAATCAGCAGCGACACCAGTGCCATGATGGCCATGATCAGTTGCATGGCGGCCTTGCGCCCCTTGCGATCCGCGTAAATGCCCAGTAGGACGCCACCAACCGGCCGCATGAAGAAACCCACGCCAAATGTGGCCGTCGCCATCAGCAGAGAGATGAACTCATTCCCGTCTGCCGGAAAAAACAGCTTGGAAATGATGCCGGTCATGAAGCCATACACGATGAAGTCGTACCACTCCAGGGTATTGCCGATAACGGCGGCAATGATTTGCCGCTTGCGGGAAACCGGTTTATGCGCACGTTTCACCTTACCACCTCCTGCCAGCTGATTGGACTACCGATCCTGACCGGCAAACTGCCGGGACGTGAAATCGGACGAAACAGCCCTGCAAGGTAGAGAGGGGAGGTGCGGTATGCTACTGACCTATCGACCGATGCCGCAGCCGACAGCCATGTCGCTGATATGGAAACACCGGCATCACGGCAGACAAGCCCATGATAGGAAACAAAAACCGGGGAAATGATCGCTTACTGAAAAACAGGGGACTGGTGATGGCAGCGCCGGCAGACACCGGCAGCAAGAACAGGAGATCAGGCCACCCTGAGACAGCCACGGCCCCACACCTGATGGCATGGGGCCGGATACAACATCAACCGTTGCGCGAGGCGTGCTTGCGCTTTTCCTTTTCGCTCATCATGGCTTCGCGCGCGGCGGCTTTCTGGGCTGCCAGCTCTTTGGCGCGTTTTTCCCACACCACCCATTCTTGCGGGCGTTCCAGGGTGATGCGGCCGGTATTGCCATCCCTAAAGTCGGTCAGCACGATTTCTGCCGCTTTCTGGATATTGACGCGGCCACCACCCAACATGGCACCACGCTTGCGGCCTATCATTTCCAGTACCTGCCAGTCCTGCAGGCCATCCACATCATCCAGCTTGTAGCGGGCGGTCAGTTCGGGGACATAGTGTTGCAGCAGGTATTTGAGCAGCTCCAGCGACACTTCTTCCTCGTCCATGGCATTGCGGCCAACTGCACCGCTGGCGGCCAGATTGTAGCCCCCCTCCTCCACTTCGATCTTGGGCCACAGCATGCCGGGGGTGTCGTACAGTTCGACATCATCGGCCAGGATGATGCGCTGCTCGTTCTTGGTGACACCCGGCATATTGCCGGTCTTGGCAATCTTGCGGCTGCTCATGCTGTTGATCAGCGTGGACTTGCCGACATTGGGAATACCGCAAATCAGCACACGCAGCGGCTTGTCCAGCCCGCCACGGTTGGGCGCCAGCTCGCGACAGGCTGCCACCAGCTTTTGCGACGGCGCGCGCTCGCCGGCATCCAGGCCAATGGCCTGGGTCTGCTTTTTGGCGCGATACCACTCCAGCCACTGGCTGGTGATGGCGGGGTCGGCCAGATCTTGCTTGTTGAGGATCATCAGGCGTGGCTTGCCCTTGGCCATGCGCGCCAGCATCGGATTGGCGCTGGACGCCGGCAAGCGTGCATCCAGCATTTCGATGACCACATCGATTTCTTTCAGGCGCTCCATCACATCTTTGCGCGCCTTGTTCATGTGGCCGGGAAACCATTGAATTGCCATGCTTTAACGCTTTCTTAACGGGTCCAGTAAATAACTCAGTCCATTGTGGTCGATTTCCTGCATCAATTGCAGCAGACGTCCAATTTCACTCTTGGGAAAACCCTCACGGGCAAACCAGTTGAGGTAATTGCCGGGTAAATCACAAATCAGTACACCCTGGTGTTTGCCAAAGGGCATTGCGGTGGTAACCAGACGCTGCAGATCTTCTTGTTGCATGCTTTCAGACCGGACTGAAGGAGGCGCATTGTGCCAAAGGCAGCCATTTTACGCCACAGCCTTGTTTTGTCGGACTTTTATTGTGCAACTTCCTGATTTGACCTGCGACAAGTGCCGTTGTCATTTTTCTGTCAGAAACAAGGGAGGACAGGCTAGCATGATGGCCATTCGTCACGGGCTTCCGGTCCACACAGACCAAGCCGCAATGCGAAGTCAGTTCAGTGATAGCGACGTAGGTTCTTTGGCGCACACACCGTGTCAGCACACGGTGCTCATGGATGCAGGCTTTGGTCTGCCTTCGCGCTCAGGGCCTCTTTGGGCAGCCGGCTCTGGTTGCCCTTCTTTTTTGCCAGCTAGACAGGTAGTGGCTTGCCGTCATTCAAGGCCAGAATACCGCGCAACACCCGGTACAGACACCACAGCCAGGTCAGCCCCAGAATGGCAAAGCCGACCAGTATCCATACCAAGGCATAGCCCAGCACGGTTCCGAGCAGGCAGAACCAGAAGGTACGAATCTGCCAGTGGAAATGGCTTTCGTACAAGGTAGCTCGACACTCGTCGCGCTTGAGATAATTGATGATCACCGCCACCACCATGGGCAGGCCGGTAAACAGGCTGATGCCTTGCAGGATATACACCAGCAGGGTGAGGTTGTTCAGCCGGCGCTCATCGTCACGGGTTAATATATCCATGCCTTCCTTTCAGTTACTGGCCGGAGCCTGCACTTTTTTCCACAGGGGCTGCAGACGGTCGCGGCACTGTTGGGCCACCAGGCGCGATGCCATGAACAGCGACTGCATGCCGTGAGCCACACCGACCATGCCGCTCATGCGCTGGCGGCTCCAGCCCTGCAATATCCCAGAGCTGCGCTGCGGTGCCGTCAATAACACCGGCGCAGCACAAGGCAGTGTCAGCTGCAATTGCTCGGACAACACTTTCAGCCGGCGGTTAGCTTCGTCCAGCAGGCTCAGCTCCGGCAAGGTCACCGCAACATGGCTGAGTTCAAGCACGGCGATGCGGGCGGCCAGCCAGTCGGTTTCATCGGCAAAACGGCTGGGAGAGCAAGCTGCCTTGCTGCGCAATGAGGCCAGTAGCATGGCAAAGGCCCGGATATCAGGGAGCAGGGATTCCAGCACCGGGGTGGCGGCCGCTTGATCATGCTGTTGCAGATAGCGATACAGGCTGCCCGTCTGAGGCGCAACGGTGTTGGCTAGCGCCTCACCATCGGTCAACAGGGTTACGGACCATACGGCACCGTCCAGCACCAGATTGGCGCTTTCTCGGGCGATCTGCCTTGCATCACTGACTTCATTCATGACCTGGATCTCCAGTCTGCTTGCCTGGGTGGGTCCGGCGCCTGCTTTGTCTGGAAATAACAAATGCCGCCGGATTGACCGCGGCGGCATTGTTCGGGTTTGTTCGTTCTCTGTTACTTTTTACTGCTGCAGAGACGCCCCTTGGAGCCGCCGTGATGTGCGGTACCAATAAAAATAGGCGTTAAAGACTGCGGAAAAAGTAATCATGTCGACCATCCTGCCAACAAGGGCAGTGGGCTGTCAAGGCGGAAAGCAAGAAATCATTGCATTGCACAAAAAAACCCGGCCAAGGCCGGGTTTTTGCAACAGCGATGCAAAGCGCTGCTTACATATTGGGATAGTTGGGACCACCACCACCTTCCGGGGTGCACCAGTTGATGTTCTGGCTGGGGTCCTTGATATCACAGGTTTTGCAATGCACGCAGTTCTGCGCATTGATTTGCAGACGCGGGCTGCCCTCTTCCTGACCGACAATTTCATACACACCAGCCGGGCAGTAGCGCTGCTCGGGTGCATCATACTTGGCCAGGTTGAAGCTGATCGGCACGCTGGCATCTTTCAGCTTCAGGTGCGGCGGCTGGTCTTCGCTGTGATTGGTGTTGGAAATGAACACCGAGGACAGGCGGTCGAAGGTCAGCACCCCGTCCGGCTTGGGATAGTCGATGCGGGTGCATTCACTGGCCGGGCGCAGGGCTTCGTGGTCGGCATGCTTGTGACGCAGCGTCCACGGGGCCTTGCCACGGAACAGGAAGGTGTCGATGGCCGAGTAGATCATGGCCGGCCACAGGCCCCAGCGGAAGGACGGGCGGATATTGCGCACCTGGTGCAGTTCTTCATGCAGCCAGCTTTGCTTGAAGCTTGCCGAGTAGCCGCTTGCTTCCAGCCCCTGGGCTTCCGGATTGGCCTGCAGCAAGGCAAACACGGCATCGGCCGCCAGCATGGCGGACTTCATCGCAGTGTGCGTGCCCTTGATCTTGGGCACATTGAGGAAGCCGGCGGTATCGCCCACCAGCAAGCCACCGGGGAAGGTGAGCTTGGGCAGACTCTGAATGCCGCCTTCGGACAAGGCACGCGCGCCATAGCTCAGACGACGGCCTCCCTCAAACACACCCTTGATGGCCGGGTGGGTCTTGAAGCGCTGGAACTCTTCGAACGGCGACAGGTAGGGGTTGGTGTAATCCAGGCCCACCACATAGCCCACGACAACCTGATTGTCTTCCAGGTGGTACATGAAGGAGCCGCCGTAAGTGGCGGTGTCCACCGGCCAGCCCACGGTGTGGGTGATGGTGCCGGGCTTGTGGTTTTCCGGTTTGACTTCCCACAATTCCTTGATGCCGATGCCGTAGGTTTGCGGGTCGGCGCCGTCACGCAGGGCAAAGCGCTCGAACAGCATCTTGGTGAGCGAGCCACGACAGCCTTCGGCAAAAATGGTTTGCTTTGCCCACAGTTCCATGCCGGGTTCGCCGGGCTGGTCGCCGTTCTTGCCGGTGCCCATGGCACCGGTGGCCACGCCCTTGACCGAGCCGTCGGCATGGTAAAGCACTTCGGCGGCAGCAAAACCGGGGTAGATTTCCACGCCCAGTGCTTCGGCCTGCTCACCCAGCCAGCGACAGAAATTGCCCAGGCTGACAATGTAATTGCCGTGATTGTGCATCTGCGGCGGGGTCGGCAGCTGGATGGACTCGGTTTCCGTCAGGTAGAGGAAACGGTCGGACAGCGCCGGGGTATTCAGCGGTGCACCTTTTTCTTTCCAGTCCGGGATCAGCTCGCCAAGCGCGCCGGTTTCGATCACGGCGCCAGACAGGATATGTGCGCCGATTTCGGAGCCCTTTTCCAGCAGACAGACACTGATTTCCTGACCGTTCTGTTCGGCCACTTGCTTCAGGCGAATCGCAGCAGACAGCCCGGCAGGGCCGCCGCCGACGATCACCACGTCGTATTCCATATAATCGCGTTGCACCACATCTCCTTTGCGCCCGGAGGGCTGTCCTTATTGCTTGGCTGTCATCATGCAATGAAGCCCGTCCGCCCGTCAAAATCAAACAAGCGTTTAAACGGTGCCTTGCTCACGCAGTGTGGCAATCCTGGCAGCGTCGTAGCCCAGCGCGCGCAGTACGTCGTCGGTATGTTCACCCAGTTTGGGAGGGGCCTGATTGTACTCGACTGGTGTGCCGGAAAGTTTGATCGGACACCCTACCAGGGGCACATTTTGCCCTACGCTGTCCTGCATGTGTATTTCCATGCCGCGATGGCGAATCTGCGGATCGCGGAAAGCCTCGTCCACCGTGTTGATCGGGCCACAGGGTACACCGGCCTCATCCAGCAGTTTCAGCCATTGCTCGCGGGTATTGCCCATAAAGGCTTCTGCCAGCAGCGGCACCACGCTGTCGCGGTGCTTCACCCGCTGCGGGTTGCTGGCAAATCGTTCGTCATCCGCCAGTGCCGGCAGGCCGATCACCTGACACACCGCACGGAATTGCTTGTCGTTACCGCAAGCCAGAATGAAATGGCCATCGGCACAGGCAAATACCTGGTAAGGCACGATATTGGCGTGGGCATTGCCCAGCCGTGGCGGCACTTGCTGACCGATCAGCCAGTTCATATTGATATTGGCCAAGGACGCCAGCGCGCAGTCAAACAAGGCCATGTCGATGTATTGGCCCTTACCGCTGCTGCTACGCGCAATGATGGCCGCCAGAATGGCATTGCAGGCATAGATGCCGGTGAACAAGTCGGTTACCGCCACGCCCACCTTGTGCGGCTCGCCATCGGCCGGGCCGGTAATGCTCATCAGGCCGGACATACCCTGCACGATGTAGTCGTAGCCGGGCAGTTCAGCATAGGGGCCATCCTGGCCAAAACCGGTGATGGAGCAGTACACCAGCCGCGGATTGAGCTGGCTGAGGCTGTCGTAATCCAGCCCGTATTTTTTCAGACCGCCCACCTTGTAGTTTTCAATCACCACGTCGGCATCGCGTGCCAGCGCGCGGACGATTTCCTGCCCTTCCGGCTTGGTGATGTCCACCGTGACCGAGCGCTTGCCGCGGTTGGCACATAGGAAGTAGGCCGCCGTGCCATCCGCCAGGCTGGGCGGGGCCCATTGGCGGGTGTCATCACCGGCACCCGGGCGCTCCACCTTGAGCACTTCGGCACCCAGATCGGCCAGCAACTGACCCGCCCACGGCCCGGCCAGTACCCGGGAAAGATCCAGAACCTTGATGCCTGCAAGTGCGCCCGCCATGGTGTTCTCCTGATTGATTCGTTAGTGGCCGTCTGGCGGCCGGATGGACAGTGTGATGCCGCCGCGTAAGCAGCCACATGACGCTGTGCACCAAAAAAAGGGCCCGGTAAGCACCGGGCCTCGCAAGGACAGACAGGAACCAACAACGGGGGCAGGTGGAGCCACACCCCCGCTGTGCTATCAGGCAAATGCCTGAATACCAGTCTGGGCGCGGCCCAGAATCAGGGCATGCACATCGTGCGTGCCTTCATAAGTGTTGACGGCTTCCAGGTTCATCACGTGGCGGATGACGTGGAATTCGTCGGCAATACCGTTACCGCCGTGCATGTCGCGGGCGATACGGGCGATGTCCAGCGACTTGCCACAGTTGTTGCGCTTGATGAGCGAAATCATTTCCGGTGCCGCCTTGCCTTCATCCAGCAGGCGACCCACGCGGATGGCGGCCTGCAGGCCCAGCGCGATTTCGGTCTGCATATTGGCCAGCTTCAGCTGAATCAGCTGGGTGGCGGCCAGCGGGCGGCCAAACTGCTTGCGGTCCAGCGTGTACTGGCGGGCAGCGTGCCAGCAGAATTCAGCAGCACCCATGGCACCCCAGGCGATACCGAAACGGGCTTTGTTCAGACAGCCAAATGGGCCTTTCAAGCCTTTCACGCCCGGCAGGATGGCATCTTCTGGCACCAGTACTTCGTCCATGACGATTTCACCGGTGATGGAAGCGCGCAGGCTGAACTTGCCGTGAATCTTGGGGGCTGACAGGCCCTTCATGCCTTTTTCCAGCACAAAGCCGCGGATTTCGCCTGCGTTATCCTTGGCCCACACCACAAACACATCGGCCACCGGGCTGTTGGTAATCCACATCTTGCTGCCAGACAGGACATAACCGCCGTCTACCTTACGGGCGCGGGTTTTCATGCCGGCCGGGTCGGAACCGGCATCCGGTTCGGTCAGGCCGAAACAGCCCACCCATTCGCCGGTGGCCAGTTTGGGCAGGTATTTGTCTTTCTGTGCTTCCGAGCCGTAGGCCCAGATCGGGTGCATCACCAGGCTGGACTGCACGCTCATGGCCGAGCGGTAGCCGGAATCGACACGTTCCACTTCACGTGCCACCAGACCGTAAGCAACGTGGCTCAGGCCGGCACAACCGTAGCCGTCGATGGTGCAACCCAGCAGGCCCAGTTCGCCCATCTCGCTCATGATTTCGCGGTCGAAGCGCTCTTCACGATTGGCCGTCAGCACGCGCGGCAGCAGGCGGTCCTGACAGTAGGCTTCGGCAGTCTGCTGGACCAGGCGCTCTTCTTCGGTCAGCTGGTCGGCCAGCAGGAAGGGATCTTCCCAGGCAAAGGGTGCGCGGCTGTTGGATGCGGCCATCGAGGTATCTCCTTAGTGAACTTGTTCCGCATTGCGGAATTACGTTTTACATTGCAGAATAGACTAGCAACTCCAAAATCGGCTGTAAAGCGTTTTCTTTTACCGGCGTCGCAAGCAGGCTATCCTTGCCGCTCGCGCCAGACAGGCCGGAAGGAAAATCCGGGCCATCCATAAAGAATCGAGGAATGCAATGCAGGAAGAAGATGACAAGGACCGACTATTCGTCACCGCGCTGGCGCGTGGCTTGCAGGTGATGGCCGCGTTCCGGCCCGGCGAGTCGGCACTGTCCAATCTGGAAATTGCCAAGCGCACCGGGCTGCCCAAGTCCACGGTATCGCGGCTGACCTACACCCTGACCACGCTGGGCTATCTGTCCCAGGACGAACACAGCGGCTTCTACCGGCTGGGCGTAGCCTTGCTGGCGCTGGGTTCTGTGGTGCTGGCCAGCTACGACATCCGCCAGGTGGCCGGGCCGCTGATGCGCGAGTTTGCTCTGGAAAACAATGTTTCCATCAGTCTGGCCATGCGTGACGGCACCGACATGGTTTATCTGGAAACCTACCGCAGCCAGTCGCGGGTCAGCGTGCAGCTGACCGTGGGTTCACGCGTGCCGATTGCCACCACCGCCATCGGCCGGGCTTTTTATGCCGGGCTGCCGGACAGCGTGCGCCGGCAACTGGATGGCGAGCTGGCCGCGCGCTACGACGAACGCTGGCCTGCCCTGCAGCAGCGCTTGCAACAGGCAAGCGAGGAATACCGGTGCTGCGGTTATTCCGCATCGTTTGGCGAGTACGAGCCGGACGTGATGGCGGTGGGCGTACACCTTCCCTCGCCCAACCCCGGTCAGCCGCCGATGAGCCTGAACGCCAGTGGCCCGGCCTTTGCCTTTAGCGCCGAGGTGATGCAGCAGCAAGTGGCACCCGCACTGATTGCCTTGCGGCAGCGTATCGTCCCGGTGGCATAAACACTCAGCCGGCCCTGACACGCTTGCATCAATGCCATTATCATTAAGCTTATGCAGCCAGCAGTAAATCAGAGATGCCCGGCCACCGACAACAAGTTCAGGAAGTATCGTGATGAAAAAGACAATTGCCTTGAGCATTCTGCTCGTGCTGCAACTGGGCGGCTGCGCATCCACCCCGCTGGCCGATCCGGCACAAGACGCGACCCGCAAGCAGTTTGTCGCCAGGCCCGACCGGGCCGGTCTGTACATCTACCGCAATGAAAGCCTGGGTGCCGGTGTGCATATGGATGTCAGTGTGGATGGCAAACCGTTGGGACAGACCGTAAGCCACACTTATTTTTATACCGAGCTGACACCGGGCCACCACACCATCCGCTCTGAAGCGGAAAACACCAGTACGCTGGAGTTCAACGCCGAAGCAGGCCGGCTGTATTACATCTGGCAGGAGGTCAAGATGGGCATTCTGTATGCACGCAACAAGCTGCATATGGTGAATGATCCGGAAGGACAGGAAGGTGTGCGGGAAAGCAGGCTGGCCATACAACACTGACCAGCCTTCATGACCAGATATTCACAAAAGCGGTTCTGGCCATAGCATTTCAACTCAGGCCCCCTGAATGTAGTGCACCAGCTGATTGATCACCTGCTCTTGCTCCTGAATAGTGGCATGCACCAGATCGCCAATTGACAGCATGCCCAGCACGGTCTTGCCTTCGAGTACCGGCAAATGGCGGATGTGCTTCTCCGTCATCAAGGCCATGCACTGGTCGGAATTCTGCTCCGGCGTCACATACACCACTTTGCTGGTCATGATGTCGCGAATGTGGGTACCTGCCGATGTACGCCCTTGCAACACAATGCGGCGTGCATAATCGCGCTCGGAAAAAATCCCCACCACTTCGCCACCATTCATCACCAGCACAGCACCGATATCATGCTCTGCCATTACCTGCAGCGCCTGAAACACGGTACTTTCCGGTGTTACCGTTATCAGCACGCGGCCGGACTTCTGTTCCAGCAACTGTCTGACTGTCTGCATTGCACCCTCCTTGTCGGCCAAGAGAACCTGAAACAACCTGTTTCAATACTATAGAACAAGATTGATCAGCAAAATGGCTGACGGCATACCCCACGGCAGACAAGAAAAAGGCCGGCGGGCACAAAGCCCCCGGCCTGTTGCACTGACTGGAAATGACTCAGCTGGCGCGAATCATGGTGCCGACACCATCATCGGTCATGATTTCCAGCAATAGCGCGTGCGGGACACGGCCATCGATGATGTGTACGGTATTCACGCCGCTGCGTGCTGCATCCAGCGCCGAGCTGATTTTGGGCAGCATGCCACCATGGATAGTGCCATCGGCAAATAGTGCGTCCACCTGCTGGGCGGACAAGCCGGTCAGCAGTTTGCCTTGCTTGTCCAGTACCCCAGGGGTGTTGGTCATCAGGATAAGCTTTTCTGCATTCAGGGTTTCGGCCAGTTTGCCGGCCACCAGGTCGGCATTGATGTTGTAGGCTTCACCATTGGCACCGACGCCGATCGGGGCCACTACCGGGATGAAGTCCTGGCGGTCCAGCAAGGACACCAGCGACGGATCGATGCTGGAAATCTCGCCAACCTGGCCAATATCGATCTTCTCGTCGCTCTCATCACTGAGGAACATCTTTTCCGCACGAATGAAGTGGCCATCCTTGCCGGTAAGGCCAACAGCCTTGCCGCCGTGGGTATTGATCAGCGACACGATTTCCTTGTTCACCAGGCCGCCCAGCACCATTTCCACCACGTCCATGGTTTCCTGGTCGGTCACGCGCATGCCCTGCACGAACTTGCCTTCCTTGCCGACACGCTCCAGCAGTTCATTGATTTGCGGGCCGCCGCCATGCACCACCACCGGATTGATGCCCACCAGCTTGAGCAGCACGATGTCCTTGGCAAAGCCTTCTTTGAGCGCATCGTCGGTCATGGCATTGCCACCATACTTGATCACGATGGTCTTGCCAGAAAAACGGCGGATATACGGCAGGGCCTCGGCGAGAACCAACGCTTTTTCAGCGGCATTTACAGACACAACGATCTCCTTCTGCTGGGTAGGGGCCGGAAGCGCTCCGGCCATGGGGCGACAATGTGTTGCATTCTAATCAATCAAACTACTGAACACTGATTTATTAATTGTAATGACAGTCGCTTTGCACTACATTGCCATGCATTAATGAACGAGTATTCAGATATATCCATGACAGAAAACTGCCCAATCGCTCGCTGGCGCAGAAAAAAGGAAGCACGCCCGGCCGAAATTCTGGATGCAGCCCTGATCCAGTTTGTCGAGAAAGGCTTTCGCGCCACCAAAATGGAAGACATTGCACGGGCAGCCGGGGTAACCAAAGGCACGCCCTATCTTTACTTCCAGAACAAGGAAGAGATTTTCAAGGCCATTGCCCGCGGCACCATTGTTGCCAATCTGCAGCAGTTGGCCCAGGTTGCCGCCGGATACCAGGGCAGCACCAGCGACCTGCTACACCACATGATAGAGCACTGGTGGCAGGAGGTTGGCTCTGCGCCATCGGCCGGCCTGTGCAAGTTGATGATTGCCGAAGCGGCCAACTTCCCCGAACTTGCACTGTTCTACTTTGAAGAAGTGATCATCCCCAGCAACCAGATGCTGGCCAGGGTACTGGAGCGCGGCATCGCCAGCGGCGAGTTTCGCGAAGTCCCGCTGGTTCACACCGTTGAGGCCATGCTGGCTCCCTTGCTGACCACCATGATTTTCAACCACTCCTTCGGCCAGTTGCCCGGTTGCTGCATCGGCTCTACCAAGGATCCGCTCGGCTTCCTCAAGGACGCACTGGATCTGGTGCTGCACGGACTGAAAAAGAACTGACAGGAAAACTGCCCATGCCCACGCCCCTCCGCCTTGCCAGCCCGGCCCTGCTGGCTGTGCTGCTTACTGCCTGTTCTCAGCCAAGCGCTACCGTCGAAGAAGTCCGCCCGGTCCGGGTGGTAACTGCCAGTCAGAATGGCAGCGTGCAGAGCAATAGCTTTGCCGGCCAGATTCGCGCCCGCACCGAAACCGACCTGGCCTTCCGCATTGGCGGCAAGATCATCGCCAAGTTGGTAAACAACGGCGAACACGTAAAAAAAGGCCAGTTACTGGCCAGGCTTGACCCCAGCGATACCAGCCTGGACATCAACGCCAAACAGGCTCAACTGGCCGCCGCCGAGTCGGACCTGGCCCAGCAGCAGCTCAATCTGCAGCGTTATCAGCAATTGCTGGCCAAGCAGTTCATCAGCCAGGCCCAGGTAGACAGCCAGCTCAATGGCGTCAACGCCGCCCGCGCCAAGCGCGATGAAGCGCGTGCCCAGCTGGCCGCCAGCCGCAATCAGGGCAGCTATACCCAATTACTGGCCGACGCCGACGGCATTGTCAGCCAGATATCAGCCGAGCCGGGCCAAGTGGTGGCCGCAGGACAGGCGGTGGCACGACTGGCGCACGATGGCCCGCGGGAAGCCGCCATCCAGGTGCCGGAAAACGCCCTGCAGCAAGTACGTCAACAAAAGGAATTCACCGTCAGCCTGTGGGCGGGCAAGCAGCAGTTCCAGGGCAAACTGCGTGAACTGGCTGGCGATGCCGATGCCGCCACCCGCACCTATGCCGCCCGCATCAGCCTGCCGGATGTCATCCCGCTGGCGCTGGGCCAAACCGCCACCATCACGCTAGACACAAATGCAACACCGTCGCTCCAAACCCTGCGCCTGCCACTGACTGCACTGCTGGATGAGCAGGGCAAGCACTATGTATGGGTGGTAAACGACAAGGATCTGCGCGTTATCCGCCGTCCGGTCAGCGTGGCCAGCATCGACAGCAACAGCGTCACGCTGCTAGGTGGTGTCCACCCCGGCGAAAAAGTGGTCAGTGCCGGCGTACATCTGCTACATGACAAGCAACGCGTCACCTTGCTGCAAGGTGGGCAGTAAATGAAAAAGCTCAATCTGTCGGAATGGGCGCTGCGCCACCAGGCGCTGGTGCTGTATTTCATGGTGATGCTGATGGTGTCCGGGCTGTGGGCCTACACCCAGCTGGGCCAGAAGGAAGACCCGGAATTCACCTTCAAGGCCATGCTGGTGCAAACCTACTGGCCAGGTGCCAAGGCGGTGGAGGTGGAACAGCAAATCAGCGACCGGCTGGAAGAAAAACTGCAGGAAATGCCGGAGATCAAGTATGTGCAGAGCTACAGCAAGCCGGGTGAGTCCCTGCTACTGATCAATCTGCGCGAAGATGTACCCGCCAAGAATGTGCAGGCGCTGTGGTATCAGGTGCGCAAAAAACTGGGCGATGTGCGCAGCAGCCTGCCAGCCACCACCCAGGGGCCGTTCTTCAACGATGAGTTCGGCGATACCTTCGGCAATATCTACGCCTTTACCGGCGATGGTTTTAGCGATGAAGCGCTGCGCCGCTACGTGGACCGGGCCAAGGAAGAAATCCTGCGGGTGCCGGATATAGCCAAGGTCAGCCTGGTGGGCGAGCAGAGCGAGAACATCTATATCGACCTGTCCAGCAGCAAGCTCGCCTCACTGGGGCTGGACACCAGCACCATCTGGACTGCCTTGCAGCAGCAAAATGCCATGCTGCCAGCCGGCACCTATGAAACCGCCAGCGACCGCATCTGGGTCCGCCCCAGCGGCAACTACAACACGGTGGAAGCCGTTGCCAATACGCCTATTGTCGCCAATGGCAAAAACCTGCGCCTGGGCGATATCGCGCAAATTCACCGCGGCTTTATCGACCCACCCAACTTCCGTATGCGCTTCAATGGCCATCCAGCCCTAGGCCTGGCCATCACCATGAAAAGCGGTGGCGACGTATTGCAACTGGGCGAGCACCTGGACGCCACCCTCAAGCAGATTCAATCCAAACTGCCGGTGGGCATCGAAATACATGCCGTTTCTGATCAACCCAAGGTAGTGAAGGGTGCGGTAAGCGAATTCATGCGCTCGCTGATCGAGGCCGTGCTGATTGTGCTGGCCGTCAGCTTCTTCAGCCTGGGCCTGCGCACCGGCGTGGTGGTGGCGCTGTCGATTCCGCTGGTGCTGGCGATGACCTTCCTCGCCATGTACTTCTTCAAGCTGGATCTGCAACGCATCTCGCTGGGCTCGCTGATCATCGCGCTGGGCCTGCTGGTGGACGATGCCATCATCGCGGTGGAAATGATGGCACTGAAGCTGGAACAGGGCTGGAACAAGTTCCAGGCGGCAACCTATGCCTACACCAGCACCGCCTTTCCCATGCTGACCGGCACGCTGATCACCGCAGCCACCTTTTTACCCGTGGGGCTGGCCAAATCCGATGCCGGCGAATACGTGTTCAGCCTGTTTGCCGTGGTGGGGCTGGCACTTATCCTGTCCTGGATTGTCGCCGTCGTTTTCACACCATTCCTGGGCTACAAGCTGCTGCCGGAACAGGCCATCCACCACCAGCAGCATGATGTCTACCAGAAGCCCTTCTACATCCGCTTCCGCGCCGTGCTGGAATGGTGCCTGCACTACCGCAAAACAGTCATCACCATCACGCTGGGTATATTTGTGCTGTCGCTGCTGGCCTTCCGCCTGCTGGTAGCACAGCAATTCTTTCCATCATCCAACCGGCCAGAGCTGATGGTAGACCTGTGGCTGCCACGAGGTGCCAGTTACGCCGCCACCGAAAGCGAAGTGAAAAAACTGGAAGCACTGATCCGCCAGGACAAGAATGTGCACAGTGTCACCAGCTATGTCGGCAGTGGCAGCCCGCGCTTTTATCTACCACTGGATCAGCAACAACAGCACCTCAACTATGCCCAGTTGATGGTGATGACCGGCGACGAGCATGTACGCGAACTGGTGAAAAGCCGTATTGAGCAGATTTTCGATCACGACTTCCCGCTGGTACGCGGCCGGGTCACCCGGCTGGAAAACGGCCCGCCGGTCGGCTACCCGGTACAGTTCCGCGTGATGGGGCCAGACCACGACAAGATCCGCGCCATTGCCTCAGAAGTGGAAAAGCGGGTTCGAGCCAACCCGGCCACCCGCCACGTCAACATCAACTGGGGCGAGCAGCTGAAGGCGCTGCGTATCACGCTGGATCAGGACAAGATCCGCCTGCTGGGCATCAACAGCCAGTCGCTGTCGCAGCAGTTGCAGATGCTGATTTCCGGTGCCACCGTCACCGACTACCGTGACGGCAACCGCACCGTCGGTATTGTGGCGCGCCTGAACAAGCAGGAGCAGAGCGATGTGGCCGCGCTGGGCAATTTGCAGGTGCAAACCGCCAGCGGTCGCTTTGTGCCGGTGTCGCAACTGGGCAAGATCGACTATCAACCGGAAGAGTCCATCATCTGGCGACGCAACCGTCTGCCCACCATCACCGTCAACGCAGATGTGGCCGATGGCGTGCAGGGCGATGATGTCTCCACCGCGCTGTGGCCGCAAATGCAGCAGCTGGAGCAGACTCTGCCGCTGGGCTATCACATCGAACTCGGTGGCTCGCTGGAATCCAGCAGCAATTCACAAACCGCCATTGCCGCCGTTGCACCCTTCATGATCGTGGTGGTACTTACCCTGCTGATGCTGCAATTGCAAAGCTTCCAGCGCACGCTGATGGTATTGCTGACCGCACCGCTGGGCATGATAGGCGTCACCCTCACCCTTATCCTGTTCCAGGCACCGTTCGGCTTTGTTGCCATGCTGGGAGTGATTGCCCTGTCCGGCATGATCATGCGCAACTCGGTTATCCTGGTTGACCAGATCGAACATGACATCGGCGAGGGCATAGACCGCCACGAGGCCATCATTGGTTCAACAGTACGCCGCTTCCGCCCCATCATGCTGACTGCACTGGCCGCCATCCTGGCCATGATTCCGCTCACCCGCAGCACCTTCTGGGGACCGATGGCGGTGGCCATCATGGGTGGCTTGCTGGTCGCCACGGTGCTGACCCTGCTGTTTTTGCCCGCCCTGTACGCCCAGTGGTTCAAGGTGGCTCGCCCGCAAAAGAGAACAATATGAAACATCCTGCCCGCTTCACCCCCTTGCTGCCGGCCCTGGCCCTGCTGCTGGCCAGTAGCAGCGCACCAGCCTTCGACCTGAGCGAGGCCTGGCAGGCTGCCCGCAGTTACAACAGCGACTACGCCGCCTCGCGCGCCGACCTGGGTGCCGGTCACGAACTTGCCGTGCAGGGCCGGGCCCAGTTGCTGCCGCAAGTGGCGCTGACGGGCAGCTACAGTCATACCACCCCCACCCAGCCAGCTGGACAGTCCACCTATGACAGCTCGGGCTATGGTGTTCAGCTGTCGCAGCCGCTGTTTGACATCAGCAAATACAGCGCCTACCAGAAAGGCAAAATCGCCAGCCAGCAGGCAGATACCAGCTTCAGCGCGGCAGAGCAGCAACTGATTGTCGACATCGCCCGCGCCTATTTCGATGTGCTGTTGGCCGAAGATACCCTGGCGGCCACCCGGGCCAGTAAAAAGGCGTACCAGACCCAGTTGCAGCAAGCAAAGGTAGCCTTTGACCTGGGTACCGCCACCATCATCGACACCCACGAAGCCCAGGCCGGCTTCGATGGTGCCAGCGCCAAGGAAATCGTGGCAGAGAGCCAGCAGGCAATCAGCCAGAACAATCTGCGGCGACTGACAGGTCTGGATAGCCGCAGCATCCAGCCGCTACGCGAACAGCTGCCGCCGCCACCTGCAGGTAATCTGCACAGCTGGATAGACCTTGCCACCCACAACAGCCTTGCTCTGCGTGCCGCCGAACAGGCACTGCACTACGCCAGCCAGACAGTAGCCGAAAAGCGTGGCAATCAGCTGCCGGTGGTATCACTCAGCGCCGGTTATAACGACAACCGCAGCAACCAGAGCGGCGCATTGCCCGTCACCCGCGGCAGCAGCATCGGGGTCAGTGTCAGCCTGCCACTATTTGCCGGCGGCGGCATTGATTCACAGATTCGCGAAGCGCTGGCCAAGGAGGAGTCGGCCCGCGACAAATTGGAATCGGCGCGACGCCAGCTACAGGAAGATGTCCGCAAGAGCTGGCTGGGCGTCACCAATGGCGCAGCATTGGTACGTGCGCAACAGCAATTGCTGGTATCCGCCAAAAGCAAGGTGGACTCCACCAAGCTGGGCAAGGAAGTGGGCATTCGCACCAATCTGGACGTATTGCAGGCCGAACAGTCTTACTACGATGCCATCACCAGTCTGGCCACCGCCAAGTACGACTACCTCACCGCCTGCCTGCAACTGGAACAAGTGGCCGGCACCCTGGATGAAAGCCGCTTGCAAACGGTGAATGCGGCGATCCGGCATTAAACAAACTTGTCATTTGTGATCAAATGGGGCTACTGTTTGCGCAGCAGCCCTTTTTTCATGGTGTGCAAGTCTTGCAACAAGTGTTTAACTTTTCAATGCAGGTGTAGCTTTTTGCTAAACACCTGATTAGAATCAAACCACTCTGGAAAACGCCGAAGTCTGTCCCCGGCGACTGGTTGACACTGAAAAAAGCAGCGCTAAATGCCCTAGGTGCACCAGCATTCATGTCCAGGACATTGCCACCAGGCACCCCAATCTTAGGAGAGATGGAATGAGCAACAAAGATCTGATGCAACGCAAGGCCGATGCAACCCCGCGCGGCGTGGGCGTAATGTGTACTTTCTTTGCCGACAAGGCCAAGAACGCCGAAGTATGGGATGTTGAAGGCAATCGTTACATCGACTTTGCTGGTGGTATCGGCGTACTGAATACCGGCCATCTGCATGCCAAGGTACAGGCTGCCGTGGCCGAGCAACTGAACAAGTTCAGCCACACCTGCTACCAGGTTGTGCCCTATGAATCCTATGTTGCCGTGGCCGAAAAGCTGAACCAGCTGACCCCCGGCAGCTTCGCCAAGAAAACCGCTTTTTTCAGCACCGGTGCCGAAGCCGTTGAAAACGCCATCAAGGTAGCCCGTGCCGCCACTGGCCGACCGGGTGTGATCGCATTTGGCGGTGCCTTCCACGGCCGCACCATGCTGGGTATGGCGCTGACCGGCAAGGTAGCCCCGTACAAAATCGGCTTTGGTCCGTTCGTCGGCGAGATCTACCACGCCGCCTACCCGAATGCCCTGCACGGCGTTTCGGTTGAAGATTCGCTGACCAGCATCGAAAAACTGTTCAAGTTCGACATCGAAGCCAAGCGCGTGGCCGCCATCATCTTCGAACCGGTACAAGGCGAAGGTGGTTTCTACTCCGCGCCGGCCGAATGGGTTCGCGCCATCCGCAAGCTGTGTGACGACAACGGCATCGTGATGATTGCCGATGAAGTACAGGCCGGCTTTGCCCGTACCGGCAAGCTGTTTGCCATGGAACACTATGACGTCACCGCTGACCTGACCACCATGGCCAAGTCGCTGGCTGGTGGCTTCCCGCTGGCAGCACTGGTGGGCAAGGCAGAACTGATGGACGCACCGGCACCGGGCGGCCTGGGTGGCACCTACGCCGGCAGCCCGCTGGGCCTGGCCGCAGCCGCCGCCGTAATCGACGTGATCCAGGAAGAAAACCTGCTGGAACGCTCCAACAAGCTTGGCGACCTCTTGAAGGAAAAACTGCACAGCCTGAAGAAGGACATCCCGCAGATTGCTGACGTACGCGGCCTGGGCGCGATGGTTGCCGTTGAATTCAACAAGCCGGGCACCCACGAGCCGGATGCAGACTTCACCAAGAAAGTACAGACCAAGGCACTGGAATCCGGTCTGATCCTGCTGACTTGCGGCGTGTACGCCAACGTGGTTCGCTTCCTGTTCCCGCTGACAATCGAAGACGAAATCTTCGCAGAAGCGCTGGGCAAGCTGGAAGCCGCCCTGAAGGCCTGATCCGTCACTGACTGATGATGACGGCCAATCCCGGCAACGGGGTTGGCCGTCTGCACACACACCATCCTCCGCCCATTCTGGAGAGACACATGCTGAATCTGAAAGACCCCTCCCTGCTCAAGCAGCAGTGCTATATCAACGGTCAATGGCTGGATGCCGACAACGGCGAAACCATTCCGGTCACCAACCCGGCCACCGGCGAAGTCATCGCCAGCGTGCCGAAAATGGGTACCGCTGAAGCCGAGCGCGCCGTAGCCGGTGCTGCCGAAGCCTTCAAGAGCTGGAAAAAGAAATCGGCCAAAGAGCGCTCTGTCATCCTGCGCCGCTGGTTTGAACTGATGATGGCCAACCAGGACGACCTGGCTGTCATCCTCACCAGCGAACAAGGCAAGCCGCTGGCTGAAGCCAAGGGCGAAATCGCCTACGGCGCTTCCTACATCGAATGGTATGGCGAAGAAGCCAAGCGCCTGTATGGCGACACCATTCCGGCCCCTGCTGCCGACCGTCGCATTCTGGTGACCAAGGAGCCGATCGGCGTAACCGCCGCCATCACCCCGTGGAACTTCCCCAATGCCATGATCACCCGCAAGGCTGCTCCGGCCCTGGCCGCGGGTTGTCCGATGGTGGTACGCCCGGCCAGCCAGACTCCGCTGTCCGCCCTGGCCATTGCCGTACTGGCTGAACGTGCCGGCATTCCGGCTGGCGTGTTCTCGGTGCTGACCGGTAGCTCCAGCGAAATCGGTGCCGTACTGACCGGTAGCGACACCGTGAAGAAATTCTCCTTCACCGGCTCCACCGAAGTGGGTCGCAAACTGATTGCCCAATGTGCAGACACCGTCAAGAAAGTGTCGATGGAACTGGGCGGCAACGCACCGTTCATCGTGTTTGACGATGCCGATCTGGATGCCGCCGTTGAAGGCGCCATGATTTCCAAGTACCGCAATGCCGGCCAGACCTGCGTCTGCGCCAACCGTATTCTGGTACAGGATGGCGTTTACGATGCCTTTGCCGAGAAATTTGCCACCGCCGTGGCCAAGCTGAAAATCGGTAACGGTCTTGAAGCCGGTATCACCCAGGGCCCGATGATCGACCAGAACGCCGTGGCCAAGGTGGAAGAGCACATTGCCGATGCCCTGGCCAAGGGTGGCAAGCTGATTACCGGCGGCAAGCGCAGCGCCCTGGGCCACAGCTTCTTCGAACCGACCGTCATCACCGGGGTAACCCCGGCAATGAAGGTAGCCAAGGAAGAAACCTTTGGCCCGCTGGCTCCGGTATTCCGCTTCAAGACCGAAGAAGAAGCCATCCAGATGGCCAACGATACCGAATTCGGCCTCGCCAGCTACTTCTATGCCCGCGATGTGGGTCGTATCTTCCGCGTGTCCGAAGGTCTGGAGTACGGCATGGTTGCAGTCAACAGCGGCCTGCTATCCAACGAAGCCGCACCGTTCGGTGGCGTGAAGCAATCCGGCCTGGGCCGTGAAGGCAGCAAGTACGGTATTGAAGACTATCTGGAAATCAAGTACGTGCTGCTGGGTGGCCTGGACAAGTAAGTCCTGCTACCAGCAACAGAAAAGGCCGCAGATGCGGCCTTTTCTATTTTCCCCATACCGGGCCTCAATGCAGCTTGACGATGGTTTCCGACAAGGGAATATCCGCCTCGCGCAGGCAATCACACAAGTCCTTCCAGGTAGCGTCCTTGTCCGGGGCCACATCCGGCACCATCAGCCATGGAGAACGTGCCAGCAACTCGTCACTACCCTGCAACTTGAGGCCAACCTCATAGCCCTGCATCTCCGGCTGATACTCAGCCACGGCTTCCAGATCCTGCAAACCGCCTACCTTGTTGGCAATCAGGGCTACCGTCAGCCCCAGACGTTTGCGATTCCACGCCCTTACACCCGCAGACAGTGACTCCCACCACGGCAGCGGAGCAAACAGCTCGGCCTCGCCGTATTCCATTTCGGCTCCGATTGCCTGCTGCACCAGCGGCATCACTGCGTCCAGTGCCTTGCGCGACAGCTGCCTGGCCTGATCGACAGGCAACGCGCCGCGTTCAACCAGGAAAGGCAGCCAGGAAATCACCAACTGAGGCTCCTGTGTCTTGCGTGCAGCGTCATAAGTAGCGCGTGAGGAGACCGGATCAAGCGGGGCAAAATCACAGCCCGCATCCATCACGCGGGCCAGGTGTATCAGGTTCTGACAGGCGCGCTCATTGAGCATATCGACGGTAAACAGGGTGGGAGATATCCACAGAATGGCCTTCTCTGGTACATCCAGCGCATCCGCCAGCGGCGTTTCCAGTCGCTCCAGCAGCGGAAAATGCCACCACACCCCACCTTGAGCCCGTGAAAAAGCAAAGGGCAAAGCCCATAGTTCGAATGACACGACGGAGCCATCCGCGCGCACCACTTCGGGAAAGGCAATGGCATCACGCGCGCTGTTTACCAGCAAGGCACGGGCTGACGGTTCACCCAGCAGGGAAAGCTGGGCTTCGGTAAAGACCGCCTGATCGCCGCCCATCAAGGCCTGTTGCACCTGTGCGGCAAAACCAGCGCGATGCATGGGGTCAAGGGCGGCGGCACGGGCGGCATCACGCAGGGTGCGAATAGCCAAGCTGCGCTCGGCGGGCGGCAGCGGCTCGGTCGGCCCCTGACGCATTTCACGCGGGCGCGGCCCGACCTCGCGCTCGGCATACGCCTCGTGCAAGCGCTGGTAGGTGCTCATGGCTTCATCGCAGATTGCCTGCAGGCGTGTCGCCGTGGGAACATCGCCACTGAAGACGAAATCAAACAGGCGCAGACCGCGATTACACACGTAGACACTGCGATTGGCATCGGCATCAAATAGCAGCGCACTGGCAAATGCTTCGGCATCGCGACCAGCAAACTCGGTGAAGTCATTGCCAATCAGACGACAGACAAAGGCGGGGGCCGTGGTATGCACCAGATATTCGGTAGCCTCAAGGCCAGACGCGTCCACGGCATCACCAAAGATGAAACGGTTAGGCTGCTGCGGTTCACCCTTGATACGGGTATTACGGGGATGCGGTGTCATCAATCAACCAGAAAAATCTGCAAAAACATCCCATTGTACCCGCCCCTCCCATGCGGCGAAACCGCCGGAATGCGGATTCGCCTATGCGCCGACAGCCATTTCGCTACGCCAGTCGGCCATCAGCACTGACAATGCCTGCCGCTGCTGCCCTGCTGCATCAAAGTTTTCTGCTGCCAGCCATTGTTCCAGCCGTTGCCGCACCGCAGGCCATTCGCCATCCAATATGGAATACCAGGCGGTATCACGATTACGCCCCTTGGTAATCATGGCCTGACGGAACAGCCCTTCAAACAGAAAGCCCAGCCGCTCTGCCGCCCGGCGCGACGGCAGGTTCAGCGCATTACACTTCCATTCATAACGGCGATAGCCCAGTTCAAAAGCGTGGCGCATCATCAGATACATGGCCTCGGTGGCTGCTGGTTTCTGCTGCAACAGGGGCGAATAGTTAAGGTGCCCGACCTCGATCACCCCATTTGCCGCATCAATGCGCAAATAACTGGCAAGGCCCACCGGCTGCCCGCTGGCAGCATCAATGATGGTATAAAACTGCGGATCGGCCAGCCCTTCCATGCTGCGCAGCCAGCTACTGTAGTCAGCCTGACTGGCAAACGGCCCATAGCCCAGATAGGTCCAGTTTGCCGCCGCGCCATCCTGCTGCATGGCTTCATACAGCCCCTGTGCATGGCGTGCTGCCGACAATGGCTCCAGCCGGCAATACTGCCCGCTCATCACCTGCGGCGGTGGTGTAGGGCAAACCTGCCAATCTGGCAAGGCCAGGCCATGCAACTGGCCGTACTCGTTGCGTTCGCCTACGGCCAGACGCTGTGCAATGAAATCATCAGACATATTTTCTCCTAGCAAGCACACTTGATGGACGTGCCCGCAGTAGCATGGCTGCCAACAGTGGCAAAACCATCCCGCTTCCACCAGTCCAGCCCACCTTGCAACTCCTTCACCCGAAAGCCCAGTTGCAGTAGCTTGATGGCTCCATTGGTGGAGCCATTGCAGCCAATTCCATCGCAGAATGGAACCAGCAAGGCATCACGTGGCAATGCGGCGGTTGTATCTGCCGACATGGCCCGGTGCGGCAAGGACAATGCGCCGGGAATGCTTTCACGCTCAAAGGCGCTACTCGCACGGGTATCGATCAGAATCAGTTTCTCACCGGCTTCCAGTGCTGCCTTGACATCGGCAGCATCAATTTCATAGGCCAGCTTGGCCTGATAGAACTCCAGCTGTGTCATCGGTTTCATCCTGGCTGATGCATTTGCAATAGCTGCAGATTACGGGCAAATTGATTCCTTCAAAAGAACCACTCTTTGCACCCGCCAAGGAACCACTACATTCATGCATGCCGACTGGATCATCGACTATCTGCAAGGCCAGCTGCAACGACAGGGTCAATCGACACTGTCACAGCAGGTGTACAAGCTGCTGCGCGAAGCCATTGCCCGGCAGCAGTTGGTGGCAGACACCGCCTTGCCAGCCAGCCGCATGTTGGCGCGCGCCTTGCAGATCGGTCGCAATACCGTACTGGCGGCTTACGATCAATTACTGGCCGAAGGCTATCTTTACAGTCGGCCAGGCGCCGGGACTTTTGTCAGCCCGGCCTTCAGCAGCCTTGGTCAACCCACGGCAACAGCACGCAGGCATGCCGGCTTGTCTCAGCGGGGACAGGCACTGTCCGAGCAATACCGGCTCCCCACCGGCCTGACCGGAGCCTTTGCTCCCGGCTTGCCGGAGTTGCGCCAATTCCCGCATGCTGTCTGGCAGCGACTGCAGCATCAGCACAACCGGCAAGCACCGTCTCACTGGTGGCATTACCAGCAAGAAGGAGGACTGCCAGCCCTGCGCCGGGCCATATGCACCTATTTGCAATTATCACGCTCCGTTCACTGCCATCCCGACCAGATTCTGGTAGTGCAAGGTGCTCAGCAAGCGCTGGAACTGACCGCACGATTACTTGCCGACCCGGCAGACCAGGCCTGGATGGAGGATCCGGGCTACGCAGGCGCTCAGGCAGCCATGCAGGCTGCCGGTTTGCACATCATCCCGGTACCGGTCGACAATGAAGGGCTGAATCCGGCAGCTGCGCCGCCAGATAGCCGGCCGCGGCTGGTTTACATTACGCCATCACACCAGTATCCCAGTGGCGTTGTCATGTCCCTCGCCCGCCGCCTGGAGCTGTTGCAACGCGCAGAGGCCGATGACAGCTGGATCATCGAAGACGACTACGACAGCGAATTCCGTTACGATACCCAGCCCATCGCCTCGCTGCAGGGGCTGGCGAACAGCGCAAGGGTCATCTACATCGGCACTTTCAGCAAAGTCATGTTCCCTGCCATGCGATTGGCCTACTTGGTCATCCCACCAGCGCTGGTCGATGCCTTCCGCTCAGCCTACGCCCGTCTGTATCGTGAGGGCTGCTATGCCCAGCAAGCGGCGCTGGCGGATTTCATCGAGCAAGGCCATTTTGCCCGCCATATCCGCCGCATGCGCGACCTGTACCGGATACGCCAGCAATTACTGCGCAGCACCCTGCAACAGGCGGTGGGACAGGCCATCCCCCTGTCCTCCGGCCAAGCCGGCATGCATCTGGTGGCAAGCCTGCCCCCGTCGGTCAGTGACCAGCAGCTAAGCCAGCAAGCCGCAAGCGAGCAGTTATGGCTACGCCCGCTGTCGCGCCATTTCCTGGGTGCAGAACACCGCAACGGGCTGGTCCTTGGCTATGCCGGGGTCGAGGAAAATGATATTCACCAGTCGGCACTGCGACTGGCCCAACTGGTAGAGCCCTTATTGTGAGCACCAACAAACCCGCATTACTGATCAGCGCCTGCCTGCTAGGCGAAGCTGTCCGCTACGATGGTCAGGCAAAAGGACAAGCACCAGATCAACAGGCTGCACTGGCCGAGCGTTTCCGGCTGATTCCCACCTGTCCGGAATGTGCCGGGGGGCTGCCCGTACCACGCCCGGCTGCAGAAGTTTGTGGCGGTGACGGGGCTGCCGTATGGCAAGGCACAGCACAGGTCATGACCGCAGATGGCCAAGACGTCACCGCAGCCTTCGTGCGTGGCGCAGAGCATAGCCTGGCACTGGCGCAACAGCATGCCTGTCATCTGGCATTACTCAAGGCCAATAGCCCGTCATGCGGCAACCGGCAAATCTACGATGGCAGCTTCAGTGGTCAACGCCAACCAGGCGAAGGTGTATGCAGCAGCCTGCTCCACCAGCATGGCATCAAGATATTCAACGAAGCAGAAATCGAGGAATTATTGCATTCCGTCGATAACAAGATCTAAGCACCCGCTCAAAATGCAAAAAGCCCGGAGCATCTGTCCGGGCTTTTTACTGCCAGCTAGCTGGCGAATGGGGAGTTTGGCGGTGTCCTACTTTCACATGGCGAATGCCACACTATCATCGGCGCTAAGGCGTTTCACGGTCCTGTTCGGGATGGGAAGGCGTGGGACCACCTCGCTATGGCCACCAAACATCAAGCTGTAAACCAAAGCTTGCCGGAGAAACTCGACAGCAAGACATCGGGTAAATCAAAGCCCAGCTCGATTGAGCTGGGCTTCTGTATGGGGAGTCTGGCGGTGTCCTACTTTCACATGGCGAATGCCACACTATCATCGGCGCTAAGGCGTTTCACGGTCCTGTTCGGGATGGGAAGGCGTGGGACCACCTCGCTATGGCCACCAGACATAAACTGTCAACAAACTTGAAGAAGCCTTGTGGGGAGTAGAGAGTCGGGAGTAGAGAGTTGTCTCTGCCCGCTCTTGTCCTGCTCTCCGTTTCGGGGGTAGTTCGTCAGTTGCAGGGGTTTACTCCCCACTCCCACCTCTCTACTCCCGCCTTAATTAGTCTTGGATCTTTGATCGCGTCGCACATGCACTATCCGTCAGCCCGGTTTCCCAAGCCACTCAAATGATAGGATCAAGCCTCACGAGCAATTAGTATCGGTTAGCTTAACGCCTCACAGCGCTTCCACACCCGACCTATCAACGTCCTGGTCTCGAACGACTCTTCAGGAGGGTCTAGCCCTCAGGGAAGTCTCATCTTCAGGCGAGTTTCGCGCTTAGATGCTTTCAGCGCTTATCTCTTCCGAACTTAGCTACCCGGCAATGCCACTGGCGTGACAACCGGTACACCAGAGGTTCGTCCACTCCGGTCCTCTCGTACTAGGAGCAGCCCCCGTCAAACTTCCAACGCCCACTGCAGATAGGGACCAAACTGTCTCACGACGTTTTGAACCCAGCTCACGTACCACTTTAAATGGCGAACAGCCATACCCTTGGGACCGGCTACAGCCCCAGGATGTGATGAGCCGACATCGAGGTGCCAAACACCGCCGTCGATGTGAACTCTTGGGCGGTATCAGCCTGTTATCCCCGGAGTACCTTTTATCCGTTGAGCGATGGCCCTTCCATTCAGAACCACCGGATCACTATGTCCTGCTTTCGCACCTGCTCGACTTGTCGGTCTCGCAGTTAAGCTACCTTTTGCCATTGCACTATCAGCACGATTTCCGACCGTACCTAGGTAACCTTCGAACTCCTCCGTTACACTTTGGGAGGAGACCGCCCCAGTCAAACTGCCTACCATGCACTGTCCCCGATCCGGATAACGGACCAAGGTTAGAACCTCAAAGGGGTCAGGGTGGTATTTCAAGGTCGGCTCCACCAGAACTAGCGTCCTGGCTTCAAAGCCTCCCACCTATCCTACACAAACCACTTCAAAGTCCAATGCAAAGCTACAGTAAAGGTTCACGGGGTCTTTCCGTCTAGCAGCGGGGAGATTGCATCTTCACAAACACTTCAACTTCGCTGAGTCTCAGGAGGAGACAGTGTGGCCATCGTTACGCCATTCGTGCGGGTCGGAACTTACCCGACAAGGAATTTCGCTACCTTAGGACCGTTATAGTTACGGCCGCCGTTTACTGGGGCTTCGATCAAGAGCTTGCACCCCATCACTTAACCTTCCAGCACCGGGCAGGCGTCACACCCTATACGTCCACTTTCGTGTTGGCAGAGTGCTGTGTTTTTGATAAACAGTCGCAGCCACCGATTCTCTGCGACCTCTCCAAGCTCCATCCGCAAGGGATTTCACCTAAAGAGGCATACCTTCTCCCGAAGTTACGGTATCAATTTGCCGAGTTCCTTCTCCTGAGTTCTCTCAAGCGCCTTAGAATTCTCATCCTGCCCACCTGTGTCGGTTTGCGGTACGGTTCTTGTGTAGCTGAAGCTTAGTGGCTTTTCCTGGAAGCGTGGTATCAGTCACTTCAGGTCCGTAGACCCTCGTTATCACTTCTCGGTGTTGAATGAAAGGGCGGATTTGCCTACCCTAACCACCTACCAGCTTGAACGACCTATTCCAACAGGCCGCTGACCTAACCTTCTCCGTCCCCACATCGCACTACACAAAAGTACGGGAATTTTAACCCGTTTCCCATCGACTACGCTTTTCAGCCTCGCCTTAGGGGCCGACTCACCCTACGCCGATGAACGTTGCGTAGGAAACCTTGGGCTTTCGGCGAGCGGGCTTTTCACCCGCTTTATCGCTACTCATGTCAGCATTCGCACTTCTGATATCTCCAGCATCCCTTTCGAGACACCTTCACAGACCTACAGAACGCTCCCCTACCATCTGCACTTACGTGCAAATCCGCAGCTTCGGTTATCAGTTTGAGCCCCGTTACATCTTCCGCGCAGGACGACTCGACCAGTGAGCTATTACGCTTTCTTTAAATGATGGCTGCTTCTAAGCCAACATCCTGGCTGTCTGGGCCTTCCCACTTCGTTTACCACTTAACTGATCATTTGGGACCTTAGCTGGCGGTCTGGGTTGTTTCCCTCTTGACGATGGACGTTAGCACCCACCGTCTGTCTCCCATGCTCGCACTTTCCGGTATTCAGAGTTTGCCATGGTTTGGTAAATCGCAATGACCCCCTAGCCATAACAGTGCTTTACCCCCGGAAGTGATACATGAGGCACTACCTAAATAGTTTTCGGGGAGAACCAGCTATCTCCGAGTTTGTTTAGCCTTTCACCCCTATCCACAGCTCATCCCCTAGTTTTGCAACACTAGTGGGTTCGGACCTCCAGTGCGTGTTACCGCACCTTCATCCTGGCCATGGATAGATCACTCGGTTTCGGGTCTACGCCCAGCAACTAAAGCGCCCTATTCGGACTCGGTTTCCCTACGCCTCCCCTATGCGGTTAAGCTTGCTACTGAACGTAAGTCGCTGACCCATTATACAAAAGGTACGCAGTCACCCCTTGCGAGGCTCCCACTGTTTGTATGCATCCGGTTTCAGGTTCTATTTCACTCCCCTCCCGGGGTTCTTTTCGCCTTTCCCTCACGGTACTGGTTCACTATCGGTCGATCACGAGTATTTAGCCTTGGAGGATGGTCCCCCCATCTTCAAACAGGATTTCGCGTGTCCCGCCCTACTTTTCGTATGCTTAGTACCAAGAATGAAATTTCGTGTACGGGGCTATCACCCACTATGGCGGCAGTTTCCAATGCCTTCCACTATCTCAATCTCTATCACATACAGGCTATTCCGCGTTCGCTCGCCACTACTGACGGAATCTCGGTTGATTTCTTTTCCTCGAGTTACTTAGATGTTTCAGTTCACTCGGTTCGCTTCCACAGACCTATGTATTCAGTCTGGGATACCCTTGCGGGTGGGTTTCCCCATTCGGATATCGCGGGATCAAAGCTCTATTGCCAGCTCCCCCGCGCTTTTCGCAGGCTTACACGTCCTTCATCGCCTGTGATCGCCAAGGCATCCACCAGATGCACTTAGTCGCTTGACCCTATCATTTCAGTAACCTAGATTACCAATCCGACAGAATTGTGTTTGTGCGACATGTCACACCGCCCCTTTTGATATGGCGACATGACATTAGATACAATCAAATTCCCAAGATGACGATTTGTCCTGCATGCAGAGTTAACTCCATGCATTTCATTTCGCCGTCTAATTAATTCGGCTTCTTCAGTTTGTTAAAGATCGGGCATTGTAAAAACAACGCAAACAGAAATTCACGCAGCAATAAAATGCTGTGTGCGCTTTTGTTTGCACTGTAAGAATGGTGGAGGATGACGGGATCGAACCGACGACCCCCTGCTTGCAAAGCAGGTGCTCTCCCAACTGAGCTAATCCCCCAAACTGGTGGGTCTGGTAGGACTCGAACCTACGACCCCTGCGTTATCAACACAGTGCTCTAACCAGCTGAGCTACAAACCCAGTTACTACCCTTAAATCATGAATAACCGATAGGCTGTGAGTACTTGACAATCGCCTTCTCTAGAAAGGAGGTGATCCAGCCGCAGGTTCCCCTACGGCTACCTTGTTACGACTTCACCCCAGTCATGAATCCCACCGTGGTAAGCGGCCTCCTTACGGTTAGCCTACCCACTTCTGGTGAAACTCACTCCCATGGTGTGACGGGCGGTGTGTACAAGACCCGGGAACGTATTCACCGCAGCATGCTGATCTGCGATTACTAGCGATTCCGACTTCACGCACTCGAGTTGCAGAGTGCGATCCGGACTACGATCGGTTTTATGAGATTGGCTCCACCTCGCGGCTTGGCTACCCTCTGTACCGACCATTGTATGACGTGTGAAGCCCTGGTCATAAGGGCCATGAGGACTTGACGTCATCCCCACCTTCCTCCGGTTTGTCACCGGCAGTCCCATTAGAGTGCTCAACTAAATGGTAGCAACTAATGGCAAGGGTTGCGCTCGTTGCGGGACTTAACCCAACATCTCACGACACGAGCTGACGACAGCCATGCAGCACCTGTGTTACGGCTCCCTTTCGGGCACCAAGCCATCTCTGGCAAGTTCCGTACATGTCAAGACCAGGTAAGGTTTTTCGCGTTGCATCGAATTAATCCACATCATCCACCGCTTGTGCGGGTCCCCGTCAATTCCTTTGAGTTTTAACCTTGCGGCCGTACTCCCCAGGCGGTCAACTTCTCGCGTTAGCTACGCTACCAAGGATTCAAACCCCCAACAGCTAGTTGACATCGTTTAGGGCGTGGACTACCAGGGTATCTAATCCTGTTTGCTCCCCACGCTTTCGTGCATGAGCGTCAGTGTCATCCCAGGGGGCTGCCTTCGCCATCGGTATTCCTCCGCATCTCTACGCATTTCACTGCTACACGCGGAATTCTACCCCCCTCTGACGCACTCTAGCCGTGCAGTCTCCAATGCAGTTCCCAGGTTGAGCCCGGGGCTTTCACATCAGACTTACACAACCGCCTGCGCACGCTTTACGCCCAGTAATTCCGATTAACGCTTGCACCCTACGTATTACCGCGGCTGCTGGCACGTAGTTAGCCGGTGCTTATTCTTCAGGTACTGTCATCCCCCAAGGGTATTAACCTTAGGGATTTCCTCCCTGACAAAAGTCCTTTACAACCCGAAGGCCTTCTTCAGACACGCGGCATGGCTGGATCAGGCTTGCGCCCATTGTCCAAAATTCCCCACTGCTGCCTCCCGTAGGAGTCTGGGCCGTGTCTCAGTCCCAGTGTGGCGGATCATCCTCTCAGACCCGCTACTGATCGATGCCTTGGTGAGCCTTTACCTCACCAACTAGCTAATCAGACGTCGGCCGCTCGAATAGCGCAAGGTCTTGCGATCCCCTGCTTTCCTTCTCAAAGCGTATGCGGTATTAGCTATCCTTTCGGATAGTTATCCCCCACTACTCGGCACGTTCCGACGCATTACTCACCCGTTCGCCACTCGTCAGCGGAGCAAGCTCCCTGTTACCGTTCGACTTGCATGTGTAAAGCATGCCGCCAGCGTTCAATCTGAGCCAGGATCAAACTCTTCAGTTCAATCTCATAGCAAATTTTCTGGCACGCAAGATCAAAGAAAATAACAAGTATTTCTTGTCTTGCAGTGCAAGTATTTGGCTTTCGCCAAGCACTCACACCTATCGGTTATTCTGTTTTTTAAAGAGCGGTGCAGGTCGCTGCGTTTCGTTTCCGTCGCTGCGTTGTCTGCTGAGGAGGCGAACTATACCGCCACGCCCTACCCTCGTCAACACTTTGTGCGAAGAAATCTGCACATTCTGCCAACATCCCGGCCAAGAGCGCGCTAAGTAACTGAGCGACAAAGGCTTATGCGATGGGGGTTTTATTACAGCCTTGCTGCGGATGCGTAGAAACCGGCGGGTCCCCGTTCGCACTTGCCGTGATAGGTGGGGCTGGCTGGCGCAAAAAGCTGGTCAGCGCACTGCCACCGGCAGCAAAAAGCCCGGCGGGGCCGGGCTTTTTGTATCAGGGACTACTGGGTAGCTGTATCAGCTACGGTAGTCGGCATTGATTTTCACATAATCATAAGAGAAGTCGCAGGTCCAGACCGTGGCTTGGGCCGCACCACGCCCCAGCACCACGCGAACGGTGATTTCGCTCTGGCTCATCACACGCTGACCATCTTCTTCTTTGTATTCCGGGTTGCGACCGCCATTGCAGGCAACCAGTACATCATCCAGATACAAGGAGAGGCGATCGACATCCAGATCGCTGACGCCAGCATAGCCGATGGCGCACAGCAAACGTCCCAGGTTCGGGTCGGAGGCGAAGAAGGCAGTCTTGACCAGCGGCGAACGGGCGATGGCGTAGGCCACGTCCTTGCACTCGGCAACGGAACGACCGCCTTCCACCTTGACGCTGATGAACTTGGTGGCACCTTCACCGTCGCGGATGATGGCCTGGGCCAGTTCGGTGGCCACATCGACCAGCGCTGCCTTGAGGACGGCGTAGGCCGGGTGATTGACCGAATCGATACGCGGCGCGGCGCTCTTGCCAGTGGACACCAGGATGAAGCTGTCGTTGGTGGAGGTATCGCCATCCACCGAGATGCAGTTAAAGGAGAGGTCGGCCACTTCCTTGACCAGTTGCTCCAGTACCGGACGGGTCACCGGGGCATCGGTGGCGACAAAGCCCAGCATGGTGGCCATGTTCGGGTGGATCATGCCGGCGCCCTTGGCGATGCCGGTGATGCTGACTTTCTGACCATCGATTTCCAGCGTGCGGCTGGTGGCCTTGGGCGCGGTATCGGTGGTCATGATGGCTTCGGCAGCCTCGGCCCAGTTGGCCGGGCGACGGGTCGGCAGTGCCTGGATGATCTTGTCGGCAGGCAGCGGCTCCAGGATGACGCCAGTGGAGAACGGCAGGATTTGTTCAACTGCGCAGTCCAGTTCGCCGGCCAGTGCCTGACAGACCGACAGTGCGCGTTGACGGCCATCTTCTCCGGTACCGGCATTGGCATTACCGGTATTCACCACCAGCGCACGGATTTGCACACCGGCATCCAGATGATTCTTGCTGATTTGCACCGGCGCGGCGCAGAAGCGGTTTTGCGTGAACACGCCGGCAACGGTATTGCCCTTGTCGATGCGCACCACCAGCACATCCTTGCGGTTGGCTTTTTTGATGCCGGCTTCTGCCACGCTCAGTTCGATGCCATCAATGATGGCCAGTTGATCGGCGCTAACCGGAGTCAGGTTGACTGCCATGATGAATTCTCCATGCCGGCACGCTGACACGTGCCTGTTGCTTGTCTGTTGTGTGCCTAGATTGTAACGGAATCAGTCCTGCTGGCTATCGAGGATTTGTTGCAATGCATCGCCATAGCGGGCCAGCTTCAGTTCACCCAGGCCGTATACCTTGCCCAGCTCGCGCAGGCTTTGTGGCCGACGCTCGACGATGTCGCGCAAGGTGCGATCAGAAAACACCGCATAGGCTGGAACATTGTGTTCATCAGCGGTCTGGCGGCGCCAGCGGCGCAGGGCCTGCCACAGCCGCTCTTCCCGCTCGGTACGCAACCAGCGGTCGGTATTGACGCTACGCGCCTTGCTGTCTTCCGCCAGCGGGCGCAGGTAGATTTTCTCCTGCCCCTTGAGCAAGGAGCGGCAGGCATCGGTCAACACCAGCGACTGCCCGCGGGCGATGTCCACTTGCAGGATCTTGCGCGCCACCAGCTGGCGGATGAGCGAACGCCAGGCGCGCTGGTTGTAGTCGCGCCCGATGCCGAAGGTGGTGAGCTTGTCGTGACCGAAACTGAGCACCGACTGGTTGCTGCGCCCCAGCAGCACATCCACTACATGATTGGCAGCAAAACGCTGCTCCACTCTATAGATACAGGACAGCAGCTTCTGCACCGGTACGGTGGCGTCAAAAGTGATTGGGGGATTCAGGCAATTGTCGCAATGACCGCAGGGCTTGCTGGCTTCGCCAAAGTGGCTGAGGATTTGCTGGCGGCGGCAGCTGGCGGTTTCACAAAAGGCCAGCATGGCATCCAGTTTGGACAGTTCCACCTGCTTTTGCAGCTCGGCCATTTCCGAGCCCTGGATCATCTGGTTGAGCTGCACCATGTCGTTCAGCCCGTAACACAGCCAGCTGGAGGCAGGCAGGCCGTCCCGCCCGGCGCGGCCGGATTCCTGATAGAAATTCTCCGGACTCTTGGGCAGGTCGATATGGGCAACAAAACGCACATCCGGCTTGTCGATGCCCATGCCGAAAGCCACGGTGGCCGCCATGACAATGCCTTCTTCGCGCAGGAATTCGCGCTGGTGCCGCTCACGCACCTCGTGACTGAGGCCGGCATGGTAGGGCAAGGCCGGAATGCCGTTCTGGCTCAGCCACTCGGCGGTTTCTTCCACCCGCTTGCGCGACAGGCAATACACAATGCCTGAGGCACCCGGATATTCATTATTGATGAAGTCGAGCAGCTGCTTTTTGGCATTGTGCTTTTCCACCACCTGATAAAACAGGTTGGGCCGGTCGAAACTGGACAGGAACACCTGTGCATCCCCCAGCTTGAGGTAGTGCAGGATGTCTTCGCGGGTTTGCGGGTCGGCCGTGGCGGTCAGCGCGATGCGCGGTACCTGGGGATAGTGGTCGGCCAGCATGCCCAGCTGCTGGTATTCCGGGCGGAAGTCATGCCCCCACTGGCTGACGCAATGCGCTTCATCGATGGCAAACAGGGAAATGTCCAATTGCGCCAGAAAATCCAGAAAGCGCGGGGTCAGCAAACGCTCCGGCGCGACATACAACAACTTCAAGGAACCATCGCGGGCGCGCCGGGCAATATCATGGGCATCGTCCGGTGCGGTGGCCGAGTTCAGACAGGCGGCCGCAACGCCAACTTCGGTGAGCGCAGCCACTTGATCCTGCATCAGCGCAATCAGCGGTGAAACGACAATGGCCACCCCCGGCCGCATCAGCGCTGGAATCTGGTAACACAAGCTCTTGCCACCGCCAGTGGGCATCAACACCAACGCATAACCGCCATCCACAATGTGCTGCACGATTTGCGCCTGCTGACCACGAAAGGCCGGATAGCCGAAGATATTGCCAAGTAAGGTGAGTGCGTCCTGCATGCGGGGTAAGCACCAAGCCTGTGCCAGATAATCCGGTCAGGACAAGGCCGACAACCTGTTTGAAGTCATGGGAAGGGAGCCATTGTACGGCAAAGCGCCGCTACACAAAAAAAAGCCGCCCGAAAGGGGCGGCATCAAGTTTGGATGGAGACAATGTGAAACGAAGAGAAAGATGCTCTCGTAGCAGAGAGACCATTAGTCAATATTGAAAGTTCATTTTCTATTAAAGACAATTCTTAAACTTTCACATGGAAATGACGTCAATCCAGACCCGAACATCAGGCACACAACAAGCAATATCACCACGGTGGCGGCAAGCAGGACTTGCCGTTGGTGCCAGCATGATTTCCTCCACGCTGCCGCCTATGCGAAACTGTGGGCATTACACCGGAGATCAAGCATGTTTTATCGTCTGCTCGCCCTGGCAGCCTGTGGCAGCCTGCTGGCCGCCTGCACTACCGTCCCTACTCAAACTTCATCCTCCAGGCCAAAACCGTTGCCTGTTCCCCTGCCGTCACAGGCCAATGCCGACTGGGAAAACCTGGGCGTATCACCCAATGGCAACATCCTGAACGAACTGGACAAGCTGTCGATCAAGCCGCAAGGCAGTGTTGTGACCTTTCGCGATCGCAAGACCATCTTCAATGTGAAGAAAGAAAACTTCCTGTCCACTCCACGGCACAAAATTTCCATCAACAGCTGGCTGATCGACTGCTCTGCGCGCACTTTCCGCCTGACCAGCATGGTGTTGTTTGACGAAAATGGTCGCCAGATCGCCAGTTACACTTACAATGACAGCCAGATAAAAGCGATGCCGGTCACCCAGAACTCGGCCAGCTATCAGCAGATGCAATACGTGTGCAAGGGCCTGGCCGGCTTCTGATATATTCGGATGCCACTCCGGTATATCAGCCTTGCCAGGCTTTAACGTCGCCAACCGTTGCACACAACAGCCAGCCAGCTCCATCCACCAGCATGTATATAGTGTCGCCAAAGGGAGATTCCATGCACGCCATCCGCCGTGTGGTGTTCAATCAGAAAGGTGGGGTAGGCAAGTCCACTATTACTACCAATCTGGCTGCCGTGGCCGCCCGTCAGGGTAAGAAGGTGCTGCTGATTGACCTGGATGCCCAGGGCAATGCCAGCCACTACCTGACCGGTGCGACGACGCATGCTGCGGAAAAATCCGCCGCTGGCTTTTTTGGCCAGATGCTGAATATCAGCATGTACAGCAAGGAGCTGCCGGACTTTGTCAGCAACACGCCCTTTGATGCGCTGCAGCTGCTGGCATCACATCCGGAACTGAGCGAGCTGATGGTGAAGCTGGAAAGCCGCTACAAGATGTTCAAGCTGAAAGAGGCGCTGGACCAGGTGGCTGGGGAGTTTGACGAAATCTGGATCGACACCCCGCCTGCGCTCAACTTCTTTACCCGCTCGGCCCTGATCGCAGCTGACCGCTGCCTGATTCCGTTTGATTGCGATGCGTTTTCGCGCCAGGCCTTGTACAACCTGCTCTCCAGCGTGGAAGAGATCCGTGCCGATCATAATCCTGCACTGCAGGTAGAAGGCATCGTGGTCAACCAGTTTCAGCCGCGTGCCAGCCTGCCAGTGCGACTGGTGGCCGAATTGCGCGCCGAAGGCCTGCCCGTACTGGATCCGCCGCTGTCTGCGTCGGTAAAGATTCGCGAATCGCACGATGTGGCAAAGCCGATGATTTATCTGGACCCCAAACACAAGCTATCGCTTGAGTTTACTGCCCTGTACCACACGCTGGCCTGATGCCGGCAGGAAATCATGTCGAGCCTGAATCGTCTCACTTCCCTGCTGCTGGGAGCACTCCTGACCATTGCCCTGCTGTCGGCTGAATATGCGCTGCTGCTGGACAATGATCAGGTACGCGAACAAGAGAAGCTGCAACATTGGGGGGAGCTGGGAACGGAGCTGCTGGCCACCCGGCTACAGGAAATGCTCGACCGCACCGACCTGCTGGCACAAAGTCTGATCCGACAGCGGCACAGCACGGGCACCCCGCCCAATCTGAGCGAACTGGCACCCACCGTCCTGAAAGAAGAAAGCCGTTTTGGCGGTATCGGCATCGTACGGCGCATCGGCCCGAACCAGCGTGCCGAATTCGAAGCCAATATCGCCAACAGCATACGTACTCTCAAGGACCGGCATCTGGTCCCCAGCCCGCAGCAACCGATGTACTACCCGGTGGAAAGCTATCTGCCGGACGACGGCAACGCACTGCCGCAAGGGATGGATCTGGGCAGCCTGGACAACGCCAGACGCAAGATGGACCAGGCGCGCAACCGCAATCAGCCCATGCTCATGTTTAACACCCTGACGCCGGGTGCCACGCCGCGACTGGACATCATGGCCAATCTCGGTGATGACGGCCACATGTTGCTGGTCAATCTGCGTAGCGATCTACTGCTGCAAAGCAGCCAGAACAACCCCGACCAGCCCAATCCGCTGCAACATGTGCGCCTGGTGGTTTGGAATCAGGAAGCACCGGACCGCCCCAGCCTCGACTCGCTGCCCGCACAGGCCTTGCCATCAGGCAACCCGTTACTGACCACGCGCCGCCATATCGGCGGCTACGACCTGCTGTTTGGTGCCTACCCGCTGGAAGAAGACCAGCCGGCACTCAGCATGCAGGGCTACGGCATTCTTGCCGTCTCGGCCATCATCATGTGCCTGCTGCTCATTCTGCAGCAGCGGCAGATTACGCATAACCGGGAATTGCGTATCCTGCTGCGCCGCCAGCACCAGCAGCTGGAACTGAACAACCGCACGCTACGCGAACAGATCAACGACCGCACGCATTCCGAGCAGGCTCTGGCGGAAAGCGAAGCCCGCCAGCGCGCCATCCTGCAAGCCAGCTCGGACGCCATCATCCTGATCAACCGCAATGGCCTGATCACCCATGTCAATCCCGCAGCCGCCCGGTTGATTGGCCAGAGCGCGGAATCCATCGAGCACCTGCCGGTCGGCTCGCTGCTGACCGAACTCTACAGCCTCAACCCCAGCATCAGCTTTGAAGCCATTGCCGCCGCCCGTGAAGGCCGCCCCTTCGAGGCACACTTGCTGTGCAGCGACAACCGGCATATGCCGGTGGAACTGTCGCTAAGCAGGGTTGAAGTCCCGGACGACTCCTTCTACGTGGCGGTGTGCCGCGACATCAGCCTGCGCAAGGAGCAGGAGGCCGCGCTGATCCGGCTGAAAAACAGCCTGGCCGAGCAGGTGGAAGTACAAAGCCGGCAACTGGCAGCCCTGCTGGAAGCCAGCCCCATGGCCATGGCCTATATTGTCGACCGCCACCTGCGCCGGGTAAACGGTGCTTTCCTTGATCTGTTCGAACGCAAGGAAGACGAGGTCATCGGCCAAACCACCCTGCCCTACTTCGAAAGCCAGGAGCAATGGGAGCGCACCGGCCGCGCACTGTACAACCTGCTCAATGACGGCAAGGTGGTTCAATCGGAAGTGAAGCTGCGCACCGGCTCCGGCAAGGTCATCTGGTGCCGCATGTTTGGCCGGGCGGTGAATCCGTCCGTGCCCAAGCTGGGTACCATCTGGCTGTACCAGGACTTTTCTGCCCAGCGCGAAATGGAAGACGCGCTACGCCAGGCCAAAACCCTGGCCGAGGAAAACAGCCGGGCCAAGACCGAATTCCTGGCCAATATGTCGCACGAGCTGCGCACGCCGATGCATGCCATCCTGGGCTTTACCGAAATCGGCGAAGCGCGCTCGCGCCAGCTGCAGGATGACAAGCTGGCACAGTACTTCCAGCGCATCCACAGCAGCGGCAACCGCCTGCTGCAGTTACTCAACGACCTGCTGGACCTGGCCAAGATGGAAGTGGGCAAGATGGACTACCATTTCGGTCATTACGATCTGACCCACTGTCTGCGCGAAGCCTGTGATGAAATGACCCCGCTGGCAGGCAACCGTAATATCAGGATCTACCTCTACAGCACGCCGGACAAGCTGACTGCAGACATCGACCCCTTCCGGCTGGGGCAGGTGGTGCGCAACCTGCTGTCCAATGCCATCAAGTTCAGTCCGGATGGCGAAGTCATTCGCGTCACCGCACGCCTGCAACAGGACAGCCAGCAGCAAGAACAGATCATGCTATGTGTGGAAGATGCCGGCCCGGGTATTCCGGCGGATGAAATCGAAACCATCTTCGACAAGTTCATCCAGAGCAGCGCCACCAAAACCGGGGCTGGCGGCACCGGCCTGGGCCTGGCCATCTGCCGCGAAATCATCCTGGCACATCATGGCGTCATTTTTGCCGAAAACCTGAGCCCGCGCGGTGCAGTATTCACTGCCCTGCTGCCACGCCAGCACGACAATCACACGCCAAACGAGGAAGCCTATGCCCCACCGTCTTTTACTCGTTGACGACGAGCCATTCAATCTGGAGCTGATGACCGAGCTGCTGGAAACTGCAGGCTATGAAACCGTGTGCGCCGACAATGGCGAACAAGCCTGGCAGATCCTGCAAGAACAAGGCAGCACGCTGTCCATGGTGCTGCTCGACAAGATGATGCCCGGCCTGAATGGCTTTGATGTGCTCAAGCGCATCAAGAGCACGCAAGAGCTCAACTTCCTGCCCGTCATCCTGCAAACTGCCATCGGCTCCCCTTCCAGCGTGCAGCAAGGCATGGAGGCGGGTGCTTTTTACTATCTGACCAAGCCCTTCTCGCGCGATATGCTGCTGGCGGTGGTCAAGGCAGCCCAAAGCCACTGGGACCGGCACCAGGCATTTCGAGAACTGGCCAAGCAGCACCTGGATGCGCTGTCCCAGTTGCAGCAGGCTGAATTCCGCCTGCGCACCCTGAAAGAAGCCCAGACCGTCACCGCCTTGCTGGCACGCACTTGCACCCAACCGGAAAAAGTGGCGACCGGCCTGTTCGAGCTGATGGTCAATGCCATCGAACACGGCAACCTGGGCATCAGCTACGCCGAAAAAACCAGGCTGCAATCCGAAGGCGGCTGGGAAGAAGAACTGGAACGCCGCCAGCACGATCCGGTACTGGGACAACGCGAAGTCAGCATTTTCTTTTTCCGCGACGCCAGTTGCTACCGCTTTACCATCCAGGACATGGGGGATGGCTTTGATTGGCAGAACTATCAGGACTGTCCGTCGGCCTCGCTGCTGGCCAGCCATGGCCGCGGCATCCTGATTGCGCGCAAGCTGTCCTTCGACAATGTTGAATACCAAGGCAATGGCAACCGGGTTGTCGCCAGCGTGCTGCATACGCCTTAATTGGCCGCCACCCCGCAGTTGCCAGGGCTGCGCCAGTAGCGCGCAGCTTGAATCCGGTAGCACTCAAACGACAGCTCCGTCCCCATGTCAACGCTGATCAAGCCGTCCGCATCGGTACGCAGCACCCCACCTTGTGCCTGCAAGGCCTCCAGCACCCGTGGCTGCGGATGACGGTAGCGGTTGAGAAAGCCCACGCTCAGCACTGACCATTGTGGCGCCACCGTCTCCAGCCACTCCGGCGCGGTGGAGGTCCGGCTACCGTGATGCCCCACCACCAGCACCGTGCTGCGTAATTGCCCGCCATAATCCGCCACCAGCTGCTGCTCCACCGCCCGTGGCGCATCGCCACTGATCAGGATGGCATGCCGCCAGCTGGCCACCCGCAACACACAGCTGTGGCTGTTGTCATCAGGCAACTGCGCGCCGGCTGGCGGCCATAGCACATCAAAGCGCACCCCATCCCACACCCAGCTCTGCCCTCGCTGGCAGATCTCCCCCGTCAAACCATATTGCTCCAGCGTGGCCGCCTGGCCCGCCAACACGCGCCGCAGCGGTATGGCTGCGGCAATATCAGCCGTGGCAGCATCGTGATCCTTGTCATTGTGCGACAACAGCAGCACATCCAGCTGACGGATGCCAAAACCACGCAATTGCGGCAATACCCAGCGCTCGCCACCTGCGGCACCGGTATCGAACAGCAAGGCATGCTGATGAGTCTGGATCAGCACGGCCAAGCCTTGGCCGACATCCAGCAAGCGGATGCGTGCGGTACCAGGCTCTGGTGCTGCGGGCTGGTAGAACAATACCGGCAGCAGCAGACTGCCGCCCAACCAGCGCCCCGGCATGCCACCAGGCGCCAGCAGCCAGACGCTGCCTATCCCGCCCAGCAACAACAAAGGCCATGGCAGTGCGGCAGCCTGCCACACCGGCAACTGCGCCAGCCAGTCCACTCCACGGTAAAACCACTCCGCCAGCCAGCCGGCCAGTTGCAAGGGCAGATCCCAGGGCAACGCCACCGCCAACAGGCTGGCCGGAGTCAGCAACACGGAAACAAAGGGAATGCCCAGGGCGTTGGCCAGCGGCGACACCAGCAGGAAACTGCCGAACATGGCGAGCAGCGGCAACAGGGAAGCCACGGTAGCCGCCCATTGCCCCATCAATGCCTGCTGCACTTTCCCGGCAGGACGCCGTCGTCCCAGTGAAGACAGCATCAGTGCGGCCACCAGGCCAAACGACAGCCACAGACCGGGTGCCAGCACTGCAAAAGGATCGATCAGCAATACAATGGCCAAGGCCAGCCACCAGATATGTAGCCCGCTCCAGGTGCGCCGCCATAGCAGCATCAGTGCCACGCAGCACAGCATGTAGAGCGTTCGCTGGGTGGGCACGGAAAAGCCGGCCAGCACCGCATACGCAGCAGCAGCCATCACGCCGGACAGCACAATCAGAATGCGCGGGTGCAAATAGCTGACCGGCCAGCGTCGCAGCAGCCAGGCCACGATTGCCGCTGCCATCCCCGCCACCATGGTGATATGCAAGCCTGAAATAGAAACCACGTGGGTCAGGCCGGTACGAGCCAGGCTCTGCCATTCCTCTCGCGCAATCTGCTGTTGGGCACCCACGGTCAAGCCAGCCACTAGTCCGGCAGCACGCTGTTGCCCCAGCACGGTTTCGATACGCAATACCAGCCTCTCACGCAAGCGATCCACCACTGCCAGGACATCATTGGCCTCACCCAGCCGCTGCGCTCCGGGCTGCACCGTGCCGGTGGCCAGAATGCCCTCTGACCAATACCACTGCTCCGCATCAAAACCATGGGGATTGGCGGTGGACTGTAATGGCCGAAAACGCGCCGTCAGCCTCCAACGCTCACCGGCATGCCAGGCCATATCACTGGTAGCCTCGCCCTTGCGGGCAAAAACAGACAGCTGCACCCGCTCCGGCAGTTGTGCGCCCGACGTCAGCACCTGTTCTACCTCAAACTGCATGCGCACCCCATACGTGCCGGATACCGGCAAACCACGCACCACGCCTTGCAAGGCCAGTGGCTTTTGCCATAGCGACGCGGGCAACGCTTGTGCCAGCCGCCATTGTGCACGGGCGTCGGCATAGCCAAGCCCAAGCAAGAAGGCCAACAGCATACCGGCCAGCCATGCCGGACGCGCTGGGGCAAGCCGCGACACCAGCAACAGCAGCAGGCACAGACCGGCAAGATTCCACAGGGAGGGCAACACGGGCAAAAAGGCACAGCAAACAATGCCGGCCACAAACAGTGCAAGTTTCAGCATGTGTTCCTTATGCCCGCAGCTGCTGCGCACGACAATGTCGACAGGGACAGGCGGCTTGCCGCACTGCCATACATCCCGTATCGTGCCGGCATGATTCAAGGAAGCCCCATGACACCCACTGCGCTGTTCTGCGCTGAAAGCGCCCGCCACGACCAGGCAGCCCTGCTCGCCAGCCGCTTTGCCCTCCCCCTGCTCACTCGCCGTCCGGAAGAGGGCTACTGGCTGGAGCTGGGTGCAGAGCGGCTGGAGCTGGTCACTACCGGCAAGCACGGCGCGGTGTATGCCGAATTTGTTGAAGGCGCGGCGCGCCACCGCCGCGAACAGGGTGGTGGCCGTGGCCAGCCCGTTGCCAAGGCCGTCGGCCTGAAGGGTGCCAAAGACCTGCCCCACATTGTCGATGCCACCGCAGGCCTTGGCCGCGACAGTTTTGTGCTGGCCAGCCAGGGCTGCCAGGTGACCATGGTGGAGCGCTCGCCTGTGGCTGCCGCCCTGCTGTTTGATGCACTGGAACGCGCCGCGCGCGCGCCGGAGACCGCCGACATCGCATCCCGCATGCAGCTAGTGCACGCCAATTCAGCCGACTGGCTGGCACAGCTTGGCGACAATGAGCGACCAGATGTGGTGTTTGTCGATCCGATGTTTCCAGATACCGACAAGAAAAGCGCGGCGGCCAAGAAGGACATGCAGGCCTTCCAGCATGTGATTGGCGATGACATGGACAGCGCCCGCCTGCTGGACGCCGCCATTGCCGCCGCCAGGGTGCGCGTGGTGGTGAAGCGGCCACGCCTGGGCTCCCCCATCGAGGGCGTCAAGCCATCGGCAGTACTGGATGGCAAGTCCACCCGTTTCGACCTTTACATCATCAAGGCCCTGCGCCCGGAACACAGTCAGCCCTGAAGCGGGGAGCTGGCTGGCGCAAACCGGCTTGCCACACCGTCATCCCCGGCCTAGCCTGACTATACGGCCAGCAAAAAATCGACTAGAAAGCACGCCATGAGCATCACCTTTGCCGACCTGCTGCAACAGTACTGGTCGGCACAAAAATGGGAAGTCAACCTGCTGATTACCTGCAATCTGCTGGGCGGCCTGCTGCTGGGCTGTCTGGTGGGTTATGAGCGCTGGTCCAATGGTCGTGCCGCCGGCATGCGGACTTACGGCTTGGTATCGATGGCCTCAGCCGGCGTCATCAGCATGGTGGGGTACTCCGGCTTCTGGTATGGCGGCATCCACGCCGACATCATGCACGGCGACATGACGCGCGTGGCACAGGGTGTACTGACCGGCGTGGGTTTTCTCGGGGCCGGCATGATCATGAAGGAAGGCATGTCCATCAGCGGCCTGACCTCGGCGGCCTCGGTATGGATGTCCTCGGTCATTGGCATTCTGGTGGGCGTGGGCTTTTATTTGTCAGCCATTTCGGTGACCTTGCTATGCGTCATTTGCATGCGCTTGCTCAACTGGATGGAAAACCGGCTGCCACGCCGCTTCAGCCTTTATGTCAATCTGACGGTCCTGCGCGAACATCAATGGACGGTGGAAAAACTGTGCGACAACCTGCGCACTCTCGGCGTGATCGTGCATGAAGACAGCATTGCCCTGAAGGTGGATGCCCAGACCAGCGACTGGGGCTTCATGGTATCGGCCATCAACAAGCACCATCTGATCAACGTGGTGGACCTGTCACGCGCCATCATGCAGCTGGAAGAAATCGAAAGTTTCAGCGTACAGCCGGCACGCAACTGAGTCGTCAGGCCGGCTGCCAGCCATCGTGGCGCAAACGCTCAGCCACCGCGGTAGCGGAACGGCGGCAGGCCAGCACCGGAATGCCGTGGGCAGCCGCCGTATCGCGATAATGCCGCATGGCATTATGACCAAGAAAATCGGTAAGCAGGATCAGCATCTGGGTGTTCTTGGGCAGCGGCAACTTGCGCTGGTGCAGGGTATTACGACCGGTTATGTGGCGGGCAATACGGATATCATACAGCGCCAGCACATCGGGAATCTGTCCCAGGCTGTCGCCGCCAATCAGCAAGGCATCCATGTCCATTCTCCTCAAATGCCGCACTGCGGCAGGGCGATGGAACCATCGTAGCCGGGCTGTTTAATTCCAGATAATAATAAAAACTGGAATTCTTATTCCTCACTAACACAAAACATGTTCAGGCACATCGCCGCCATGCCAAGCAAGGTAGAATGCACTGATGAATACCGAAGACCGCCTGAATGAACTGGAAGTGAAAATCGCCTTCCAGGACGACCTGCTCGACAGCCTCAACAGCACCATTGCCCGCCAGCAACAGCAAATCGACTTGCTGCAACAGCAACTGCGCCTGGTGTATCAGCAATTCAAGGCCGCCCAGCCCGATAGCGGCAACAGCGGCGGCTCCCTGCGCGACGAAATACCGCCGCATTACTGATCCATCAGTTCTTTTTGCGCTTGCGCGACACCACGGCTTCAATGTTCTTGCGCGCAATCAACGGGGCCGATGCCGTCAGCGGTTTGTCGACATCCGGCGCTTGCAGCCATTTGTGCATGATCAGGCAATCCACCAAGCCCAGGCTAGGGTGCCGGTAAGCACCCGGCACCCGGCCTACCTCGGCAAAACCCAGCTTCTTCCACAAGGCGACCGCCACGGCATTACTGGCCACCACTGCATTGAACTGCATGGCGAGAAAGCCCAGTGCGCGTCCGCGCTGCTGCGAATGCGCACACAGGGCAGCCGCCACGCCCTTGCCACGCGCAGCCGGGGCCACCATATAGCCGCAATTGCACACATGGCCACCCGGCCCGGCTGCATTCGGCTTGATGAAGTAACTGCCCAGCAGCACGCCATGCTCTTCGGCCAGCCATGTTTCCTGTGGCAGCTCATGCCATAGTGCCCGCGCTTGCGCCTCGCTCAGTTGCGGGTCATAGGCATAGCTTTCCTGCGCCTGGATGATGGCCTGAAATGTTGGCCAGAACGCGGCAAAGTCTTCCGCCAGCATGGGCCGGATATTCATGTTTTCCTCCTGACAGCCATTGGCTGCGTCATATTGCCGGACAGCAGGCTGGCGCCACCAATCAAGGCTGCGCCCAGCCATTCCTGCAAGCTCATTGCTTCGCCGGCCAGCAGGTAGGCCGAGATGGCGGCAAATACCAGCTCCAACAGCATCAGCGTCATGGTCTGGCTTGCCGGCAGCAGGCTGACGCCATGCTGGGAAATGATGCTGGTAGCCAGCAAGGTCATACCCAGCAAGGCCAGCAGCAGCGCGGCAGCCAACGAAACATCCAGCAAGCTGCCCAGTTGCTGGCGCGCACCCAATGCCACCAGCCCCATCAGCGCCACGCCCACCCAGATGGTGGCAGACTTGACCGGCACCGGCAGATCCCGCGCCCGTTTGCTCAATACATTGCCCAGGGCAAAGCTGATACCGCCGGACAGCGCCAGCCATTCATAGCGCTGGCTGAGCAGCGCAGCGCCATCCAGCAGGCCGGGACGATACAGGATGATCATGCAACCGGCCAGCGACAGCGCCACCACCAGCCAGCCACTGCGCGTCAGCCGCTCATGCAGCAGCAAACGTGAAAAAAAGGCCGTCCACAGCGGTGACAGGTAAAACAGCAGCAATACCCGCATCACCATGCCCTCGGACACCGCCCAGGTGTAGCTGAAATTGCACCAGCCAAACAGCAGGGCCAGCAGCGGCAGTACCGGGTGCCAGCGCAGTTGGCGACGGTAGACATCAAAGAACAACATGCCGCCCAGTAACGCTGCCAGCAGGTAGACCAGCAATGAGGTATGCGCGGTGCTGATACCCTGCTGGCTGAGCACGCGGAACGGGTACCACATCAGCCCCCACACCAGCGCTGTGGTAACGACGGCAACAATGGCAAGAAGCTTTTGTTTTACAAGAGGCATCACGATTTCTTAAGATGGGCGATTCTGCGGCACTGCACTACAGTCCGCCAAACCGGATCAGCGGCGGCCAGCATAACCGGCCAGCCCCCACTGCAACAGAGAGAACCAAGCGTGAATCCCCACCTGGACAGCCTGCAACCCTATCCCTTCCAGCGTTTGCGTCAGCTGATGGCTGGTGCGGTCCCGGCTGACAAGCCGCATATCAACCTGTCGATCGGCGAGCCGAAACACCCGACGCCGGAGGTCATCAAACAGGCACTGGTCAATGCACTGGGCGGACTATCGGTGTACCCGGCCACGCTGGGCAGCGTGGAGCTGCGCCAGTCGTGTGCCGACTGGATGCAACGTCGCTACAACCTGCAACTGGATGCAGAGAAGGAAGTGCTGCCGGTCAATGGCAGCCGCGAAGCCCTGTTCGCTTTTGTGCAGACGGTGGTCAACAGCCAGCAGGCTGAAAAACCGGTGGTGATTTCACCCAATCCGTTTTACCAGATTTACGAAGGCGCAGCACTACTGGCAGGCGCGGAACCCTTCTATGTCAACTGCACCGCCAGCACTGGCTTTCAGCCCGACTGGGCCAGCGTGCCGGAAAGCGTATGGGCACGCACCCAGTTGGTCTTCGTCTGCAGTCCGGGCAATCCCACGGGTGCCGTGATGTCGCTGGACGACTGGAAAAACCTGTTCGCCCTGTCCGACCGCTACGGTTTTGTCATTGCCAGCGACGAGTGTTATTCGGAAATCCACTTCGGCCAGCCGCCGCTGGGTGGACTGGAAGCCGCCAGCAAGCTGGGCCGCGGTTTTGAGCGACTGGTGATGTTCACCAGCCTGTCCAAGCGTTCCAATGCGCCGGGCATGCGTTCGGGCTTTGTTGCCGGCGACGCGGCCCTGCTGGCCAGCTTCATGCTGTACCGCACCTATCAGGGCGGTGCCATGAGCCCCACCATCCAGGCGGCCAGCGTAGCCGCCTGGAATGACGAAGCCCATGTTGAGGAAAACCGGGCCGCCTACATCGCCAAGTTCCAAGCCGTCACCCCGCTGCTGGCCGAGGTGCTGGATGTCAGCCTGCCGGATGCCAGCTTCTACCTGTGGGCCAAAGTACCCGGCGGCGATGACACCGCCTTTGCCCGTGCACTGTTCGAGCAGGAGCACATTACCGTGCTGCCGGGCTCCTTCCTGGCGCGCACCGCGCATGGCGTAAACCCGGGCAGTGGCTATATCCGTATCGCTCTGGTCGCGACACTGGCAGAATGTCAGGCTGCCGCCGAACGCATCGTGCGCTTCGTCAAGACAACAACCATATAAGCGACATCCACCAGCTATGACTGTTTCCATTCACATTGCCAAAGGACTCCATCACATGCATCCGATTCAAGCATTGATCGAAGAAGCGTTCGAAAAGCGCGCCGACATCACCCCCGCCACCGTTTCCGCCGAACTGAAGGCCGCCATTGGCCAGGTCATCACCGAGCTGGACAACGGCCACCTGCGCGTCGCCGAAAAAGTGGACGGCGACTGGGTGGTCAACCAGTGGGTGAAAAAAGCCGTGCTGCTGTCCTTCCGCATCCGCGACAACGTGGTGCAGGACGATGGCGTCAGCCGCTACTTCGACAAGGTGGACACCAAGTTCCACGACTGGAGCGAAGCCCACTTCAAGGAAGCTGGTTTCCGCGTGGTACCGGGTGCCGTGGCACGCAAGGGCAGCTTCATTGCCAAGAACACCGTGCTGATGCCGTCCTACGTGAATATTGGTGCCTATGTTGACGAAGGCACCATGGTGGACACCTGGGCCACCGTTGGCTCCTGCGCCCAGATCGGCAAGAACGTGCACCTGTCCGGTGGCGTGGGCATTGGCGGCGTGCTGGAACCGCTGCAGGCCGGCCCTACCATCATTGAAGACAACTGCTTCATCGGCGCACGCTCGGAAGTGGTGGAAGGCGTGATCGTGGGCGAAGGCTCGGTGATCTCCATGGGCGTGTATATCGGCCAGTCCACCAAGATCTACGACCGTGAAACCGGCGAAGTCAGCTATGGTCGCATTCCGCCGGGCTCGGTGGTGGTATCCGGCAACCTGCCGTCCAAGGATGGCAGCCACAGCCTGTACTGCGCGGTCATCGTCAAGAAAGTGGATGCCCAAACCCGTAGCAAGACCAGCATCAACGATCTGCTGCGCGGCGTCTAAGCCGCACGACCCGGTCAGCGCTTTGCTGCCGGCCTTGTACACCAGACCCGGCCACGCCGGGTCTTTTGTTTGCACCACCATTCAAGCTACGGCAATGTGATGACAACAGCCTGCTTGCCCCACAACCATGCCAATGAAATAATATGGCTACTGATTTTTCAGCCTGGCTTCAAACTTGTTTAAAAACTAACAGATACAAAACTTGCCAGACACCCTACACGGCAGGCACCATCGTTACATGCCGAAACTTTCAATATTTGGCGAGCGGCATACAAATCTATAAAATCCAGCTGTTCCATGCCCAAACCGGGCTGTAACTTCACCGTGTTTTTTATCCGGAAAATCCGTGTCTTCAGACCATTTCATCGAATTCAGGAATGTCAGCTTCGCCTACGGCGAACGCAGCATCCTGAACAACATCAGCCTCGTCATTCCGCGCGGCAAGCTGGTCGCCATCATGGGGGGCAGCGGCAGCGGCAAGACCACCATGCTGCGCCTGATTTCCGGCCAGATCCGCCCGGGCTCCGGCCAAGTACTGGTTGATGGCCGCGATCTTGCCGGCATGAACCATGCCGAACTGTTCGAGCACCGCCGCCGCATGGGCATGCTCTTCCAGTTTGGCGCGCTGTTTACCGACCTTTCGGTCGAGGACAATGTCGCCTTCCCCATCCGCGAACATACCCGCCTGCCGGACAGCATGATTCATGATCTGGTGATCATGAAACTGTCTGCCGTGGGTCTGCGTGGCACCCAGGGGCTGATGCCGGCTGAACTGTCCGGTGGCATGGCACGCCGGGTGGCACTGGCGCGCGCCATTGCCCTTGATCCACAGCTGATGCTGTATGACGAGCCCTTTACCGGGCTGGACCCGATCTCGCTGGGCGTCATTGCCCATCTGATCAAGAAACTGAACGACGCCCTGGGCACCACCTCCATCATGGTGACCCATGACGTGCACAAATCGCTGGATATCGTCGACTACGTTTATTTCGTCTCCAATGGCGCAATCGTTGCCGACGGCACGCCGGAAGATATCCGCTCCTCCCCCTCCCCCTGGGTACACCAGTTCATGTGGGGCGAAGCCGATGGCCCGGTACATTTTGCCTACCCTGCCAGCACTTCGCTGCAGCAGGACCTGGGCCTGAAAGGAGGCCAGCATGACTGAGCTGCTGTTGTCACCGCTGCGCCGGCTTGGACACACCACCATCAACGCCATCTGGCGGCTGGGTTTCATCACCCGCTTCCTGCTGGCCATCCTGCGCTATTCCGGCCAGAGCCTGCTGCGTTTTAACCTGACCATTCGCGAAATCTATTTCGCCGGGGTGATGTCGGTCATCATCGTGGTGGTGTCCGGCCTGTTTGTCGGCATGGTGCTGGGCTTGCAGGGTTACAACACCCTGTCGCGCTTTGGCTCTGCCGATGCACTGGGCGCGCTGGTGGCACTATCCCTGCTGCGCGAACTGGGCCCGGTTCTGGCCGCGCTGCTGTTCTCCAGCCGCGCCGGCAGCGCCATGACCGCCGAAATCGGCCTGATGAAGGCCACCGAGCAGCTGGACGCCATGAGCGTGATGGCAGTCAACCCCATCGCCCGCGTGGTGGCACCGCGCTTCTGGGCCGGCGTGATTTCCATGCCCATCCTGGCTGCCATGTTCAATGTAATGGGCATCTTTGGTGGCTACCTGATCGGTGTGGTGATGATAGGCCTTGATTCCGGCACCTTCTGGTCGCAGATGCAAAACAACGTCGACTTGCATTACGACGTGGTGAACGGCCTGATCAAGAGCTTGTGCTTCGGCATTGCCGTCACGCTGATCGCCGTTTTCGAAGGTTACGATGCCACGCCCACCGCGGCTGGCGTGTCTGCCGCCACCACGCGCACAGTGGTGACCTCGGCGCTGGTAATCCTGGCGGTGGACTTTGTCCTTACCGCCTTCATGTTCTAGGAAATAGGGAATGAAACGCTCTACTATTGATTTGTGGGTCGGCCTGTTCGTGGCAATCGGCATTGCTGCCGTCGTATTCCTGTCGCTGAAAGTGGCCAACCTCACGCCGCAAAGCGCCGATCAGACCTACACCCTGTATGCTGATTTCGACAATATCGGCGGCCTGAAGGTAAAGGCGCCGATCAAGGAAGCCGGTGTGGTGGTAGGCCGTGTGGCAGCCATCCAGCTGGACACCAAGACCTACCGCGCCCGCGTCACCCTGAACCTGGAAAAGCAGTACACCTTCAGCCGTGACGCCAGCGCCGAAATCCTCACCGCCGGCCTGCTGGGTGAACAGTACATCGGCCTGCTGCAGGGCGGTGACCCGGACGAACTGAAAGCCGGCGAGCACATCACGCTGACTTCCTCCGCCCTGGTTCTGGAACAGCTGATCGGCAAGTTCATGACCAGCTTCAGTGGCGGCAACAACAAGAGCAGCGCTTCCGCAGCGCAATAACGACAGTCCTTGTGCACAACTCATCAAGAATGACAAATACCATGAAAAAACTGATTGCATCCTTTCTTGTCCTGCTGGGCCTGAGCGCCCACAGCCTGGCTGCCACCGACAATCCGGTCGAGCAAGTCCGCGAAACCTCACGCCAGATCATGGACGTACTGAAACAGGAAAATGGCAAGAATACCAAGCAGGTGCGCCAGCAAGTTGAAGCCCTGGCCATTCCCCAGTTCGACTTCCAGCGCATGACCGCCCTAGCCGTTGGTCTGGGCTGGCGTCAGGCCAGCCCAGCACAGCAAAGCGCGCTGGCACAGCAATTCCAGAGCCTGCTGGTACGCACTTACTCCACCACCATGACCCGCTTCAAGAATGCACAGATCGACATCCAGCCCAATGCCACCATCGGCAATAGCGGCCGCGAAGCCACAGTGAAGTCCTCCGTCAGCCTGCCTGGCAATGATAAGGGGCCGGTTGCAGTCGACTACACCCTGTACAAGACCCCACAGGGCTGGAAAGTGTTCAACGTCAGCGTGGAAGGTGCCAGCCTGGTTACGGTGTATCGCAACCAGTTCAACCAGGAAATCAACAAGAGCGGCGTCGATGGCCTGATCAAGATGCTGCAGGACAAGAACGCCGCCTTGCCGGCGGCCAAGTAAGCCGGGAACATCGCCATGTTTGAGGAAACCGCCGCAGGGCAAGGCCGTCTGAGCGGCAAGCTGGACATGCACAGCAGTGGCAAGCTGCTGGCCACGCTGACTGCTCGTGTCGCCCGTGCCCCACTGCAGCTGGACCTGTCCGGCATCAGCGAGGCAGACTCCTCGGCTGTTGCCCTGCTGCTGGCCTGCCGCCGCGCCGCAGAACAAACCGGCCAGCCACTGCTGCTGCAGAACTGGCCGGCCAGACTGTCCGAACTTGTTGAACTGTATGCACTGCGCGCGCTGCTTGGCGGCCCGCAAGGAGACTGAATCATGACTGGCACGCGACTCACCATGCGCGCTGGCCTGGTGGCAGCCAGCCTGCTGCTGGCCGGCTGCGCCAACACCCACCCGAGTTCACCGCTGGATCCCTACGAGTCATTCAACCGCTCGATGTTTTCCTTCAATGACAAAGCAGACCGCTGGGTGATCAAGCCAGCTGCCGAGGGCTACCACGCCATCACGCCAGGGCCGTTCCGTACAGCTGTTGGCAATTTCTTCGACAACTTCAAAGATGTCTACAGCGCAGCCAACAATCTGCTGCAGGCCGAGCCGGAACGGGCGCTCAACGACATCATGCGGGTTGCGCTCAACAGCACCTTCGGCCTGTTCGGTCTGATTGACATTGCTACGCCTGCCGGGCTGAAAAACAACAAGACCTCGCTGGGAGATACTTTCGCCCACTGGGGCTGGAAGAGCAGCAACTATCTGGTTTTGCCTTTCTTCGGCCCCAGCACAGTACGTGACGGCCTGGGTCTGGGCGTATCCCTTGGCATCAACGGCCCGGAAAAGCTGGTCTATCACAACACTAACGAAGCCATTGCCTTCTACGGTGTTTACGGCGTGAATACCCGTGCCCGCTATCTGGATCTGGACGACAGCCTGGCCACTGCCGCCATTGACCCTTACACCTATATGCGGGATGGCTACCTGCAATTGCGGGCACGCCAGCTGGGACAGCCCAACCCTACCCAAAACGACGATGTCAACATCGACGATCTGGTCAGCGCACCGGCAGCATCGTCTGCACCATCAGTGGAGGCTGTGCCGGCGGCGATGGACGACAGTCATCCCGAAGCGTCAGCAGCCGCGCATGCTGCAGCATCTGCACCGCAGTAAGCACATTCTGCAGAATCAAATCAAAGCAGCCGCAAGGCTGCTTTTTTCATTCTTCCGCAACGCACTTGATCTACCACAAACACCGGTCCTCAATAAATATTAGAATTTACTAAATTAATTGAACGGAGCCTATCATGGAACAGCGCCAGATCCCGCAACAAGCCCTGGAATACCTCACCCGCTGTCTGCGCCATGCGGTATCTAATGGTCAATATCTGACACCAGAACTACTGGAAGAAGCCATTGCCGAGTACAGTGCCGAACACCCGCAAGAAACCATCCAGGTAATGCACTAAGCACTGTCGATAGAAAAAAGCGGCCCACAGGTCGCTAGTACACATGCGCGGCCTGTCTGGTCACAGCCGGAAACGGGCAATCAGCCCTTCCAGCTCATCGCCCAGTTGATGCACGGTTTCAATGGCCTGATAGGCTTGCTTTACCGATGCATCGGACTGCTGCAGCATGTTATGTATACTTTCGATATGCTGGGCAATTTCCTGGCTGGCGGTGGACTGTTCAGCCGTAGCCACAGCAATGTCACCCACAGTCCGCACGACCTGCTGACTATTGTCAGTAATGCGAGAAATGGAACTGGCTGCCATTTCCGCTTGCCGGACGCCACTTTCCACCTGTGACACTGCCCCCTCCATGCTACCTGCCGCCTGACGGGTATCCTGCTGTATCCCCTGGATCATACCGCCGATTTCCAGCGTAGCCTGTGCAGTCCGCTCCGCCAGCTTGCGCACTTCATCAGCAACCACGGCAAAACCCCGGCCCTGCTCACCGGCACGGGCGGCTTCAATTGCTGCATTCAAGGCCAGCAGATTGGTTTGGTCGGCTATATCCCGAATTACGCTGACAATACTGCTGATGTCACCAGAACGCTGCTGTAGACCAGCCATTACACAGGCCAAACTGCGTACCGTGTCGGCAATACCGCCTATTTCGCGCGAGGTGGCATGCACACTATCCGCCACCTGCACAGACATGCTGCCAGCCTCATTGGCCAGTTGCTCGGCGGACTTGCTGGCATCAGCAATTAGGCTAATGCTGACTGACAGCTGCTCAATGCTGGCGGCGGTGGCATTGGCGGCCTCGGACTGGCAGGATGAGCTGTCGCGTATCTGGCCGATATCCTGCGACATGGTACGCACCGAACCGGAAACACCTGCGGCATGGCTACGTACTTCCAGCATCATCGTGCGCAAAGAGCCGGTAAAACGGTTAAAGGCAGTCGCCGCGATTCCAATTTCATCATGACTGGCTATCGCCAGTTGGCGGGTCAGGTCTCCACCGCCTGCGGCCAGCTCGCTCATGGCCTTTTGCAGACGTCCCAGCGGACGCAGTAGATAAGACAGCGTCAGCCCCATCAATACCAGGATGGCCAGCAGCACGGCCACGCTCAGTGCGACAGATTGCCACACTGCAGCCCATACCGGTGCTAGCGCTAGCGCGGGCGGAATGCGGATGCCTACAGCCCAGGGCTGGGCAACACCGGCTACCCTGACGGGGAGAATGAAGTTCCACTGCCCGTCTGTTGATACGTATTCCACTGGCACACCCGCCGCAATGGCTTGGCGGATCTCCAGCGACAGCGATGCATCGGCCTTGCCAATCAGGCTCTGGTCTGGGCCGGCCAGCAACATGCTCTTGTTGGAGTACAAGCGCATTGTTCCACTGCCATAGGGTTTGACTTTGCCGGCCAGTTCACGCAAATGCCCCAATGCCAGATCAACGCCTGCCACACCAAGTACCTTGCCATCCAGTTGCAGGGGCATGGCCAGCGTCCCCATCAGGATCTTGATGTCCTCATCAACATAGGGCTCAGTCAGCACCGGCTTGCCAGTGGCCTTGGGCAGCTTGTAGTAGTCGCTGTCATCCGCACCTTCGCCACCCCACACGACATCGGTCTTACCGCCCTTATTGAACCAGTAAACGCCACTGCGGCCCTTCTTGTCGTTGAAGGGCGTACCTGCCAGCTTCTGGTCCTGACCATCAAAGGCATCGGGCTCCCAAATCACCCAATAGCCAACCGCATCAGGATTATGCGGCAGTTGGGCACGTGTCATTTCCGAAACCAGTTGCCTGCCATCTACGGCCTGGCGGCGCTTTACCGCAATGGTGGCCTCGGCCAGGGTTTCCACGGCGTGGTACGAGGACTCCAGCAGGCCTTGTACATTGCCGGCCTCTCGTGCGGACAGCAGACGGGCATTTTCGCGTACCTGTTCGCTTGCCTGCCGATATTGCGAGTAGGCATTCAAGCCTATGAGCAAGGCAAAGCCCGCCAGAATCAGCAGGCCGCTGCCTGCCAGTATCTTGTTTCTAATGGTTGTGAACATATGAACTCCATCTGCCGCTCGATTATTGTGATGTCGACAGGGACACTGCCTTGGCAGCTCCGGGCTGTCTTGCGCCAGCCGGTCTACTTCCCCCTTGGCCGGTCGCGATAGCAATCCGGCTGCAGCATTGTGTCAGGAATTCATTTATTTGATCAAATAAAAAGGCATCAAACCGGTTTTAGCCGAATTTGATGCCTGATTTGGTCAAAAGTAATTTTACAGCGGCGTTGCGGTACCGCCTTAGCTGATACGCTCGATCTGCGCGCCTACAGCACCCAGCTTTTTCTCGATGTACTCGTAACCACGGTCAAGGTGATAGATACGGTCGACAATGGTTTCACCCTGCGCTACCAACCCTGCCAGCACCAGACTGGCGGAAGCACGCAAGTCAGTGGCCATTACGGTGGCTCCGGACAACTTCTCGACACCATGCACCACGGCGGTATTACCCTCCACTTCGATGCGAGCACCCATACGATTGAGCTCCGGAACATGCATGAACCGGTTTTCGAAGATGGTTTCGGTCACCACGCCGGCACCTTCGGCAATGCAGTTGAGCGTCATCAGCTGTGCTTGCATATCAGTCGGGAATGCCGGATAAGGCAGGGTGCGGAAATTGATGGCCTTGGGACGGCGCTTCATGTCAAGCGAGATCCAGTCATCTCCGGCCTCGACTACTGCCCCCGCCTCCACCAGTTTATCCAGTACAGCTTCCATGCTGCGCGGCGCTGCATTACGCAGGATCAGATGGCCCTGCGTCATTGCCGCGGCAACCAGGAAGGTACCGGCCTCGATACGGTCGGGCATGATGGCATATTCACAGCCATGCAGCTTGTCCACCCCGTCAATCACCAGGCGGTTGGTACCAATGCCACTGATACGGGCCCCCATGGCCACCAGACAGTTGGCCAGATCAGTCACTTCCGGCTCGCGTGCGGCGTTTTCCAGAATGGTGGTGCCATCGGCCAGTGCGGCTGCCATCAGCAGGTTTTCAGTACCGCCCACGGTCACCACATCCATCACGATGTGCGCGCCACGCAGGCGCTGTGCCTTGGCCTTGACGTAGCCATGCTCAATGATCACCTCTGCCCCCATGGCGACCAGGCCCTTGATGTGCTGATCCACTGGCCGGCTGCCAATGGCACAGCCACCGGGCAGGGACACGGTTGCTTCACCAAAGCGCGCCAGTGTCGGGCCCAGTACCAGAATGGAAGCGCGCATGGTCTTCACCAGATCATACGGTGCCACCAGGCTGTCCAGGTGATCGGCGGTGATTTCCATTTCGTGCACATTGTCGGTCATCACCCGTACGCCCATGCCTTGCAGCAGCTTCTGGGTGGTGGAGATGTCACGCAGCATCGGCACATTGGTAAAGCGCATGGTGTCCGCGGTCAACAAGCTGGTACACAGAATCGGCAGCGCCGCATTCTTGGCACCGGACACGCGAATTTCACCATTTAGCGGACCATTGCCGCAGATTTTCAATTTATCCATATAAGGATCAGCCTTGGAGTTTTTCCCACTCGTCCGGCGTAGCAGCCTTGACGATGGAGAGGGCGTGGATTTCGTTGCTGGCCAGGCGGGTGGCGATAACTTCCTTCACCAGACGGTGACGATCGATCAGCCTCTTGCCGGCAAAATCCTGCGACACCACAGTAGCGTAGAAATGATGGCCATCACCCTCCACTTCGAGGTGGGAGCACTGAAGACCAGCAGCAATGTATTGTTTGACCTGTTCGGCAGAAATCATGTGTACATCCTGAAAAGGGATCCTAATGGCGCAGCTTGTAGCCTGACTTGATCAGCCACAAAGCCAGCCCGGAAAGCAAAATAAAACTGCCACCAACCACGCCCAGCGACAGCCATGGGCTGACGTCGGCCTGGCCGAAAAAGCCGTAACGGAACCCGTCGATCATAAAGAACACCGGGTTGACATGCGATACGGCGTACCAAAATGGCGGCAGGCTGTTAATCGAGTAGAACACGCCAGACAGGAAAGTCAGCGGCATGATCAAAAAGTTCTGGAAAGCAGCAAGTTGATCGAATTTTTCTGCCCAGATACCGGCAATCACCCCCAAGGTACCCAACACGCCGCAGCCCAGGATAGCGAACAACAGCACCCACAAAGGATTGCTGGGCAAAGGCAGGCCAAACCAGGCCGTCATCACCAGCACCCCGGCTCCAACCGCCAGGCCGCGCACAATCGCAGCCAGCATATAGGCAGCAAAGAACTCCAGCGCAGTCAGCGGCGGCAACAGCAGGAACACGATATTGCCAGTAATCTTGGACTGGATCAGGCTGGACGAGCTGTTGGCAAACGCATTCTGCGCCATGGACATCATCGCCAGGCCAGGAATCAGAAAGGCGGTATAGCTGACACCGGGATAGGCCTCGACATGACGCGACATCACATGCGAGAAAATCAGCTGGTACATCAGCGCCGTCAATACCGGTGCGGCTACCGTCTGGAAAGCCACCTTCCAGAAACGCACCAACTCTTTGCGGAACAAGGTCAGGAAGCCCTGCATCAGGCACGTCCTCCATGCATCATGTTCACAAATACGCTCTCCAGATCAATCTCGACCACATTCAACTCCCGCACGGCCACACCGGCTTCACGCAAGGTCGCCAGCACCCCTTCCAGCTGGCCGATATCCGCCAGTCGCAACACCACTCTGCCATCCTCTTCCCGCACCTTGCGGTTGGACAGGCTCTCCGGTAGCGGCCCGGCCAGCTTGAAGGCAATCTCACGCTCTTTGCCGTGCTGCAGCAGCTTGTCCTTGCTTTCCAGGGCCACCAGCTTGCCGCGCTTGAGCATGGCAATACGGTTGCACAAGGTTTCCGCCTCTTCCAGGTAGTGGGTAGTCAGCACGATGGTATGCCCTACCTCGTTCAGCTCCTTGACGAAAGACCACAGACTCTGGCGCAACTCCACATCCACGCCAGCCGTTGGCTCGTCCAACACCATCACCGGCGGGCGGTGTACCAAGGCCTGCGCCACCATAACGCGGCGCTTCATCCCGCCAGACAAGGCACGTAAATTGGCATTGGCTTTGTCTGCCAAACCAAGCTTGGACAGCAATTCATCAATCCAGTCGTCGTTACGGGTCAGGCCAAAATAACCAGACTGAAAGCGCAATGTCTCGCGCACCGAGAGAAACGGATCAAATACCAGCTCCTGTGGAACCACACCCAGACTCATGCGTGCGGCACGAAAATCACGAAACACATCATGTCCCATGATACGGATGCTGCCACTATCAGGACGCGACAAGCCCGCCATGGCCGAAATCAGTGTCGTCTTGCCTGCACCATTAGGCCCAAGCAAGGCAAAGAACTCACCTGGCTCAACACTGATGCTGACATCATCCAGAGCTTGCAAGCTGCCATAGCGCTTACTCACCGCTTTTATTTCGATAGCCGAGGGCATGTGCTTATCAAATGCTTTGAAAAAAGAGTGCGATTATACCGCTGCCTCTGCAAGCCGTGGAATTGTTGTACCAACAAGCCAGCCAACGACCACTTGCCATCCGCTCACAACCATCCGCGAAAGCAGCGTGCAGCCGCAACATGGCACCGATTTTCCCCGGTTAAGAACAGCCACACGGCCAAGGGCCGCATTTTCAGAAGTCGCATCGCCAAGCCAGAAGGGGTGGCGCGGTGGCAAAGACTGTTGTTTTTAAAGCACATCAATGCAGAAGGGGTATAAGGCTTGGACGCCGTGCAAGACTACGACAGCGAGATCTTGACCAGGCTGCAAGCAGGATATGCAACCACGGCGGCCTCCGGGCCAGCCGAAACGCACAAAGCCCAGCTCGATTGAGCTGGGCTTCTGTATGGGGAGTCTGGCGGTGTCCTACTTTCACATGGCGAATGCCACACTATCATCGGCGCTAAGGCGTTTCACGGTCCTGTTCGGGATGGGAAGGCGTGGGACCACCTCGCTATGGCCACCAGACATAAACTGTCAACAAACTTGAAGAAGCCTTGTGGGGAGTAGAGAGTCGGGAGTAGAGAGTTGTCTCTGCCCGCTCTTGTCCTGCTCTCCGTTTCGGGGTAGTTCGTCAGTTGCAGGGGTTTACTCCCCACTCCCACCTCTCTACTCCCGCCTTAATTAGTCTTGGATCTTTGATCGCGTCGCACATGCACTATCCGTCAGCCCGGTTTCCCAAGCCACTCAAATGATAGGATCAAGCCTCACGAGCAATTAGTATCGGTTAGCTTAACGCCTCACAGCGCTTCCACACCCGACCTATCAACGTCCTGGTCTCGAACGACTCTTCAGGAGGGTCTAGCCCTCAGGGAAGTCTCATCTTCAGGCGAGTTTCGCGCTTAGATGCTTTCAGCGCTTATCTCTTCCGAACTTAGCTACCCGGCAATGCCACTGGCGTGACAACCGGTACACCAGAGGTTCGTCCACTCCGGTCCTCTCGTACTAGGAGCAGCCCCCGTCAAACTTCCAACGCCCACTGCAGATAGGGACCAAACTGTCTCACGACGTTTTGAACCCAGCTCACGTACCACTTTAAATGGCGAACAGCCATACCCTTGGGACCGGCTACAGCCCCAGGATGTGATGAGCCGACATCGAGGTGCCAAACACCGCCGTCGATGTGAACTCTTGGGCGGTATCAGCCTGTTATCCCCGGAGTACCTTTTATCCGTTGAGCGATGGCCCTTCCATTCAGAACCACCGGATCACTATGTCCTGCTTTCGCACCTGCTCGACTTGTCGGTCTCGCAGTTAAGCTACCTTTTGCCATTGCACTATCAGCACGATTTCCGACCGTACCTAGGTAACCTTCGAACTCCTCCGTTACACTTTGGGAGGAGACCGCCCCAGTCAAACTGCCTACCATGCACTGTCCCCGATCCGGATAACGGACCAAGGTTAGAACCTCAAAGGGGTCAGGGTGGTATTTCAAGGTCGGCTCCACCAGAACTAGCGTCCTGGCTTCAAAGCCTCCCACCTATCCTACACAAACCACTTCAAAGTCCAATGCAAAGCTACAGTAAAGGTTCACGGGGTCTTTCCGTCTAGCAGCGGGGAGATTGCATCTTCACAAACACTTCAACTTCGCTGAGTCTCAGGAGGAGACAGTGTGGCCATCGTTACGCCATTCGTGCGGGTCGGAACTTACCCGACAAGGAATTTCGCTACCTTAGGACCGTTATAGTTACGGCCGCCGTTTACTGGGGCTTCGATCAAGAGCTTGCACCCCATCACTTAACCTTCCAGCACCGGGCAGGCGTCACACCCTATACGTCCACTTTCGTGTTGGCAGAGTGCTGTGTTTTTGATAAACAGTCGCAGCCACCGATTCTCTGCGACCTCTCCAAGCTCCATCCGCAAGGGATTTCACCTAAAGAGGCATACCTTCTCCCGAAGTTACGGTATCAATTTGCCGAGTTCCTTCTCCTGAGTTCTCTCAAGCGCCTTAGAATTCTCATCCTGCCCACCTGTGTCGGTTTGCGGTACGGTTCTTGTGTAGCTGAAGCTTAGTGGCTTTTCCTGGAAGCGTGGTATCAGTCACTTCAGGTCCGTAGACCCTCGTTATCACTTCTCGGTGTTGAATGAAAGGGCGGATTTGCCTACCCTAACCACCTACCAGCTTGAACGACCTATTCCAACAGGCCGCTGACCTAACCTTCTCCGTCCCCACATCGCACTACACAAAAGTACGGGAATTTTAACCCGTTTCCCATCGACTACGCTTTTCAGCCTCGCCTTAGGGGCCGACTCACCCTACGCCGATGAACGTTGCGTAGGAAACCTTGGGCTTTCGGCGAGCGGGCTTTTCACCCGCTTTATCGCTACTCATGTCAGCATTCGCACTTCTGATATCTCCAGCATCCCTTTCGAGACACCTTCACAGACCTACAGAACGCTCCCCTACCATCTGCACTTACGTGCAAATCCGCAGCTTCGGTTATCAGTTTGAGCCCCGTTACATCTTCCGCGCAGGACGACTCGACCAGTGAGCTATTACGCTTTCTTTAAATGATGGCTGCTTCTAAGCCAACATCCTGGCTGTCTGGGCCTTCCCACTTCGTTTACCACTTAACTGATCATTTGGGACCTTAGCTGGCGGTCTGGGTTGTTTCCCTCTTGACGATGGACGTTAGCACCCACCGTCTGTCTCCCATGCTCGCACTTTCCGGTATTCAGAGTTTGCCATGGTTTGGTAAATCGCAATGACCCCCTAGCCATAACAGTGCTTTACCCCCGGAAGTGATACATGAGGCACTACCTAAATAGTTTTCGGGGAGAACCAGCTATCTCCGAGTTTGTTTAGCCTTTCACCCCTATCCACAGCTCATCCCCTAGTTTTGCAACACTAGTGGGTTCGGACCTCCAGTGCGTGTTACCGCACCTTCATCCTGGCCATGGATAGATCACTCGGTTTCGGGTCTACGCCCAGCAACTAAAGCGCCCTATTCGGACTCGGTTTCCCTACGCCTCCCCTATGCGGTTAAGCTTGCTACTGAACGTAAGTCGCTGACCCATTATACAAAAGGTACGCAGTCACCCCTTGCGAGGCTCCCACTGTTTGTATGCATCCGGTTTCAGGTTCTATTTCACTCCCCTCCCGGGGTTCTTTTCGCCTTTCCCTCACGGTACTGGTTCACTATCGGTCGATCACGAGTATTTAGCCTTGGAGGATGGTCCCCCCATCTTCAAACAGGATTTCGCGTGTCCCGCCCTACTTTTCGTATGCTTAGTACCAAGAATGAAATTTCGTGTACGGGGCTATCACCCACTATGGCGGCAGTTTCCAATGCCTTCCACTATCTCAATCTCTATCACATACAGGCTATTCCGCGTTCGCTCGCCACTACTGACGGAATCTCGGTTGATTTCTTTTCCTCGAGTTACTTAGATGTTTCAGTTCACTCGGTTCGCTTCCACAGACCTATGTATTCAGTCTGGGATACCCTTGCGGGTGGGTTTCCCCATTCGGATATCGCGGGATCAAAGCTCTATTGCCAGCTCCCCCGCGCTTTTCGCAGGCTTACACGTCCTTCATCGCCTGTGATCGCCAAGGCATCCACCAGATGCACTTAGTCGCTTGACCCTATCATTTCAGTAACCTAGATTACCAATCCGACAGAATTGTGTTTGTGCGACATGTCACACCGCCCCTTTTGATATGGCGACATGACATTAGATACAATCAAATTCCCAAGATGACGATTTGTCCTGCATGCAGAGTTAACTCCATGCATTTCATTTCGCCGTCTAATTAATTCGGCTTCTTCAGTTTGTTAAAGATCGGGCATTGTAAAAACAACGCAAACAGAAATTCACGCAGCAATAAAATGCTGTGTGCGCTTTTGTTTGCACTGTAAGAATGGTGGAGGATGACGGGATCGAACCGACGACCCCCTGCTTGCAAAGCAGGTGCTCTCCCAACTGAGCTAATCCCCCAAACTGGTGGGTCTGGTAGGACTCGAACCTACGACCCCTGCGTTATCAACACAGTGCTCTAACCAGCTGAGCTACAAACCCAGTTACTACCCTTAAATCATGAATAACCGATAGGCTGTGAGTACTTGACAATCGCCTTCTCTAGAAAGGAGGTGATCCAGCCGCAGGTTCCCCTACGGCTACCTTGTTACGACTTCACCCCAGTCATGAATCCCACCGTGGTAAGCGGCCTCCTTACGGTTAGCCTACCCACTTCTGGTGAAACTCACTCCCATGGTGTGACGGGCGGTGTGTACAAGACCCGGGAACGTATTCACCGCAGCATGCTGATCTGCGATTACTAGCGATTCCGACTTCACGCACTCGAGTTGCAGAGTGCGATCCGGACTACGATCGGTTTTATGAGATTGGCTCCACCTCGCGGCTTGGCTACCCTCTGTACCGACCATTGTATGACGTGTGAAGCCCTGGTCATAAGGGCCATGAGGACTTGACGTCATCCCCACCTTCCTCCGGTTTGTCACCGGCAGTCCCATTAGAGTGCTCAACTAAATGGTAGCAACTAATGGCAAGGGTTGCGCTCGTTGCGGGACTTAACCCAACATCTCACGACACGAGCTGACGACAGCCATGCAGCACCTGTGTTACGGCTCCCTTTCGGGCACCAAGCCATCTCTGGCAAGTTCCGTACATGTCAAGACCAGGTAAGGTTTTTCGCGTTGCATCGAATTAATCCACATCATCCACCGCTTGTGCGGGTCCCCGTCAATTCCTTTGAGTTTTAACCTTGCGGCCGTACTCCCCAGGCGGTCAACTTCTCGCGTTAGCTACGCTACCAAGGATTCAAACCCCCAACAGCTAGTTGACATCGTTTAGGGCGTGGACTACCAGGGTATCTAATCCTGTTTGCTCCCCACGCTTTCGTGCATGAGCGTCAGTGTCATCCCAGGGGGCTGCCTTCGCCATCGGTATTCCTCCGCATCTCTACGCATTTCACTGCTACACGCGGAATTCTACCCCCCTCTGACGCACTCTAGCCGTGCAGTCTCCAATGCAGTTCCCAGGTTGAGCCCGGGGCTTTCACATCAGACTTACACAACCGCCTGCGCACGCTTTACGCCCAGTAATTCCGATTAACGCTTGCACCCTACGTATTACCGCGGCTGCTGGCACGTAGTTAGCCGGTGCTTATTCTTCAGGTACTGTCATCCCCCAAGGGTATTAACCTTAGGGATTTCCTCCCTGACAAAAGTCCTTTACAACCCGAAGGCCTTCTTCAGACACGCGGCATGGCTGGATCAGGCTTGCGCCCATTGTCCAAAATTCCCCACTGCTGCCTCCCGTAGGAGTCTGGGCCGTGTCTCAGTCCCAGTGTGGCGGATCATCCTCTCAGACCCGCTACTGATCGATGCCTTGGTGAGCCTTTACCTCACCAACTAGCTAATCAGACGTCGGCCGCTCGAATAGCGCAAGGTCTTGCGATCCCCTGCTTTCCTTCTCAAAGCGTATGCGGTATTAGCTATCCTTTCGGATAGTTATCCCCCACTACTCGGCACGTTCCGACGCATTACTCACCCGTTCGCCACTCGTCAGCGGAGCAAGCTCCCTGTTACCGTTCGACTTGCATGTGTAAAGCATGCCGCCAGCGTTCAATCTGAGCCAGGATCAAACTCTTCAGTTCAATCTCATAGCAAATTTTCTGGCACGCAAGATCAAAGAAAATAACAAGTATTTCTTGTCTTGCAGTGCAAGTATTTGGCTTTCGCCAAGCACTCACACCTATCGGTTATTCTGTTTTTTAAAGAGCGGTGCAGGTCGCTGCGTTTCGTTTCCGTCGCTGCGTTGTCTGCTGAGGAGGCGAACTATACCGCCACACCCACCCCTCGTCAACACTTTGTGCGAAGAAATATGCAATATTTCCGAGATCGATATTCAAGTCATTGTTTTTAAATGAAACCCTCTACCGTAGTAGATTGCTGCTGGCCACTCTGGTGTGACACAAACGAAATATCACCATGATAATGAGCAGCCAATTTCTGCCACTCAGCCACCGAATGACCTCACCTACCTGGATTTTTGACCTCGACGACACACTGCATAACGCCAGCCTGGGTATATTTGCCCAGATCAGCCGCATGATGAACCTGTACATGGAGCATCACTTGCAGATGACTGAAGCAGAAGCACGCCATCTGCGCACACTGTACTGGCATCGCTACGGGGCAACGCTGCAAGGATTGGTCCGCCATCATGGCGTGGATGCGCATCATTTCCTGCAGGAAACCCATCAGCTTGATCAGTTATATGATTGGCTGGAGTGGGAGCCAAAGCTGACAGCAACCCTGCAGCACTTGCCTGGCCGCAAATTCGTACTTTCGAATGGGCCCCAGCACTATATAGAGGGCCTATTGGATCGAATGCGCATTCGGCCCCTTATTGCTGCTTGCTACGGTATGGAGCGCATGCGGTTTCATCCCAAGCCGGACCGTCGAGGCTTCCGGGCAATGCTACAAGCAGAAAGACTTGATCCTTCACTCTGCATCATGGTGGAAGATTCACTCCCCAATCTGCATGCCGCCAAGTCTCTGGGCATGCGCACTGTGTGGATTAGCAAACAGTGCCGCAAACCGGCATTTGTCGACATGCGGATAAGTCGACTAAACCAGCTACTGCACCGTGCCTGGTAGGAGCGCATTGCCACGCAGAAATTACCAACGCCCTTCATAGAAGAAACGGCGATAGCGTTCTACCCAACTTGCAATCTCGTAGCCATTTTCATCTAGCCATTGTGGCTGGTAATAGCTATTCAGATAGCGATTGCCATCGTCGCAGATCAAGGTAACGACTGAGCCGTGACGACCATTCTTTACCATATCGCTAACCAGCTCGCAGACACCGTACAGATTGGTACCCGTTGAGCCACCGCACTTACGCCCCATCACTTCTTCCAAGAAATGGATGGCTGCATAGCTGGCCACATTGGGAACGCGGATGACCTTGTCGATGACCGTGGGAATGAAGGACGGTTCGACCCGGGGGCGACCTATGCCCTCCACCCCGGAGCCGCCTTCGCAGCGGCAATCGGTTTTTCCGCTGTAATAACTGTCGTAGAACACCGAATTTTCCGGATCCACCACGCAGATCTGGGTGGCCAGCTTCTGATAACGCGTATAGCGACCAAAGGTGGCTGAAGTCCCACCCGTACCGGCACCGCAGACAATCCACTCGGGAACCGGATTTGGCTCCAGTTCCATCTGCTTGAAGATGGTGTCGGCGATATTGTTATTGCCGCGCCAGTCGGTAGCTCGTTCGGCATAGGTGAACTGATCCATGTAATGGCCATTCAACTCTTGTGCCAGACGACGTGACTCTTCGTAGATGGTGGCCGGGTCGTCAACCAGATGGCAGCGACCGCCATAAAACTCGATGGAGCGGATTTTTTCAGCAGATGTGCCACGCGGCATTACCGCAATGAAAGGCAGGCCCAGCAAACGGGCAAAGTAAGCCTCGGATACTGCGGTACTGCCGCTGGAAGCCTCGATAATGGTGGTGTTGTAACGAATCCAGCCATTACACAAGCCATATAGAAATAGTGAACGTGCCAGGCGGTGCTTGAGACTACCGGTGGGATGTGTGGACTCGTCCTTGAAATACAACTGGATTTGCGGCAGCGCCGGAATCTGCAGCGGTATCAGATGCGTGTCGCTGGAGCGGTTGAAATCCGCTTCGATCTTGCGGATGGCGGTGCTAGCCCAATTGCCCATTTTTATCTCCTTAATGCATAAATTTAGAATACATTATTCTATTGCACGGAAATAAAAAAAGCGCCTCCGGCAGGAGGCGCTTTCTTGCGGCAAAACAAGTTGCTTAGAACTTGGTACCGATACCCAGACCAACCACCAGCGGATCGATCTTCAGGGTGCCAACGGAAGCACCAGTGGATTGAGTGGTTACGTCGGTCTTCATCCAGATCTTTTTCACGTCAACGTTGACGAAGAAGCTCTTGCTGATCGGGAAGTCGGCACCGATTTGCAGGGCCGGACCGTAGCTGTTCTTCTTCACGTTCAGATCAGTACCAGCTGCGGAAAGCCCATTGTTATAGAAACGGGTGTAGTTGATACCGGCACCAACATAGGGACGGAATACGGTGCTGTCCGGGGAGAAGTGATACTGCAGGGTAACAGTCGGCGGCAGGGCAGATACTTTCCCCAGAGAAACATCGCCCAAAGTGCTGGAATGAGCAGTAACGCTGTGACGGCTGGTACCCAAGATCAGTTCAGCACCGATGTTGTTGGTGATCATGTAGGTGAAGTCCAGTTCCGGCACGGTATCATCATTGGCATCTACACCGGTCAGATTCAACGCAGAACCGACAGTACCGTTACTCCAAGAGGAGGACGGGTTCACATTGATCACGCGGAAACGCGCGATGATGTCGCCTTGGGCGGCGAAGGCACTAGCGGAAATCAGACCGATGGCCGCAGCCAGAGCAAGCTTTTTCATTTTGTATTCTCCAAGAGTGTAGGCAAGTTCACGGTCTTGGGCCACTACCGTAATTGACTTTCTAATAGGCCGGCAGTAGCTTGCGACGTTCAAGCGGAGGTTAACCAAACCTCCCGGTCAAAACTTTGCTTAAGATCATGAAACAGTCATGAAATATGCCGACCTGCGGGACTTTGTTGCTCAATTGGAACAGCAAGGTGAATTGAAAAGAATCGATGTACCGGTGTCTCCTTATCTGGAAATGACCGAGATCGGCGACCGGGTGCTGAAGGCTGCTGGCCCGGCTCTGCTGTTCACGCACCCCCGGCAAGATACCCAGTCATACAGCATGCCGGTACTGGCCAATCTGTTTGGCACACCCAAGCGGGTAGCCATGGGAATGGGGGCCAGCGATGTTATGCAACTGCGGGAAATCGGCAAGACGCTCGCCTATCTGAAAGAGCCGGAACCGCCCAAGGGCTTGCGTGAAGCCTGGGACAAGCTGCCCTTGCTCAAGCAGGTGTTGTCCATGGCACCCAAGGTGGTCAGCAAGGCGCCATGTCAGCAGATTGTGTGGGAGGGTGACGAGGTGGACTTGTCGCGCCTGCCCATCCAGCATTGCTGGCCGGGCGATGTGGCGCCGCTGATTACCTGGGGCCTGACGGTAACCCGCGGCCCAAACAAGAAACGACAGAACCTGGGCATCTACCGCCAGCAGGTCATCGGCAAAAACCGCGTCATCATGCGCTGGTTGGCGCATCGTGGCGGCGCGCTGGATTATCGTGAATTCCGCCAGCAGAACCCGGACCAGCCCTATCCGGTGGCCGTGGTGCTGGGCTGCGATCCGGCGACCATTCTGGGCGCAGTCACTCCGGTGCCGGATACCTTGTCCGAATACCAGTTTGCCGGCTTGCTGCGCGGCAGCCGTACCGAGCTGGTGAAATGCATCGGCTCTGACCTGCAAGTGCCGGCACGGGCCGAGATTGTTCTGGAAGGCCATATCCATCCCGATGACATGGCACTGGAAGGCCCGTATGGCGACCATACCGGCTATTACAACGAGCAGGATCACTTCCCGGTATTCACCATCGACCGCATCACCATGCGTGAGAATCCGATCTATCACAGTACCTATACCGGCAAACCACCGGACGAGCCTGCGGTGCTGGGCGTGGCACTGAACGAAGTATTTGTACCCATTCTGCAAAAGCAGTTTCCGGAGATCGTCGACTTCTATCTGCCGCCGGAAGGCTGCAGTTATCGCATGGCGGTAATCAGTATCAAGAAGCAATATCCTGGCCACGCCAAGCGGGTGATGATGGGTTGCTGGAGCTTCCTGCGCCAGTTCATGTACACCAAGTTCATCATCGTGGTGGACGATGACGTGGACTGCCGCGACTGGAAGGAAGTGATGTGGGCCATTACCACCCGCATGGATCCGGTACGCGATACCACTCTGATCGAGCATACCCCGATTGATTATCTCGACTTTGCCAGCCCGGTTTCCGGTCTGGGCGGCAAGATGGGGCTGGATGCCACCAACAAGATGCCGGGCGAAACCAATCGCGAATGGGGTGTCCCCATCGTAATGGATGATGCCGTCAAGACCAGGGTGGATGCCCTGTGGGCGCAACTCGGACTGTAAGTGACCTTGCCGGGCCGGCTATTTTCCTGCCGGCCGGCAATGCCTGTTATCATCGCGGCGTCAATTCGTATCTGGAGCATTCATGTCTGATCTGCACAACCCCAATTCCACCCAGCGCCTGAAGCGCCTGAACCATCGCCAACGCAAGAAAATGCGCGTGGGTGAATACCGCGAGCTTGGCTTCCACTTGATTGCCACCGTTGCAGCCGATGTCAATACCGACAGCCTGCTGGATGACTGGCTGAACTGCATTGATGAAGCAGCCATCAGCTTTGGCGGCCATTTCGATGGCAAGAGCCGCCTGGAAGGCGTGGTATTCCCGGTGGGCGAAGTAGCCATTACCGAAGAAATCCGCGCCAAACTGGTAGCCTGGCTGCAAGCACGCAGTGAAGTTTCCGATGTTGAAGCGGGTGATCTGATCGATTTGTGGCACTCGGTGTAATTTCGCTGCCACCCTATAGAAAAGAACCGGCTTAAAGGCCGGTTTTTTTCATTGCAGCGCACTTTTATCGCTGGCTCAGGACAGCTTGCGAAATACCCGGTAACCGACATATAACCAGGTCTCTCTGGCGAGAAATTTTATCTTGTTACTCCAGCTGACATAACGACTGGACTGGGTAGGTGCCGGTGCAGCGGCCAAGCCCAGATCATGCGCCATCAACACCGCACGGCGCATGTGCAGCGGGTCGCTGACCAGCAAAAAAGAATGTATCCCGAAAGGACCTGCCAGCTTGCCGGCATTTTCCAGGTTCTGCCATGTAGTACGGGATTCGTTTTCCACCAGCATGGCCGTCATCGGTACACCCTGGCGCAAGGCGAACTCGCGCCCGACATCAGCCTCGGTTGGATAGCCCGGTTCTGGCGTGCCACCGGTAAATACGATCCAGCGCACCCGCCCTTGCTTGTAGAGGGTAACCGCATGGTTGATGCGTTCGCGCAGCACCGGTGAGGGTTTGCTACCCCAGGCAGCGGCACCCAGTACCAGCGCGGCATCGGCAGGCGTGCTGGCCGGCTCGTCTGCATAATGCACAATGGTCCAGGCCATGTAGCCAAAGCCGAGCAATACCATCAGCACGGCCAGCAGGAAACCTTTGAGCATCAGACGCAGATAAAGCATGAAGCAATGGCCAATGGCAGCAGGAAGAGGAAAGACCCGATTGTAACCCTGTTGACGGACAGATGGCAGCCACTGACGGTTCACCCTGCTGGCATGACTGGTAGTCGGTCGAGCAAGAAATCGGCAGCTAGATTACTTTTCCAGATCCCAGATTGCCGCCTGCAGTGACTCCATGCGCTGACTGAGTGCCTGCTGTGCATCTTCCAGCGCCTGGTTATAAATCTGCCGGCCAATCTGCGCCGCCACAAAGTCGAGCAGGAACTGGGCGTCGAATGCGCCCACCTCCACCTGCAATTCACGGGACAGGTATTGCTGCACGGCAGGTGCCAGTTGTTGCAATTGTGGCTGGCTGAGCATGGACTGAGTGGGCATGGCAGGGCTTTCGCGCGAATTGAGCCCGGCATTGTGCCTTGTCGCCAGCGTGCTGCAAAGCCGCTTTCGGCGACTAACGCAACAGGGCGCGCCCGATATCCACCAGCCCCTGCAGCAGGTGCTGGCCAGTGCGCTGCTGCAATTTTTGTCCGGTCTGGTACAGCAGGCATGGGTCGTGAGGGGGCAAGGGCAACTGGCGGCACAGCACCAACTGGGTCTGCGCATTGCCATGCAGCAAGGTAATGGCATCGGCCCCGGCGCGCCGGCTCAGCCGGCTCAGCTTGTCCGGTATGGCCGCCTGGCTGCACAGCACATGGCCGGAGTGAAAGACGGCCGAACGCAGTACTTCCTGTTGGCTGCGGCCATGCTCGGCAAGGCAGCTCAGCCAGCGCGGGCTGTTTTCCAGCCACCAGATCAGTGCCTGTATCATGATCAAGCTCCATTGTGCATTGCACAATAAGCTTATACATCCAGTCCCTGACTGGCACAAGCAATAAAAAAATGGCCGGGTAAGCTACCCGGCCAACACAGGAAAGTCGGTACCGGACAAGTACCGACAGCAGAACACGGTTATGACAGCCAGCGTGGCTGTGTCAAAGCTTCGGGCAGCAGGGCTTCGTCCAGCTGGGCACGCTGCATCAGCCCGCGCTCCAGCACGATATCGTAGACACTGCCGCCCGTGGCATGTGCCTCCGCTGCCACAGCAGTGGCGGCGGCGTAGCCGATGATGGGGTTGAGTGCGGTCACCAGACCGATGGAATTGAGTACGTCGCTACGCAACTTGGCTTCATTGGCTGTGATGCCTTTGACGCAATGCTCGGTCAGCGTGCTGCAGGCGTTGGCCAGATGACGCACGCTGCGGAACATGCTGTAGGCAATCACTGGTTCGAAGGCATTGAGCTGCAGCTGGCCGCCCTCGGCAGCCATGGTGATGGTCATGTCGTTGCCGATCACCTCGAAAGCTACCTGGTTAACCACTTCCGGAATCACCGGATTGACCTTGCCCGGCATGATGGATGAGCCAGCCTGACGGGCCGGCAGATTGATGTCGCCAATGCCGGCGCGCGGACCGGATGACAGTAGTCGCAGATCGTTGCAGGTTTTGGACAGTTTGACTGCCACGCGTTTGAGCACGCCGGACAGCTGCACGAATGCACCACAATCCTGGGTGGCTTCGATCAGGTTGGGTGCCGTCATCAGCTTGAGGCCGGTCAGTTCCGAAAGGTGTAGACACACCAGCCGTGCATAGTCCGGGTGAGCGGTAATGCCGGTGCCGATGGCGGTGGCACCCAGATTGATTTCCAGCATCAGGGCGCGGGCCTCGCTCAGGCGCTGTTCGTCCTCGCCCAGCATCACCGCATAGGTCTGGAATTCCTGACCCAGCGTCATCGGCACGGCATCCTGCAACTGGGTACGGCCCATCTTCAGTACGTTCTTGAATTCTTCTGCCTTGGCCGCAAATGCCTCCCGCAACACGAACATGGTGCGCTGCAGGCGCAGCACGCCCCAGTAGGTGGCCAGGCGCAAGGCGGTAGGGTACACGTCGTTGGTGCTCTGCCCCATGTTGACGTGTTCATTGGGATGCAGCTTGTCGTACTCGCCCTTGGCGTGGCCGAGGATTTCCAGTGCACGGTTGGCGATGACTTCGTTGGCATTCATATTGGTGGACGTACCAGCACCACCCTGAATCACATCCACCACGAACTGGTCGTGCAACTTGCCATCCACCAGCTCGTCGCAAGCATCGACAATAGCCTGGGCACGCACATCATCCAAGAGACCAAGATCACGGTTAGCCTGGGCAGCCGCTTTCTTGATCTGCGCCAGGGCGATGATCAGGTCGCCATAGCTGGAGATGGTTTGGCCGGTGATGGGAAAGTTCTCCACTGCCCGCAGGGTGTGGACACCCCAGTATGCCGCAGCCGGGACGGCGCGATCGCCAAGCAGGTCGTGTTCGATACGGGTGGACATGCAGCAAGCCTTTGTCAGTAGTCCCCGCCCATGCGGAGTGATGGGGGCAGACTGTAGGCCGGCAGGAGGTGGCTTGGCTAATTCCGATTCGCAATCACATCATGCAAATTTTGCATAACCATGAAAGTACCTGGTTTTCTGAACACAGGGATGACGCTAGCCTGGCTGTCCAAGCGGCACTGGCATGCAGGATGAGCCAGTTGAAACCGTGGGGACTGGCCTGGATATCAGCTCATCGATTGCGGCAGCATCCGCAGCACTGCCGCCAACCACGCCTGGACTCAGAATGGAGAATGCAGGTAGCTCAGATCCCCCGCCTTGAGTAGGTGATACTGCCCCTTCTGATAGCGCAACACCGTGA